>JANMEE010000220.1:0-12396 GCA_031376645.1 Dolichospermum sp. OTE_75_concoct_329_sub | reverse complement strand
TAGCTCTTTATATTTAACGAAATTTCTCAACTATATACTGAAGAGATTTCCTTTTTTCATCTTTGCTACTTATGTATCAAATAAACTTCCTTTTTTTCGCTCTTTATCAATGATTTTTTTCACTTGTGAGAAATCCGGGCTAGCTGCGATTTCTAAGCGCCAAAGCTAAAATAACTGATTTTTCTTCAACTAAAACTACTACAATGACTGTTGATGCTAGATAATGGGAAAGCCTTAACTGGAACTTAAAGAAAAATCGGCTGTAAATCTAAAATAAGACCTGGTAATACATCTTCTCCAGATAAATTTGCAGGAGATTGTAAAACTTCTATTTCTTGATTTTGACGATAAATTTCTATTTGTTTGGTTTTAGGATTAATTAACCACCCTAAACGCAAACCATTGGCTATAAATTCCCGCATTTTTGCTTGGGTATCTTCTAAATCATCACTTTCAGAAACTAATTCAATTGCAAAATCAGGACATAAAGGCAAAAACTTTTTTCTTTGTTCCGGTGTGAGTGCATTCCATCTTTCTATTTTAATCCAAGACACATCTGGGGAACGAGTCGCACCATTAGGTAATTTAAAACCAGTGGAAGAATCGAAAGCTTTTCCTAAGCCATTTTTGCGATTCCAATACCAAACTTGTCCACTTAATTCTAGGTTTCTATCTCCCGTTTCTCCTCCAGTTGGTGACATAACAATTAATTCTCGTTGATGTGATAATTCTAAACGTAAATCTTTATTAGCGGCGACTATTTCCACAAATTCATCGTCTGTAAATTTTAACGATTCTGGTATTTGTAAAGTTACAGCAGTCATGATTCATACCTTTAAAATAATTTCCACTTCTCGTTCCCAGTCAGAGACTGGGAACGCCTTCCAAAAGGTTATACCTCTTATTTTAACGAGATTTATAGAAAATGACGACTGGAAGTCGCTGAACCACACAGACAAAACTCTTGATTTTTCATTAGTCCACGCACCATCTGGACTTTACTCGTGTAGTAGTTTTTGCCCTTGATGTGATGAAATTGAAAACTGTGTTTTACAGCGGTTTCCGCTCTTATGAGGTACATCTTAGCCCCCTCATCGCTTGCGGGGAGGGGGTTGGGGGTGGGGTTCTTATACCTCATAACACCTGGAAGTGCTGTATGGAAATAGTAGGGGTTTTCAAAACCAACCACAGAGCAAAATGTCTAAATCACTTTGATGATTTATAGTTTGTAGTCAGGACTTCAGTCCTAACTACGAAAATTTTTGCAAATTTTCACTAAGGTCGAGAAAGACCAAACACACGCCATTTTTCCCGACTGAGAAAAACACTAACACCATTTCTATTGGTACAAGTTAAACCAGTTTTTTCTGATATACACTTGAAACCACCATTGTTCCAAGTCCGTCCATAAGCTAAAACGTTTTTATTCTGATCAGCAATGGTATCACTAATACACAAAATTTCTGGTCTAGCGTCAGCAGGTAATAAAAATCCCCTTCCCCAGTCAAACTCGCAATATCCAGGATAGGGTTGTGGAGGTGTGGGTTTAAGTGAACTACTGATTTCACAGCGCAAACTATTTATTTCTCCTTCACTTAACTCACAGAAGATATTACCAGTAGGAGACTGAAAACCTTTTGGGGCGGCAATAGTTACCTGTGGTAATATAGTGACGATGCTTGTAATGACAAAAATAATTGGTTTCAACAATTGCTTATACATAATTTAATAATGTCCGCAATGATAATTAAAAGTATATTCTCAGGGTAATTGATTTATGCCTCTAAATACCTATGTTTTTAAATTACGTTTATACTAATTCAACGTTACTAAATTTAACATTGTGTGAGTTTAGTTAAGCTATGAAAGAAAGTACGGATTTTTGTTTTTCAGGTTGTACGCAAAAATAATAATTAAAGGCTCTCGGTTTGAAATTTTTCTCTATCGAGCATAGATAAATCTGACTAGTTTGACACCGATCCAGCCCAAGAGAGAATATACTATAATTGCAATTAGGATATTGATATCAAAAATATTTGCTCCACTACCAGAAATAGGACTAATAAATAAGGTGGAAAATGGGGCAATGAAGGGAGCAGAAAGATTGTAAATAAACTGGGCAAAAGCATTTTGCTTATTTGCACCGAAAACTCGCAGCAAGAAGCATAATATGAGAAGAATCTCCAGTAATCCCACTAAAAGGTAAATACTATTGATAATCCAAGCAAATGTGGCGCTTCGTTTGCCAGTTTCCAGCCGGCCCTCTTCTTGTTGAAGTCGGAAAGCTTCTTCTTCACTCCGAAGTTCTTGCCTCCGTTCAGAATTGCTTTGTTCATGAGGATCTTTATTCATGATGATTCTCCATATTAACTCCAGATTAATAAGTAATGCTGTAAAAATGAGAGGGTCTTATTCATGGTTTGAGGTAATTCACAACATTAGTCACACCCATCAAGCCTTGGCTTTTGCAATCAATCACATCCCTGAGACTTTCTAAATCAAAATCGTCAATTTGCCACTTTTTTGATCAAAATTCTCTGCTATTGGTTTGAATCTGTTGAAGTGCGATCGCCAGCAACACCTGTTTTCGGAGAATTAGGAGATTCCTGGGGCTTGGGACTGGTGGGAGTTTCTGCGCTAGGAGTTGATTTTGGAGCCTGGACAGACGGTGCTGGGGGAGCTATGTTAATGGTCGTATTCTGTGGAGCCGCAGCAGGCTGTGGGTTCTTAGGTGCTTGTGATTGAGGAACATTAACTTTAACGTTAACGTTAGGCGCACTTTGTTGAGGAGCCGGAACGATAACGGGAACACGCTCAATAGTATTTGTTTTTTCGATGATAGTTGTCTGTTTAATTGGCTGTTGAGGCGCCGCAGGAGTAGGTACAACAATTACCGGAGTGTTAACTACTGGCTGTGGTCGTCCCCAGAAGAAATAAGCAAGTCCAGCGATTCCAACCAACGCGGTGATAAAGATACCAATGATTAAGCCACCAGCGGTATTATTTTCATTGCGAACTTCTTGGATTTCTTGCTGAACGCGGTTTTTAGAGATGTTGCCATCGACGTTACCATCAACATAACCGTCACCGTAGGACTGTGCCTTTTCTTTGTTGATATTATCTTCACTGTTATTAGGATTGCGATTTTGGGGGTTAGTCATAGTTAATGCCAAAAATAATTGGGGGAATGAGCAGGAAAATGAATTTAAAAGAATGTGCCTCTGAGCAGTCAAATTGAGAAGTGACTATTCAATTTTTTAACTTTGGTTTTTTTTGAATTAAAAGCGAAGTCTTTTATAAACTATGAAAGATTATAACTATCAATTTAGGTTATATAAGTTTAATGATTTATCTCCAAGATGAAGAGAAAATTTGAAAATTTAATTTTCTTTATTTCTTTTCAATAAAAGAAAGACTTAAACTTACTAATTGGGTCTAGGAATAATATCTGCCATTAATTCTGTGCCAAACAAATACAGCGATAACAGCACCTATAACAGCAATGAAAATACCAGTAGGGCTGAGATCAGAACCAACCAGTACAAACTTTCCAGTCGTGATCAGAGTGGTTAGCGTACCGCCAACAAATGCACCGATAATACCTAGAAGCAGAGTTCCCACAATGCCGCTTCCTCTAGCAGCCGGGTCAATCGCTTTGGCGATTGCACCTGAAATTAAACCTAATACAATCCAAGCAATAATGCTCATAGTAACTAAAACCTTTTGGTGAGAATTTAGGAGTCAGCGAAATTAATTTTTTGGCTCTTCGGTACTTGTTATGCAAAATGTGAGTTTATTTAAGCCATAGCCTTGAAAAATGAAGGATTTCACCGTTTTTATGGCAAATTCAAGGTAAATCTCGGTAATTTACCTTAAATCCTTATATAGAAAGGGTTAAAAAAGTTGAAAAAATTTATTTAGCATAGTAAGTACCGAAGAACCACAAATTTATTGAACGCAGATTCAGAAAGAAATGGTATTAGTCGATTGTCTTTTTGACAGCATCCTTCACATTTTCAACAGTGTGTTGAACTGCTGCTTCTACCTGTTTTGCCTTACCTTCTGCTTGATCTTTAGGATCTCCAGTCAGATCACCTACTGCTTCTTGAACTTTACCTTCAATATTTTTGACGGTTGCTTTGATTTTATCTTCTAAGCTCATAGTCTGCTCCTGCTTTAATGTGAGAACTGCTGAATTGAGTCAAATTAACGACTCTATTTCTAAAATAACTTTGACAGGCTGTTGGTTTATTTATTGATTGAATTGATTGAAATGGTTGAATACGATACAAAACGTAATAAAAACTAGTACCGCAAGGCAGAATTGAAAATTAAAAATGAATACAGAGTAAGCTTTTTAGCGATTTGGAATAGTTGGTTTACTTGCGATGTCGTGTACTAAATTAGGAGAGCAAAATTTAGTCAAAGAGCATACGTGTTAAAACTCGGCACAAACAGGACAAGTCTTTCCTAAATACTCTTGCCATTCCTGATTTTCCAGTTCCTGTGGAGGAACTAGCAATGTGGCTTCAATTTCCTCCCGAATTGCCGTTGTAACTTCGCAGTTACTATTCAAGCAATCAACTAGGAGTTGATTGGCATTGTAATAGCTTTCCAGGACTTGCTTTTGCTTAGTGCTAAACTGCCAGTGATGGTTAATATTCCGGTGATGAGCAATAGCACCTTTCAACTGTTCCACCCAGGCTGAATAGTTTTTCTGCCACCATTCTTGAAGCCTTTCCCGGTTTTGACTTGAAGATGGTAATTGGTCTTTGAGTTGTTGTAGAGACTTATAAAACCCAGCATCTAGAACCATTACCAGAATGTTATTGAGTGCTTCGCTACAGGCATGGGCATAAGCAAAGTCTTGATTATGATCAATTGCCGACTCTAGCAGCAAAGTATCTAAGGCTGCATCTAAAAACATCGTCTCGTCGAGGGTGCTGGCTAAAGCTAACTGAGCCGCTGTCCGGGGTGACTTAGCAAGGGCAAGGTAAAATGCTCGTGACGTTGCAACATCAGGACTTGTGGGAACTGTTGGAGATTTTTGGCTGGCCCACATCAAAAATTCTTGCAGATAGGGGTCTTGAGCGACTAACACATCAATTTGCTGCTTCATCAACTGCACCAGTGAATCTGCATTTCGCAACATGGCAGAAGTTAATAAGAAAACTTCGCGCCAGTGCGGATCAGTGATGTGACTCACCAATCCTGCTAATGCTTGTTCTAATGCCCGGAGATTATCACTAGCAACAATTTTTCGAGCGGTGAAGTATTCTTGAAATGCTAGATAGGAAAACGAAAAAATTCCTCGCGCTCGTTCTGTGAGTAACCCATGTTGAGCCTCGATTTCTTTCAGCATTGCTTCACTTTCGAGTTGGAGTTCCTCTGGTTCTATGGTTGCGTCAGGCAAATTTCGCAAATAGTCCCCAATATATTGCTCAATAACGCGTTGCTCAAAAAAATACTGTCCCTGTTCAAAGGTAACAGCGGCAAGCTGACTCATCAGCCTCAGTTTTTGAGGCAATAAAAACCCTCCATCAACATCATTCCGGTCAATGCCTTTGGCTTCATCCCATTTGCCCAGCAGCAAATCTAGTCCTTGCTTATAAAACTCCGTCCGTTGAGTCGGAAATTTATTTTGACCATGAAATACTGAGCAAGCCAAATGCAGAAACAGAGGCGTAACAGCCATTTGACGATACTGCAAATTTTCTGGCAAGTCTAATTTTTGCAGAAACTGAATAGACTGATTTTGTCCCGATTGAGCAGTTGTTTTGGTAAGTGTCACAAACCACTTTTGGGCAAAAGTAGTAATTTGAGCCTGGGTAAAGGGAGCAATTTCTACATCGGTAAAGCCTCGCAGTTGCGGTTTTCGGGCGGCAGTGCGGCAAGTCACCACGAACTGATTTTTGTGATATTTTTCGGAGAATTTGCGAATCTCTCTCAGCACGGCTGCAATGTCTTGGTTCAGGACTTCATCCACACCATCAAGCAACACCAAGATTCGGCCTGCTTGCAGTAAGGTTTCAATCACAGCCGGGTGGGAAATTCCCGAAGTGAGTAATGCCTGATCAATGTAATTCATCAGGCTGAATTTACCATTATGTCTGGACTCTTCGGCAAAATCTATCAAGGCGATGAAGATTGGCACTTGATTTACAGCGAACTCACCCCGATTACACTGAGTGGCTAGATGTTGCAAAAAGATGGTTTTGCCTACTCCCGGTTTACCAAGGACTCTGAGTTTGGAGTAAGTTTTAACAGCCCGCATCCCTGGTATTTGCTTCTGATTAACTTCTCCCAATCCCACATGATTAAATTCAGCGGGTTTCAAGTTTTGCAGGTCAGCAATCTCAAACCACTGCTGACTGGCAATCTCTTCCAAAATATTAATATCCACATAGATATCATCAATCTTCACTGGACGGTTGATGTCTAATAGCTGCAAGATACCACACTGATTTTGAATAGCGTCCCGACGTTGCGATCGCACCTGTTGCACCAGACTATCAATATCCAGAGAGGCAGTTTCAGCCAACCTTCCGGGTTCAGGAAATTCCGCAGGTGCATTATCCGCCATCTCTCGCCAATCTAAATCTAAGATTGAACAAATTTCTGTAAAGATTTGGCGATCAACGGGTTTTCCCGCAAAAAATCGCCAAATCGGTTGACGGGTTTTTAAATTCACCTCTGCTGCCAAATTTTCCTGAGTCCAACCCTTCAAAGCGAACGCTCGTTTAGCCTGTTGAATTCCAGAAGGGGATGCCTGGAGCGATCGCTTCACCATAAAATAAAGAGCTTGATATTCGTTTGATGATAAGTTATATCATGTCTGGTTAAAGACTGATCATTAAAACAGTTGACAGCAATGGGCAGGAATTAACTCAGAAAATATCAGTTCTATTTTAGTGGCTAATCTCACCAACAGCTTAAATTATTTATTACCTGAAGAGGAGCGATCTTTTGGAGAAGATGCGTCAGCCCCTTTAGGGAAGTCACAAGTCAGATAACTGGGAATAATAGACATCTGGTAGGAATGAATGTAGAGACGTTCCATGGAACGTCTCTACAAGGGTTTCAGGTCACGCATATTTAATTTCTACCAGATGTCTAATTGATTTACGCTTCTAAAATATCTCTGCTTTCACGTTGCTTTTTTATTCAACGTTACTAATACACGATAGCGTAAATCAACTACCCATACTGCAAAGCAGTAATCTAAAAAGCTTGATTAATCAGCTTCTTAACCGTGACTTCGCATGACTAGCACATACTTTCATCTTTCCAAGGTGGAAGAATGCAGCAGTTAACATCATTCAAACATACTTTACCCCATTGTAAAGCCCAACGCACCAAAGCCACACGGTTATCAGTTTTTGTCTTGCTGAGAATGTTACTGATATGGTTATCAACTGTGCGTTTACTAATTTCCAGTTTCGCTGCAATTTCTTGGTTAGTTAAGCCGGTGGCCACTAAGTCGATGATTTGCAGTTCTCTGTCTGACAGACTAACACGGGTCCCAGACTCACTAGTAGCCATGACTTACTATTTCTCCCTTGGTATATGTACTCAAATCTTATTCCCCATTCTAGAAGATTCTTTCCGAGGTAGATAGTTTTAAATGTTGCTAATAATACTAATGTCAAGATTTTCTTTTGATTTTAGGTTTGTCGTCATAACCGCTACAGATCAAAGGTATTTATTCTAACTAAGATGAGTAAAAAGGCTCTTGCTAACTGAGGGACATTTTTTTGATCATCAAAAATATATCTAGCTTAGTGTCAAACTAAATTTAGATCATGCTCCATCGAAAATCAAAAATGAAATGAGTAATCCCTCTGTTTTATGTCTTGGTGAAATCTTGTTTGACTGTTTAGCTGATCAATTAGGACTTAAGCTAGAAGAAGTGCAATCATGGACTCCCTACCCCGGAGGAGCGCCTGCTAATGTGGCTTGTGCTTTGGTGAAGTTGGGGACATCAGCCGGATTTATGGGAGCGGTAGGCGAGGATGAACCAGGGAATACACTGATAACATTATTAAAAGATGTTGGTGTAAATACAACTGGTGTGCAACGTCATTCTTCAGCACCAACTAGACAAGTATATGTAGTCAGGGATTTAGCAGGCGATCGCACTTTCGCAGGTTTTGGTAAATATGATACTTCAGAATTTGCTGATACCCGTCTTCAAGCTACAAATTTACCTATCGCACTCTTTGATGAAGCCGACTTTTTGGTGGTAGGAACTTTAGAACTAGCTTATCCTGAAAGTGAAAAAGCTGTTTTGCGAGCTTTAGAGTTAGCAGAACAATATGACCTAAAAATTATTCTGGATGTCAATTGGCGACCGGTATTTTGGCAAGATGAAAACACAGCCAAGATAAAAATTCTCTCATTGTTAAAGCGATTTGATTTTCTCAAACTAACCAAAGAAGAAGCACAATGGTTATTTAATACAACAGATCCAGGAGCAATTACTTATAGACTCAATTCCTTGGAAGGGGTTTTGGTGACAGATGGTGAACATGGTTGTGCCTATTGTTTAGGTGAAAATGAAGGGAAAATTCCCGCTTTTCCGATGTCTGTTGTGGATACAACCGGTGCAGGAGATGGTTTCTTAGCTGGGTTTATCCATCAATTGCAACAAGTGGGGATTCATGGACTTAAAGACGCAACCACAGCTAAGAGGATTGTTATCTATGCCAGCGCTGTGGGGGCGTTAACTACTATTAAACCAGGTGCGATCGCATCTCAACCTACTGCGGCAGAAGTTGAGGCTTTTCTAAATTCTCATCAAGTCGCTTAAAGTTGCAAAGTTTTTCTAATCTTCTTCACAAGATGACAAAAAACCTCAATGTGTAAGGGTTTAGCAGTGCTAAACCCCTACCTATAGTATAATTGCCGATTTATTCATGATTGAATGTTAAGTTTTGTTCCAAGTTGGACATCAGGATTTTCAGTTTTACTGATATAGAATATGGTTATAGCAACTCATAACGACTACGGTTAAAAAATTATGAGTTTGTGTTTCCCTCAATATCCGTAAATTAAGCAAAAACTAATCTACTATGACTAAAAACAAAATCTTGACCACAGCGGAAGGAATTCCCGTTGCCGATAACCAAAACTCCTTGACTGCTGGCGATCACGGACCCATACTGATGCAAGATTTTTTCTTAATGGAAAAATTGGCACATTTCAATCGGGAACGCATTCCTGAGCGCGTAGTCCATGCCAAAGGAGCAGCAGCTTTCGGGACATTTACCGTCACCCAGGATATTACTCGTTACACCAAAGCCAAAGTATTTTCCACAATTGGTAAACAAACACCAGTTCTGGTACGTTTTTCCACAGTCGGGGGTGAAAAAGGTTCTGCTGATGCTGAACGTGATCCTAGAGGCTTTGCTGTCAAGTTTTATACAGAAGAAGGTAACTGGGATTTAACAGGTAACAACACCCCTGTTTTCTTCATTCGTGACCCCCTCAAGTTCCCTGACTTTGTTCACACCCAAAAGCGCAATCCGCAAACAAACTGCAAAGATGCTAACGCCGTTTGGGATTATTGGTCATTGAATCCAGAAGCTTTGCATCAGGTAACAATTCTGTTTTCAGATCGAGGAATTCCTAAAACCTATCGTCATATGCACGGTTTTGGTAGTCACACCTTCAGCTTTATTAATGAACAAGGACAAAGGGTTTGGTGTAAATTCCACCTCAAAACCAAACAGGGTATTCAAAATATCACCTCAGAAGAAGCAGTTCGCGTCAAGGGAGAAGATCCAGATCATGCTACCCGTGATTTATTTGATGCTATAGAACAAAAAGATTATCCCCAGTGGCAAGTTAGCGTGCAAATAATGACCGAAGAACAATCTGCCAAACATTCCGATAATCCCTTTGATTTAACCAAGATTTGGAAATTTTCTGAATATCCCTTAATTGAAGTTGGGATTTTGGAACTCAACCGCAATCCTGAAAACTATTTTGCTGAAGTTGAACAGTCAGCTTTTTCTCCCTCTAATGTAGTTCCTGGCATTGGTTTTTCTCCTGACAAAGTGCTACAAGCTCGGATCATGTCCTATCCAGATGCTCAACGCTATCGGATTGGTGCTAACTATCAGCAATTGCCAGTAAATCAAGCAAAATGCCCGGTAATGCACTATCAGCGCGACGGGGCTATGGCATTGGGAAATAATGGTGGTAATGCTCCCAATTATGAACCAAATAGTTGTCCAAATAGTCCAAAGCAAAATCCCGTTTATGCAGAGCCAGCTTTGGATTTGGGGACTGTGAAAGCTGACCGCTACAATCATCGTGATGGTAATGATGATTACAGCCAAGCTGGGAATCTTTATCGGATTATGACACCTGATCAACAAGAGCAACTAATTCAAAATATTGTCGGCAGTTTGAGTCAAGCTCGCAGTGATATTCAAATGCGCCAAATCTGCCATTTCTTTAGGGCTGATGTGAATTATGGCTGTCGTATCGCTGAAGCATTAGGGATTGCAATTGACCCAGCTATGATACCAACTTCTGCTTAGAATTAGATTTTAAGAATAATTGAACGCAGATAAACGCGGATGAACGCAGATAAAGAGGGATAAATTAATAGACATCTCCAAAAAAGAATGTAGAGACGTTCCATGGAACGTCTCTACAATGGTTACGGGTCACGCATATTTAATTTTTACCAGATGTCTAATGGATTTTTTGACACTCTCAGGGAAGACAGCCACTGAGATTCTACTGACAGAATTAGATTAAGGGTTTAGCCAAATCCAATCTCGCTGCGACCGTCAAACGCCGCCTAGACGCTCAAAACAACTGCCACCTCGTGCCGTTTCCCTCTCAGGTCTAAAGACGCTGAGTTTCCCACTTACCGCGAGGTATTATGATTTTGTGCGATCTTGCATAAAATTGGGATTAATTTCCATCTATCTTCTGAAGTAGGGACAATTCATAAATTGTCTCTACATTTTTTCTCTGGGTTGATTAAATTTTCAATTCCGCTAAACCCAAATAACGAATACCTACTGGAGAAACGTCAAAGCGACATGGGAGAACTTCTAAACCCAGTTTAACTGCTTCCCGTAATAACTGACCATATACAGGATCTGTAGTATCTCCAGGTGCAAACTCTAAACAATCACCCCGGTTAATAAAATACAGCATTACTGACCGACTTTGGGGTAAAACTTCCATTAATTCCCGTAAATGCTTTTGTCCTCTGGTAGTTTCTGTGTCGGGAAATAAGGCTAAACTCCCATTTGACCAAGTTGTATTTTTTACCTCTAAATAAATTGGTCGTTGTTCAGTGCTACCCGTTAAATAAAAATCTACCCGACTTTTGCGATCTTTTCCATAAACCACTTCACCCTTAACCTGTTCATATTCACCCAATTCTGGAAATAAATACTGCTGTAGGGCTAATTTGATGACTCGATTAGGTAATGCAGTATTCACACCTACCCAAGTTGTTGCATGATCATTGACCTGGATTAACTCTAAGGTATAAGCTAATTTGCGTTGAGGATTATCACTTTTAGAAATTTGGACAGCGCTACCAATAGTAGAAACTCCCGTCATGGGACCTGTATTCGGACAATGTGCTGTTACTACCTCTCCAGAGTCTAGTTGAATATCAGCAAAAAACCGCTTGTAGCGTTTGAGTAAAATCCCAGGATATAGGGTTGGGTAGTTATAGAGCCAATCGAGCATTAGTTATAAATAAGTAGAGCATTTGTTTATGGTAACTCAATATCATTCCCCAACTAGTTTCCTAGAGCAGATTGTAAAAATAACCATGAACGCAACCCGGAAAATCACCAAATCCAAATGTTAATTAATCACTAATGGCTAATTCTGCCACAAAGTCTAATTTGCATCATAAAAAAGTGATTTTTGTAGTCAAATTTACTATATTTTTATGAAAGTTGAATATAATAGATATTACAAACCTACCATTTAGACAAATATGGTAGCATTTACCAATGCAAGGAGAAATATCCTATGCAAAAAGTCTCACTCTATACGGAATTAGAATATGCTTTTCTGTTTACTCTCACCAAAGGTAAACTCCATTAATACAGCAGGTTTTCAGTCATTTTTTCAGGATTTACCAATTGATCCTTATGTTAAGGGTGAATATCGCTCCCGCAGGTTATCCAGATTTAGAGTTTCTGGAGATAAATTAGTTAAACTCCCACATGGATATCTATTGCAAAGTAAAGACTATAATCCTTTGTTGGGAGGGATAAAAAGGGAGTTTGCGGAATTAGATAATGCACTCATAGAACTGGAGATTTTTAATAACCTGATTTTCGCATTCTATGATTCTTGTAAACTGCATCCAGAAGCAGAAATTGATGTTCATCAAATTAGAACTACCTG
>JANMEE010000219.1:0-6343 GCA_031376645.1 Dolichospermum sp. OTE_75_concoct_329_sub | reverse complement strand
TAGCTCTTTATATTTAACGAAATTTCTCAACTATATACTGAAGAGATTTCCTTTTTTCATCTTTGCTACTTATGTATCAAATAAACTTCCTTTTTTTCGCTCTTTATCAATGATTTTTTTCACTTGTGAGAAATCCGGGCTTAGTAATAGTGGCGACAATAATAGAATCTGCGGGTGGTGCTTCTTTGCGAGTGACATCAGGAGTGATAGAGATGGTACTGTAGCGTGGAGTTCCTTTGCTTGTTAGCACCCGAAAGTTGTAAACTTGGCGCGTTCCTGCTGGAGATTGCGTAATTACCGTCAAGTGTGCGCCATTTGTAGTAATGGGTATTCCGCGAATACTGACTGGGTTAATTTGTCTGAGGTGAATTAAACCGGCTCCTGAGTCTTTACAATTAGACCTATCAGACAAGCCTTGCAAGCAACCGTCTACATCCATGAGGATGCGGGAAGGATCATCTAACCACACTCGTTGAATAACCTCACCAGTCTCATAAAACGAGATGGATACACCATGTCCTGGCCATACTTCCACAGTTTGCAATTGGGCTTGAGTGCCAGTGGCCTTACTTTGAGGGATAATGCGAACAGAACTCTTGGTATTAGTTGATTGTGTTCTTGGTGTCGGTAGTGCCTGAGATGGAATATTGACCAAGCAAGACGTTGTAACAGCTAGAAATAACCAGAAAAACTTGTCCATTTTCATCACACCTTCACCCAATGTGTATTCGGTAGTTTAAAGTCGCAAAGAGCGATTTACTTGAACATTGATTTTGGTATTTGGGGGGATGAACCAAATATTGGGTCGTTTGATAATTTCGGCGATCGCTTTTTGATTGCGTTCCTCTACCTGCTTGGAAACTGTACCAAACGCTCCTTGAGCAAAAGCACCTAATAATGAGCGATTTCCATTGCGACTGGTTTGGATACTGCTAAACCCACCATTAGATTGAGAAATGCTACTTTGAATATCAGGTTGATTAACCACCTCCCCTACCTTGGCCAGTCCTGACATCAGACCTAATCCCGCATCTAAGCTTAAAATCTCTTTACCTTTATCCCGATACTGATTAGCAATTAACGGTTCTCTCCCTTGACCTTGTATGACAATTGTTCCTGGTCGTAATGTATATTCAGTTCCATCTTTGAGAATGGCAGTAACTACAGCAGTAACTCTGCCAGATGAATCAACTCCTTGAATTTCTGCACTCAAAAGTGTATTAGCAGGAATTGCTTCTTTCCCAATATTGCTCATTAAAGGTTGAGTGAGTTTCACAACAAACTTAGTTTGAAGATTGGAATTAACATTTGCTGACCAAACGACGGGTGTTTCTAATATGGCAGTAGTGTATTCTCCTACTCTTAAATACTGCTCTTCTCTGCCTTCAATAATAGCTGCTTCTTCTGGGTAATAATTCTTGCTATCACTGAAATTAGTTACCTTATCACTTTTAGTTAAAGTCTTCTCACTAATTACCGGAGTCCACTTGGCTTTTAGTTCTTCAATTCCCCCATTATTATTATCAACAGTGCTTTCAAAATCTGATGATGAGTTATTGGTAGTAACTGTTTCTAGTGGTTCTAGTTGAGAATTACGATTATAACTCGACCTACGCCTGGGAGTATAATCAGATGTGCTAATACTTCGAGTTTGAATGCTTGCTACCTCCTGTTTTTCGTTTGTGATTGCTGCTGCATAATAAATTTGACCACCAGAACCAAGAGAACGTAAATTTGCTAATTCTGCTAATGGATCTGAAGGTTTTGCAAGAGCTTTAAAGGTAGTTTGTTGTTTGGGTAAAATCGTTGAAGTTGCAACAGTTTGTACTGGAGGTGAAGAGCGTGCTATTGGCGCTTCTCCGACAGGTATTTCCCTTCTCATTGGTCTTCTAGGTTGTTGTTCCCTAGTGACTGTTGACGATGTTTCTCTGCTGACAGATTTATTAGGAATAGTTTTAGTTCTAGGCAGGTTTTCAACTGTCTGCTTATCCTGTTTTTCAACTGGTGATTCTTGCCTAATTCTATTTTGTTCTTTGAATGCTTCCAGTTCTTCTGCTTGTTTTTGTAATGCTAATTTGGCATAAATATCACCATCTTTTTTGGGAACTTCTTCTTCAGGAGGAGAGGTAGCAGCAACTTCTGGTGTTTGTTCTTTTTTTGTTACCTTCCCATTCATCATGGGATTGAGGAGCATAAAAATTAGTATAAATCCTAATCCAAATCCTCCTCCAACTACTATTGTGCGTGACCAGGGAGAATTGACAAGTGAATGTTGTGTTTCTACTAATTCCAATTCATCTGCTAATTCCACATCTGATTCAGTAATAATATTTGGATTCTCAGTACCAGCAAGATTATTTTCAGAGTTATCTTCGGCGAAATTGAGTAAATCATCTATCTTATTAAATTCAGTTCTGTTTTCTAAATTCGTTTGCATAAATCTCCTTATTGTATTTACAGTAAATAACCAGAATTCTCAATTTTTATGTGTCAGGTCAAAAGCATCTTATTAATTCAATAACACTCAAATCTTCAGATTGATTAATGCCTAATTTTTGATGATACTTTTGCGATAATAAACATAACTTCTATAAAAATCTTATGAAATGATATTTCGTCATTAAGATTTTTATTTCCAATCAATCACTAGCAATAAAGTAAATATCTGTGGTGTGAGATTAATTTTGAATTTTTCACTCCTTAATATAAACCTAGTCCAAGTTGAGAACTGTAATTTTTTAAAAGGGAACAGGGAACAGGGAAGAGTATAGAATTTGAGAATAAAACCCGATTAAAAAAACTATGGGTTTCAAAATAGACGCGGTTTAGTTAAAATAAAGCTCTTTATCCAGCTTTCCTTGTCTCAGTTCTTTCCTAAATTCAAATCTATGATTTCAATAATTTCTAAACCTGACCTGCGAACCGAATAAATTTTCTGAGCAATCTCTGTAGTTTCTGGAGGTTTTTGAGGACTTTGTATTACTTGAACTGTCACAGTTTTATTAAAAGCTATTCCGTTACCAGCATTATCCTCTTTACTAAAAGTCACTAGAGTAGCAATCACATTTACTTGCCATTTTCCTTTACCTATCTTGCGTGGTTCACTAACATATCTTGGTACTAGAGAACTTTGTAAACCACCTTGAAAGACACTTGGTGGTGTGAGTTCTGCTAATCTTTTCAGAAAACTGGCTCGAAAGTCTTGTTCTTCACTTAATGCAAAAGCAGCTTCCCAAGCTTTTGTCGTAACTCTTGCAGTCCCTTTTGTAACTTTGATATTAGTGCCATTATCTTGTTGAGTAATAATTTCTCCATTTTTAGTTGATTTGATTAATCCATCCCAATTGAACATTTTTACCAGCGTATCAACCACAAATTTTTTAATCACTTCTGCTGAACGGTCATCAGGTTCGAGTGCTTTCACATTGATTGTATTCCCATCAGCAATCTGGACTAAAGATGGTGGTTCTTTACGAGCTAAAGTTGAAGTTGCACCATAATTGAGCATTTGTAATAAGAAGGATAAAGAACTAAAAATTAGCGAGATGATAGCAACAATAGCAATGGGATTAGATACCGATTGTCCAGAACTTAAAAACTGTAATGCTTCCCTTTTCGGAACTTTGGATTTAGTGTGATTTAGCATAATTTCTCAAAATTGATAAAGTTCTGATTGATAAACTTTTTATTTGCGAATCATGGCTGTTATTCGGGACACACTGGCAGAAAGAGCAATATTACCTGCTGAGATAGCACCACTAGCCAACCATTGAGTGCCATTATTAAGCTGAGTTAGCACTGCTAGACCACCTCCAGCAGCAATTCCTGTGGCTAAAAATGGGGCAACTAAACCAATAAATGCCAGAAAAATCATCGGCTGACTAGCTTTGGACGTAGCAATTAACTGTCCAGCTAAACCTAAAATTATATTGAAAGAAAGTTTAGCAAGACCAACAGTAAAAAACCCTGTTAACCAACCAAAAATTGCTTTATTACCAATTGGCATTAAAGAACCTCCAACTGCTAAAGGAGCTATTAATGCAGTTAAAAGTAATGCTAGTTCCAACCCCCATTGGTAAGCATTATTTAGTGCTAATAATAAACTGGTAATAAAAGTCGTAACAACTGCACCAATTGCCGCACTAGAAGCCGCAAAAAATTTGCTACCAATATCTCCCAAAAATCCATCACCTTCTGCTTCAGAAACTGCTTGATTGATTTTGTCCAAACCCTGAGTTACCCAACTACCTGCTGCTCCTAAATAACTGCCACCTTCTGCATCTTTAAAAATGTCAGGAAATTTGGCTTCTAAATCGGCTCTTGCTTGTTTGAGACATTGTATTCCTTCTTCATTTGATAATTGAGAAGAACGACATTCTTGAATTGCATTACCTACTGCCGTTTCTAATGCTGCTTGTCCTAGTGCTTGTTGGTAAGCGGCTCTCAAATCAGCATCGGCTGCGGTGTACTCTAATATATAGTTATTGACGCTGTTAATATATTCCCTCAGTGCTAAAGTGCTATTCGCTAGTAGAGAACCATTATTAGCAAGAAGAACAGTGACAATTAAAGGCCAGATTAATTCACTAAATGCCCTTTGTTCTTCGTCATTAATCATTTGCTTACCCCATTGCACCATGAATAATGCGAGGGTAGCAACTGCAAATAATACTCCAACTTTACACAGCGAAGCATATAATCCACCTGTAAGAGTTTGTTGCCATAGATCATTAAAACCTTCTGCTACCAAGCTGGCACCAGCAGACGCATTTTCGATTAAATCTCCTGCACCGAAGTTATTTGCTGCTAGTATTGTTTGACCAAGCATAATGTTATTCCTGGTAGAATAGAAGGGAAAAAGAGTTAATTAACTTCCTGTTGAAGAATGTGATTAGTGTTAAAATTTTACGGGCAATATATTTTATTTCTTGACATAAGCAGGGTCTAATCTACTCCAACCAGTTAACTCTAAATATTGACTAGTCATACCAGTAGATAAAACTCTTCTAGCTCGATTTTGTTCTGATTGACTTTCAGCAATTTGATTGAGCATGAGGTTAGTTTGTTGGACATCATGTCGTGCTTGTAAACCATCAGTACGTACCTGTCCTAACATGGAGACAATTTGAGCATTTTGAGCAGCGATCGCTTTGAGGACATCTTGTGAAGCATCCATATTTTGAGCATCTTCTGCTAATTGCTGTGCTTCTCCAACAGTTTTATTGGTAGCATCAATTTCCGATTGAGTCCGCTGCTGTCCTTCTTTCCCTAAAACACTAGCTACTGTAGCGCGGGTACTATCTCTTTCTAGTTGTTTCCCAGCTTCCACCGCACCAATAACAGTGCTACTTTCTGCTGCTATTCCTCCTTTTTCTTGCAACTTATCAGCTAATTTTTGACTAGCTGCTGTAGGGTCTGGTATCCCCATATTTCCCTTAGATTCTTCAATTGCTGCTTGAGCATCTTTTTGGAGATTTCCCCAACTTTTATCTACTTCTTCCTTGAGTTGATTCGCTACTTCGTTAAAATAGCCGTTTATGTATCCAAACGTTTGATTGAAGAAGTTGTCAAGTTCTCCTCCCAAGTCAATGGCAAAAGCATTACTTGGTATAGTTATGGCTGCTAATATAAAACCTGATGTAATAGCAGTTGAAATTAACTTTTTCTTGTTACTTTTCATGATATTTCACCTGTTGAGTAATTTAATAAATGAATGATATTTCCAAAATATTAGACCTTGTATTTTAATAATTAAAAAATTGTGTATTAATTTGGTATTAAACCCTAATTCCTCCGTGTCCTCTGTGCCTTCGTGTTTCATTACTAATTGACTTGTGTGTAAGTCCTAATACCATTTCTTTATGAGGCATAGATTTCCTTTATGCTACTATTTTCAATTGTTTATCAGACTTAGTTTCGGAAACATGAATTTGCTTTGATTTTAGTTTCACCTCTTCTAAAATTTCATTAGCCTCCTCAGTAAGTTCTTCACCTCTAATCATTTTGATGTATACTTCAGAAAACCTGACTATTCCCGTAATAGGATCATCTTTATATTTCCTGAGATATAATGTTCTGAGTTCCTGTTCTTGGGGATTATTAGCAACAGCAGCTAAAAGACAATAAGCAGGATAATAACGGCAGAATGTAAATTTCCCATTATCATCTAATAGCCATTGTGAATAAATACCTTCCTTTTTGGGTATCCGCTCAATAAGTAGGGGTAGTAGAGAAAAAAAAGGTAAGCAAGGGACACGCAATATAATAGAATATGACACATGACGCAAAAACTAGATTCGAGTAAGAAATCAGGAGAAGAGATACTGCAAACCATCGAGCCAAA
>JANMEE010000195.1:0-35638 GCA_031376645.1 Dolichospermum sp. OTE_75_concoct_329_sub | reverse complement strand
GGAATAACTGATGGATTATGGTGCGTCAGATAGGGGAAATCTGTTTTTTACCAGTTAATCCTGATGAGATTCCGTAGAGTTCACGGAATAACTGATGGATTATAGTGCGTCAGATAGGGGAAATCTGTTTTTTACAAAGTTATCGAGTCTGACGCACCCTACAAATTGCTACAAATTGCTGACAACTAACAACTTATGCTTTGGTGAGAATTCTTTGGATGATTTCGACACCAGTGAGTGCCTGCCATAGAAAAAGCCCCAAAATAGTAAAATTTAACAATATATGAGTTATCCGCGCCCAATTGGCTCCTTTTTGCATGAAAGGAGATAGAGATGCAGAAAAAGCAATTAAACCTGTCATCCCTAATCCAGCCAGTAGATGGGGTGCGACAAACAACTTACCATTATTAATGTAGGTAACGGCCATGCCACCGATTGAACCTGCTACCATCAAAGCTAACATAATAGAACCAATTTGGTGGTGTTTGATTCTATAATTCCCCTTATTCAGTTCTTTCTTTTCTTCTCCCTGAGCATTTCTGGTTCGCTGTACTTGTAGCCCTAAGTAGGCAGCATACAAAGAAAGTGCCAATAGTATCCACATAGTAACTGGGTGAGCAAAATTCAGCCAGAATTTTATTGTTGGAGTAAGTTCAAAAACCATATTTTTCACTGCTGTTTATTAAATATTCATAAAACTTAGCATACATTTATTTTCCCCACTCAGCAATTTTTCCCCTCGCTAAAGTGTAATCTTGAATTGAAATCGGTTATATATCTTCATCTGCGTTTATTTGCGTTTATCTGCGTTCCATTGTGATTGACATCTACCAAAACAGGATATAACTCATGACAGAAAATCAAGATGCCTTATTGCTGAAAGCTGTGAAAACTGGGGATATTAAAGGAGTATTTACGCTGCTGTCTGATGGTGCTAACGTCAATACCAGAGATGTCCATGAGACTACAGCCTTGATGTTTGCGGCGAATTTAGGTTATACAGAAATTGTGCGATCACTCTTGAATGCGGGTGCTAATATTAACTTAACCAGAAAAACCTATCAGCTAACAGCATTAATGCTGGCTGCTAGTGCTAATCGAATAGATGTTGTTAAGCTTTTAGTCTCGCAAGGAGCAAATGTCAACGCTACTAATGATGATGGTAGTACTGCATTAATGATAGCAGCACTTAAAGGTCATTTTGATATCGTCCAAATCCTGTTAGCTGCTGGTGCTGACATAAAAATCACCGACAAAGATGATGATACAGCGTTAAAATTAGCAATAAAACATAAACACTCAGCAACTGTTAAAGCTTTATCACAAAATAACCATATTGTCAATAGCCAAGATCCAGAAGGTGAGACAGCATTAATGATTGCCGCAGATTTGGGCTATTTAGAAATAGTACAAGTATTGTTGTCATCTGGGGCTGATGTCAATATCAAAAATGTTGATCATGGAACAGCATTATTAGCAGCTACAGCAACGGGAAATACTGATATTATCACCGCCTTATTAGATGCTGGTGCAGAAATTAATCACCAAGATAAAGAAGGGGAAACAGCCTTACATATTGCTGTTGTGGAAGAATATATTGACGTAGTGAAAATATTACTTCAACGGGGGGCAGATGTGCAAATCAGAAACCATCTAGGAGATACACCATTATTAATAGCAGCTTTTCAGGGATATAGCCAAATAGTAGCAGTTTTGCTAGGTGCAGGGGCAGATATGGAAAAGAAAAACTTTGGAGAAGTTGCTCTAACTTTAGCCGTATCTCAAGGACATTTCTCAACTGTAAAACTATTACTTGAGCATGGTGCAGATATTAATAAATTAGCAGATGATGGTAAGACCGCTTTAGTCAAAGCTATAGCGGCAAACTATCCCGAAATATGCCAACTATTACTAGAAAAAGGGGCAAATGTAAATTTGCAAACCGCTGCTGGAGCAACTGCTTTAATGTGGGCTGTAGCTGAAGGTTATAGTCAAGCTGTGGCAATGCTACTACAAGGTGGGGCGGATATCAATTTTAAAAATCAGGGTGGTTATACGGCTTTAATGATTGCAGAATTTAATAATTATCGGGGCATTTGTGCAATGTTAAAACAAGCTGGAGCGCAGGAGTGAAAATTTGAGTTGAGATGATTGTTATTAAATTTCTATTAACGCCATCATCATTTTGATGAGGTTCCTATAAATTTAAACTTTCACTATAATTTAACAAACCAGATATGCCTTTTTTAGAATACACACAAATAGAAGTGCAAGTTTCATCAATTCTAACTGCTGTTAATCCTGGTAATCCTGATTGCTCTAACTTGTCATAAATCCAAGCGGCAATTTCTTCACTGGTTGGTGATTCTAAACCCATAGATTCATTTAAATAATAGTGATCTAAATAATTCTCCAACAAGGGGTTGAGATATTTTTTAATATCTGAATAGTCCATAACCATACCCTGTTTAGCACCTTCTGTGGCTAAGGTATCACCTGCTACATAAACAACTCCCCGCCAACTATGTCCATGCAGCCTGGAGCATTTACCATCATGGTAAGGTAATTTATGTGCTGCTTCAAAGCGGAATTCTTTAGCTAGTAGCCACTGCTGATTGGTCATTGTACCCCGATATACTTGTGTGTTTGTAAGGAAAGTCTATAGTCAGGTTTTTCTTGTAATATCTGCAAAATCAGCGGTATTGATTTCGAGGAACTATTCCACTCAGGTTGTAAATAGACAAGCAAATTAGGGTAAGTAGATAGATGTTCTTGGTAAAAATCAATTTCTTTACCTGTTTCTATGACTATCTTAACTTCATTAGCTCGACTCCAAAACTGACTTTGGACTGGGTATTTAGGGTTAATATGTTCCTTGGGAGATAGAGTAATCCAAGCTGCTGGGGAAAATTCTTGCCAAAAAGAGCCTGATGTTTCAATACTAACCTGTTTATTTGCGGCTAATAAAGCTTGAACTAACTCCGGTAAATGCTTGTGAATGAATGGTTCTCCACCAGTTATGACTACTCTGGGAGATTTAATTTCTGCTAACAATTCACCAATGGGACGTTCTTTGCGTGGTAAATTCGTTCCTCCGTCAGCATAACCAGTATCGCACCAAGGACAACCGACTGGACAACCAGATAAGCGAATAAAGTCTACTAAACAACCAGTCCAGTATCCTTCTCCCTGAACTGTACTTTGAAAAGTTTCATGAATGGGTAGCTTGATTTCTAAAGGTGACATTTTTTAAATCCGTAACCTATTTTGGTTACAAGCTTGGTATATAAAACTTTATATAGCAGAATTCAGGAGCAGGAAGAAAAAGTAAATTTTTTTTATTGTATGGTTTTTATGTAAATTTTATACCTTGTTTAAGAGGATGTTTGAAAAGTTTTTAATGTATAAATAAACCCTCTCCAAACCTCTCCCTGAAGCGGGGAGAGGCTTTGAAACCCCCCTTCCCAGCCTTCGGCACGCTGCGCTAACGTAGGGAAGGGGGGCAGTTAGGTTTTTGGAGATTATCGGTTTCATCTAATACTTTATGGCTAACGCCACGCTTCGCTATCAAACAACCTCTAAGTGCATATTGCTATATTTGAGAATACTTAATAAGAGCTTGACAAAAAACAACTATTTACAAATTATTAAAAAAAAGAGAAACATCAAGATGAAATTCTTAAACGACAAGGGTAGAAAGAAGTAAATTTACCTTTTACCGTTCCTTGTTTCTGACTTGATGTTTCCTACTGTGCTAGATATGAACAATATACATTGTTTTATTTTGGTTAGAAGTATTGGAATTATCAGTTTTTATGTGATAATAGCTACTTGAAATACTAATAAATCTCTCTGAGGTGTGATTTTATGGTTATTTTCAGTAGCTTTGAGTGATCATAAAGAAAAAATTAAACCTTTTTTAAATCAATTATTTTGTCTGAATTAGGATTTACAGGATTAGAGGATTTACAGGATTGTGATTTGAGAAGTAATCAAGAATATTAATATGAACAAATTACAGATAACAATTAAATATCATCCGGTAAATCCTTAAATCCTGGACATCCTGATTCAGACAATTGTGAGTTGAGAATTAATCAAGAACATTAATATGAACAAATCACAGATAACAATTAAATATCATCCTGTAAATCCTTAAATCCTGTAAATCCTGATTCAGACAAATAATAAATATTACACAACAAAGTAGATAATATGGCAGACAAAAAAGTTTTATGGGTAGGAATTGGGTGCAAAAAAGGCATTTCCCAGCAATTAATTAATTCAGCAATTAAAGAAGTTTTTCAAGAATATCAACTTATATATAGTCAAATAGCTGGAATTGCCACTATTGATAAAAAAGCCTCGGAAATTGGTTTATTAGAGTTTTGTAAATTAGAAAAATTAGCTTTAAAAACCTTTAGTGCTGAAATTTTAAATAATGTATTTGTTCCCAATCCTAGTAATACTGTTACTAAGTTAATGGGAACATATAGTGTTGCAGAAGCAGCCGCTATTCTCGCAGCTTCAGAAATTACATCTGAGGAAATAACGTTATTAGTTCCTAAACAGATTTTTCGTTTAGCAGGGGAAGCAATAACAGTAGCTGTTGCTGAATGTGAAAACTTGATATTTTAATCAACTACATTAACAATCTGGTTAATAATGCCAGAAACAATTGATAAAACTATTGAACCTAAAAAAGCAGGAATAAAACCCTGAATCTGAAAACCATAACTCGCAGTTAAAGAACTTGCAAACCATAGAGTTAGGGCATTAATCACAAAAGTAAATAAACCTAGAGTAATTAGGGTAATAGGAAATGCCAAAATTCCCAAAACTGGCCGAACAATAGCATTTACTAAACCAATAATAACAGCGGCAATTAAGGCAGCACCAAAACCAGTGATAATAAAACCAGGAACAATTTTAGCCGTAATTAATAATGCAACCGCAGTACCAAGCCAAGTTAAGAGGAAGTGTTTCATAATTTTGTGACTGAGAACAAGATTAACGTTGTGGGGAAGTACGTTTCAAGAAAACTTTCCATGTACCACCACCGACAATACCATTAGGTTTTAAACCATAGCGACTTTGAGCGTCTTTAACTGCGGCTTCTGTGGTTCTTCCGAAATCTCCATCTATTTTACCCGTTAAAAACCCCAGTTTTTGTAATTGTGTTTGCAGCTTCACTACTTCTACACCACTCATACCTAAATGTAGAATTGGCCATCCTTCGGAGGTATATTCAATACCAGGTGTTTGTTGGTTGACAGGAGTGGGTTGAATGCTAGGTTTAGGCTGATTTTGTGGAGTTGTGCGTCTAGTAATTGTTGGTTTTGTAACTCTAGTCGGTTGGGTGGGAACAGTCGTAAAATTACTGGTAGCGGTCGCTGGGAAAGCAATAATATTTGATGGGCTGGGAAACAGTTTTTGCCAAGTGATATTATCGACATTACCACTGGGATTTAAGCCAGCAGCTTGCTGAAACTGGGCAACGGCAATAACTGTACTCTGTTGATATGTACCATCTACAGCACCTGAATAAAAGCCCAACAGCTTCAAAGCGGCTTGAAGTTCGTTAACTCTTTCACCTTGACTACCCATGTCCAGAGGAGGACGATTAATTTTAACATCTGTATTAACTTGGGCAATTTTGACTGGTGCTGCTGTTGATATTAACGCAGAGGAACTAATTAACACGGGTGTGGTGGTTAATAAGAGTAAGCAATGCCAGGATTTTGTGATCATGTGGTTGGGGATATTTGCTATCAGAACACTAAGATAGAACTTTCTGATGCTTATATTACACCTGATGCGGTCGCTGTTATCTGAATAAATAACAGACTAAGATGTTAGAAAGTCGCTGTCTCAATAGCTTCCTCTGGTCCAACTAAAGATAAATAAGGATCTTGCAAATATTTACGAGCCGCTGTAATTGCTGCCGTTGCTGTGACATTATTAATTAATTCGGGAAACTGTTGATCAAATTCAATCCCTAAACCCAATATTTCATACCAACCATAGATTTGAGCAATATGTCCATTAGTTTGTTTACCCAACGCATATTGACCAATAATTTTGTTTTTAGCAGTTTGTAATGCTTCTGCTGATAGTTCGGCATTAGATAACAATTTTACTTCATGGCGGAGTCCATTAAAAGCAATTTTGGTATTTTCCGGTGCAGTCCCAATATAAACTACGAAGGAAGCGGGAAAAAGTCGAGTTGAATAAATAGCAGATACGTCATAAGCTAAACCTTGCTTTTCTCGTAATTCTACAAACAAACGACTAGAAAGACCATTACCTAAATAGGTGGAAAGTAATTTGAGAGCAGCATATTCTGGGTTGGTTACTGATGGTCCTAAATAACCCAACATGATAATTGATTGCTGGGTATTTAAAGGTTTAAGGCAAGATTTAGGTGATACGGCAATGGGTGATAAATTAAGAGTAGGTTGGGCTGAAGTGGGTATTTCCCAATCACCAAAAATACTATTTACTAATTTCTCAGCTTGTCCTGGTGTAATGCGTCCAGCAATGCTAATTACAATATTATCAGGGCGGAAATGAGTTTGATGATATTCTACTAAGTCATCACGCGTAATGCTGCTCATGCTGGTTTCATCACCTAAAACGGACATAGAATAGGGATGATTGGGGTACATTACCTGACGCAATTGTTCAAAAGCTAGACCAAAAGGTTGCTCTTTTTGTGAACGAATATCTTGGATTGCTAACCGCTTTTCTAATTCTATTTGATTTTCGGGAAAGGTAGGCGATCGCAACAATTTTCCAGCTAATGCTAAAATGTCAATAAAATCAGTAGTTACTGTTTTCAAAGATAGCAAAAAATAGTCTGTAGCCGCATCTGTTCCTAAACTAGCCCCCACAGATTCGACTTTTTCGGCAATTTCTAAACTGGATAAACCATCACAGCCCTTTGTCATTACTGCTGACAACAAATGTGCTAAACCAGCTTTTTCTCGGTTTTCATGACAACTACCAGCCCGAATAAAAATCCGTCCAGCAATAATATCAGCGGCTTGATTTTCTGATACTAATAAAACAATGCCATTACTTAATACAGTGCGATGAATCAGAGAGCGACTATTAATAGTTTGCATTTTTAATTTCACGGGTTAATAACTAACAAGGCTTGAGAGTTGTCACGGTATAATTAGCTGGTGAAAGATACTCTTGAGCTAATTTTTGCAGTTCTTGAGAATCTAAAGATTGGATTTCTTGGGGATAAGTAACAGCTAATTCAGCGCAGCCAATAGTATGATAATAACCATAAATATCAGTTAGTTGATTTGGTGTTTCTGTAGAAAAGGCATACTCGTTACATAAAAGCCTCTGAATGCGATTTAGTTCTTGTTGACTAATTTCTTGATTTTGCAATTCTTGTAAATGATCACAAATCAAATTTTCAACTTGTTCCAGATATTCTGATTCTAACCAAGCCGTAATTGTGAATAAACTAGATTCTTGTTGTAGAGAAAAATCACAGGAAATATCTTGAACAAGTTGTTTTTCTTCCCGCAAATCAGATACTAAGCGAGAAATTCTGCCTTCCCCTAGCAGCACTGATAATAATTCTAAACCATGAACAGCCCGAATTTTTTCGACTCCAGGAACTTTCCACCCCATTATTAACCGTGCTTGTTCTATTCTAGGTAAGATCAACTCCTGACGACAAATTCCAGAAATTATTGGGTCTGTAACTTTCGCAAATTGGGGACAATTATCCCGTTGAGGAAAATCTGCAAATGTCCGGTTTACCAAATCCAAAGCGGCTTTTTCTGCAATTCCCCCCACCACAACCACAGTCATATTTTCTGGTTGGTAGTAACTGCGGTAAAAGCAGCGCATAGCTTCTGGGGAATGCTGCATTAATTCTTCCTCAGTCCCCAATACAGAACGTCCATAAGGGTGCTGTTGGTAAATATTTTTAGCAAGAGATTGAAAACCAACCCAATCGGGATCATCATTGTAAGAGCGAATTTCTTCTAACACCACATCCCGTTCTCTGATAAATTCATCGTCAGGAATGGCTGCATTCAGGAGTAATTCTCCTAAATGGGGAAGGGTATGCTCTAGATAATCAGCAGCGGTTGTAATGGAATAATGGGCGTAATCGTGGCTAGTTGCGGCATTACTTACCCCACCGATTTTTTCAATGTGATAATCAAATTCCCCAGGAAGTAGGTTAGGTGTGCCTTTAAAAATCATGTGTTCTAAAAAATGCGCCATACCAAACCAAGGTTCTGGTTCTAGGTTAGTTCCCGCACGCACCCAAACGTCAGCTACCACTACGGGTGTAGTGGAAATTTCTTGGTGAATAAATGTTAAGCCGTTATCTAATTTGATAACAGAACCGGGAAACACTTTGTGAGTTAGTTGTTTTAACAATTTTTTGTAGCTTCAACCAAAATTTAATTTTGTCATTCTAACCTTGAATTTGGGGAAATAGACAATTACAGCAGGATTTCCGTTGAGTGTCGTAATTTTATGGGATAACCACATATTTTATACTCTTGGATCTACTGAGAAAACGTAAACATGAGTCAATTCTCACCCATCAAGGTTTAGATAAACTTGAGAATGCAATCCAAACAAAGGAATATCGTGAAAATAACAGCAAGCGATTTACCGAAAAAATGGGTTTAATGGTTTACTAGTGCAAAACGATGCAACGGAATATGTCATTACTTAATTTTGATCACAGGTTAGAGACGATTCATTCAATTGCATTTAGCTATAATTTGAGTTAATTTATATAAACTGCGAAAATATTTAAACTGTCTAGTTTATACAAAAAGTCAGGGTGAAAATTGCTAAATATTATTCCACTCCTATTGCTACTTATCCAACTACCTGCAACAGCCATTTTGCTTTCCCGGTTGCTCAAAGGTCCAGGACGTTATCCAGCCCTCGAACCACAGCAACCCACACCGGAACTTTTGGGAAGTGTGAGTGTGGTTGTACCAACACTAAATGAGGCATTACGGATTAGTCCGTTGTTGGCTGGTTTGAGTCATCAAAGTTACGAAGTTCTGGAAATTATTGTGGTTGATAGTCGCTCACAAGATGGTACTCCCGATTTGGTGAAAACCGCACAGTTAAAAGATCCGCGTTTTCGAGTGATGACAGATGACCCTTTACCCTCCGGCTGGGTTGGTCGTCCTTGGGCGTTGCATAATGGGTTTTTGTTCACTTCCCAGGGGAGTGAATGGTTCTTGGGAATGGATGCAGATATTCAACCCCATCCCGGTTTAGTGGCAAGTTTGGTGAAAACTGCGATCGCTCAAGGTTATGATTTAGTATCTTTATCACCGCAGTTTATTCTCAAGTATCCGGGGGAATGTTGGTTACAACCGGCTTTGTTGATGACCTTACTGTATAGATTTGATCCTACAGGTATTTATACTGAACAACCAGAGCGAGTTATGGCTAATGGCCAGTGCTTTTTATGTCGTCGGTCTGTTTTAAAGGCTGTGAATGGTTATAGCAGAGCCAAAGGTTCTTTTTGTGATGATGTGACCTTAGCGCGAAATATTGCCGCTGAGGGCTTTAAGGTGGGCTTTTTGGATGGGGCAAAGGTACTCAAGGTGAGGATGTATGAAGGGGCGTTAGAAACTTGGAAGGAATGGGGACGCAGCCTAGATTTGAAAGATGCTTCTACCCGCGCTCAGGTATGGGGAGATTTATGGTTATTGTCTGCGGTGCAAGGTTTGCCCCTATTCATCTTACTCAGTTATTTATTTCTACCTGCCGTAGTGCTTTCACTGCCAGCGTTGCTGTTGTTAGGATTAAATATATTTTTGGTGGTGATTCGTTTTGCTTTATTATTAGCGATCGCTCCCTCTTATGATCGCAAAGATGCCACAGGTGGTTGGTTATTCTGGCTTTCCCCTTTAGCAGACCCTTTAGCGGTACTACGCATCTTTTTATCTGCATTTCATACTCCCAAAGAATGGCGCGGCCGGAAATACGGTGATTAATGCTATTTAGGGTGTTGACCGAGGGTATCGCTCTTTATCTTATTGGGGAGAGCGATCGCAATCATTAGAAAATATCTTGGTTCTTAAAGAACACAGGCTATATAATTAGTGTATCTGTCAATTCTCTACATTTATTTGCTCGTTCGTGAGTCAGAATTTAGGAAAAAACAAATATGTCAACCCATAACTTATTAACTACAATTGAACTTAGTGTCCAGATTCCTGATATTTCTGAATCGAGCCGCAAAGAAGCAGAATATAAAGCCAAAGAAGCCTATATTATAACTTTACTTAGATACGGAGAGATTAGTAGTGGACTAGCCGCCAGATTGTTAGGAATTTCTCGTCTAGAAGTGATAGATTTAATGGCAGTTTATGGAATATCTGTTTTTTCACCCCAAAGTAAGGAAGAATTAGAACAAGAAGTTGCTGAAACCCTAGCTATGCTGGAGAAGTAACAAAAGTGATTGTTGTTTCTAACACCACCCCCTTCAGTGAATTGGCAAAAGTAGGACGAATGAACTTATTAGGGGATATTTTTGGAAAAGTTATCATTCCCCAAGAGGTTTACAACGAAATCACAACAGGAACTCATCCAGCCGTCAATGCAGTAAAATCAGCAAACTGGATTGAAGTTTTATCAATTCGCAATTCTCAGCAAGTCTCTATTTTGCAATCAGAAACCAATCTAGACTTAGGTGAATGTGCTGCGATTATTTTAGCTGAAGAATTGGGCGCAAATCGAGTTTTGATTGATGAATGGGCGGCGCGAAAAGTAGCAAAATCCAGACATTTACCTGTAACTGGTACTGTTGGTATTTTATTAATTGCCAAACACAAGGGATTGATTGAAAGTGTCAAACCAGTGCTAGATGAATTGATGGCTCAAGGTAAACGTATTAGTCAACAACTTTATCAAGAAGTTTTGGATATGGCCAAGGAATAACTTTTAACAATGATTCAATATTGAAATTGCGATAATTATGCTGGTGGTAAAATGAGTCGCTGGATCACTAATTCTGGATTATCTAAGAATGGATTAATTTGGTTAAAATCAAATAGTCCACTGGCAATATCTCCAGCATATTGATGAATTAAAACTTTACAAGGGACTGGGTTTGCAGGTGCTATTTGATCTCGATTCCAAGGCCGAAGTTTTGTTTATTTAACGTAATAGGCAACCTATAAACGCAGTTAAAATTTAGGGCATTAGCTTCTTACACAGATTCAATTAGATGAGAAACCCCTGAAATTCTTTTACAGCATCGGGTTTCAACCAACGATTGATTTCCTTTCGTTTAACAGGTCCGTGATGGTTGATGGTAAATCGAAGCAGTCTAGCGCAATACTCCATGGCAAATTTGTGGTTGCTTTTCGAGACTTTGATAAATGTATCGCAATCTGTCTGATCTGAGACATCTTTGAGCAACTTTTTCAAGCTAGGGTCAAAATTCATGGAATTACCTGAGCATTGAAAAATTCCAGCTTCTTCTGTGCAAGGGGTGTTGGAATCAGGATTCTTTATATCTCTTCCTTCATTCCATTTCCATGAACTCTCAAAGCCACCTAATACCCTGAGTACCTCCAGCATGACAGCTTTGCGGTGGAGAAGACTATTCCAAGGTCCAAGTTCTGTTACGACGCTGGAGTAAATATCTTTATTGTCATTTTTCTCAAACACTTCATCTGGAGCTTGTTTAGCCCAGTCAATCAATTCATTCAGAAACGAATCTGGGGTAACAATACGATTGGAGACTTTAGCTTTACAGGCAATAAACTTTCTACTCATTTAGTTTTACTCCACATTCATTCGTTGTCATAAGTTGGACGGTAAAGAACATTTTTTTGTTTTAAACTACAGAGTTTAAAGTCCAAGTGCTTGTCTAGTTTTATCGCCAACAATGCCATCAACTGGTTCTAAATCTTTTTGGTCTTGAAATTTAATAACAGCATTAACTGTTGCTTGTCCAAATAAGCCATCTGCACGACTTGCACCTAAATCAAAACCTTTTTCAATTAATTTTTTCTGCACTGCTTTAACATCATCTCCCTCCATCAAAGGAGTGGTTAAAAAAAGTAATCTAGGTCCACTTCCTGTTCTGATTCCAGGCTGAGTTAATCCTGTTAATTCTGATTGGATAATGGGAAGCTTTTGTTTCCAAAGAGTAGGATTATTATTATTTAAGTTATCATCAATATGCACTGGATCACCAAAATCTCCGCCCCAACGTAAAACAGGATGGTTACGAATAGCCGTAATAAATGCTTTAATTGCCGCAGGTAGTGAGCCAAAATTTCCCAGAGCATTACTGTTATATAGCGTGCTTCCTATTTGAATATTCATGTCAATAGCATGACCAATAAAGTGATTAGACATTCTGGCAGGAGGAAAATTTGGATTCACTACAGGAATACCCAAAACACGATTTGAGCTAGTCACAAAAATTTTTAGTCCATTGGTAGCGGCAAAATCATTAATTGTTTCGAGATGGGGAATAAATTCAATATCTGCTAAGACAGGTTTACCGATAAATTGAGAGCCGGTAAATGTTTTTAGTTCAGTTGCCATAGGAAAAATTCTTTAGATGTGTTGTTTACTAAATTAGTGTTATTTAGAGAGACTCTATAGATTGGTAATATAGCAGTCCGATTTGATTTATGTAGTAGGGGTTTAGCACTGCTGATATGTGTCAAATTAAGGTAAAACCCATAGCCCGACTGGGAATGAATTCCCAGTCTCATAGCAAAAGTCATCTGAAGATGACTAAATAACCAGAAAATTTTTTAAATTGTTTAGTAAACTTTAGTTTACTTTGGCTATTAGCCCGGAAATATGGCTTACGCCACGCTACGCTATCATTTCTGGGCGGGTGTAGAAACCAAACAAATAAGCCATCTATAGCTTTAAGTTGACACCAATGACTGCTAAACCCCTACTCACCCATTAATGAAACCGTCAACCTAAGCCGGAAGTTTATACTTCTAACTCAGCTTCAAAAATCTACTTATCTTAGATTTATGCCATTAAATTTAGATACCTAATGCAATCGCTTGTGCTATTTTATTTTGATTGTCCTTATCTGACAGAAATTTTAGTTGTGTTGAATTACTAATAAACTCACACTCTACTAAAATAGCTGGCATTTCTGTCTCTCTTAGCACTTGAAAGTTTGCTTCTTTAACTCCTCTATTCTTATGAGTTGAAAAAGTTGAAATCAAACTTTTTTGCACAGGTTCTGCTAGTTCTCTACCTGCACTTGAATCAGTGAATATCCATGTTTCGATACCTTCCGCACTCTTGCTGGTGGATGAATTACAGTGGATGCTAATAAAAATGTCTGCATTTTTCCCATTTGCAAAGGAAGCTCTACCACCCAACGACACAGAAATATCTGTATCTCTTGTTAAGAAAACTGTATGTCCTTTTGCTTCCAGTTCTTTTTTTAATAATAAAGAAATAGATAAGTTAACGTCTTTTTCATTCAATACAAATGGATCTTTCCCAATTGCTCCTGGGTCTGTTCCACCGTGTCCTGGGTCAATACATACTTTCATTGTTTATTTCCTTTTTTTTAGGGTTGATTTTGCAAAAATTATCCAAACGAATACATGATTTGACTAAAATAGTCTAGCATTCATGTATCATCTCAAAAGTCTCATAAATTTCAATTTTAGGATATTTATTATCAACTCCTCATTCTTTAAGTGCTGATTTTGTGTTTCCATCTTCATCAACTGTAATTTCATTGGGATCAGGTGGAATTAGATAAGCAATAAGAGATGAAAGCACAGTTGTTGCTGCTGCCGATGCTTCAGAGGTAATTTTTTTATCCTTGTCAAGAACTACGTAAGTGTTAAGAACGAAAACTGTTAGTGTCACTAAAGCGCCTGTAAATGCCGCACCTAAAACTTTACGGCGAGGTTTGGAAGTTGTTGATAATGTCATCTCATTTTTGGCTTTTTCATAAAAATATTACAACAAAAACACAGTAAAATAATGTACTTTCCAATACATCTCATGCAATGGAAGTTTGCCAACTTAAGCAACGGAACTTAAGAATCCTGACAAGCGATCGCTCTCACCCCTCTACCACAAACCTTTCAAGTGTTGAGATTGTAAGCAAATTAGACCGCAGAATTATTTCAAATTGTTAAAACTTCCCCTTTTTGCAAAATGCTGTATTGATAAATACATCAAACGACCGCTATACGGGGAGTCTACCCACAAAAGTTGTTTAATTATCATCAGCCGAGAACCACCCATCGCATTTAGTCTATCTACTAGAGAAAAAAGCCAATTCGATTAAATTACTGATCCTGAAAGGGCTGCTTCCTGAAGACGGACTCAAGATTTTCCAGTCAGAAGGCATTGACAAAACTCAAGCAGAATGGCAAACATTACATAATCACTATGCAGGAAACCCCCTTATGCTGAAAATTGTCGCCACCACTATTCATTTTCTATTTTCTAGCAAAATTGATATTTTTTTAGCCCACGGTGTCACCGTCTTTGGCGATATTTACGATTTATTAGATCAACAATTTCAACGCTTATCAGATTTAGATAAAACCGTGATCTATTCTTTAGCAATTCACCGCAAACCCATATTAATGCCAGAATTACTAAACGAGATTATTCCCCCTGTCACTTCCCAGAAACTGTTGGGAATACTAGAGAGTTTGAAATTGCGATTCCTACGGAGTGCTTCGCTATCTTTGATTGAATTCAATGGAAACGGATTCACAATGCAAAACGATGTGATGGAATATGTTACCAATCAATTTGGATAACAGGAAACAGAACAAGATTATAGAGATTTCTATTTTTAACAAAACGTATAATTGAATAGCGCGAGAGAAAATATGGAACTTAATTAATTAGTCGCACTTCGGCATACTCATTGACCACATACCGCTATATGATGCGATTAATTACAATTTCATCTCACATAAATTAAGTTTATGACATCCACCATTTCCATTAACGATAGTCAACGTCTAGGACTCGAACCCCTAGATGTTCCCCACCGTCTCTTATTGGGGCCAGGTCCTTCCAACACTCATCCAGCGGTATTACAGGCGATGAATACTGCACCTGTAGGGCATTTAGATCCGGCTTTTTTAACCCTGATGGATGAGATTCAATCTCTGTTGCGTTACACATGGCAAACAGAAAACCCCCATACTATCGCCGTCAGTGGCACGGGTACAGCCGCAATGGAAGCCACTTTAGCTAATTCTGTTGAACCGGGTGAGGTGGTATTAATTTGTGTAGCTGGTTACTTCGGTAATCGCTTGGTAGATATGGCGGGCAGATATGGCGCAGATGTCAGAACTATTACTAAACCCTGGGGACAAGTTTTCAATTTGGAGGAAATCAGCGCCGCAGTAGCTACCCATAAACCAGCAATTTTAGCCTTAGTTCATGCAGAAACTTCCACAGGCGCTCGTCAACCCTTGGAGGGTGTGGGGCAATTGTGTCGTCAACATGGAACTTTGTTGTTAGTTGATACTGTTACCAGTTTGGGTGGTGTTCCCATCTTTTTGGATGAGTGGGGTGTTGATTTGGCTTATAGTTGTAGTCAAAAAGGTTTAGGCTGTTCTCCTGGTGCTTCTCCCTTTACTATGAGTGTGCGGGCAATGGAAAAGTTGCATAAGCGTCAATCAAAGGTGGCAAACTGGTATTTAGATATGACGTTGCTGGGGAAATATTGGGGGGCTGAACGCACATATCACCACACCGCACCAATTAATTTGTATTATGGTTTAAGGGAAGCTCTGCGTTTACTAGCAGAAGAAGGTTTAGCTAGTTGTTGGCAACGGCATCAAAAAAATGTCGAGTATCTGTGGGAAGGTTTGGAAGATATCGGTTTAAAAATGCACGTTGAGAAGGAGTACAGACTACCAACTTTAACTACTGTTTGTATTCCTGAAGGAGTAAATGGTAAGTCTGTGGCTCGGCAATTGTTAATTGAGCATAATATTGAGATTGGTGGCGGTTTGGGTGAACTTGCTGGTAAGGTTTGGCGTGTGGGTTTGATGGGTTTTAATAGTCGTCCTGAAAGCGTAGATAAGTTTATAGCTGCACTAGGAACAATGATCTCGAATAATTAGTTTGTTTGTAACCTAATATTTGATGTTTGAAATATACGTAGGGTGGGCATTGCCCACCAAAACCCTTATCCGCTGAGTAATGCCCACCAAAACCCTTATCCGGTGGGCAATGCCTACCAAGACCCTTATCCGCTGAGTAATGCCCACCTACACTACTTAAAATTTTTCAAATATCATTTATGATTTCTATAGAAGCCGCAACTAATTGACGAGAATTTATACTTCTTGTATTGAATTTAACTCGGAAAGTTTGAAAAATTGTTTCAATTTTCAGTAGAAATTAAAGGGGCGTTTGTAATGAAAGAATACATGAGTGCTTTAGAAGGGTTAGTCGAGCAATTAACACTAGCTGCAATTTTAGAAATGCTAGAGCGGATATGCCACAAAAAAGCGGAAAACCTGAGAACTCATTGGAATGATGAGGAAACCGCAAAGCTGTGGGATAAAGCAGCTAGACAAATAGAAAAGATCAATGTTGATATTTAAATGGTACGAAAAAAATTACTTGTAATTGATGGTTATTTTCAGTCAATGGAAACAACCAAATTTTGATTTTGCAGATAATCTATTGACCTAAAAAACCAGCGAGTAATAGTGGTAACAGTATCAAAGCAGACCCGATTAAAACCAGAGTAGCCGGATCAATTTTAATGTGGTTATTTTGTGGATTACGCATTTGGCAAAGTTCCGATAAATAGTTATTTTAACACAGGCTTAATTAAATTTACTTGAATATTAACCCACGGAGGCGGTCACTGAGCTTGCCGAAGTGTGGGTTTTGCTTGTGTAGTTGCGGTTTCTAACCGCCAATTTAATGTTAACTTGATCAGGGGTTGACAATTATTTATACGAATAAATATTTTGTGATAACAACCCATTGCTTGTCCAAACCAAAGCCGATCTAAACTACCTACACAGGCTTTTCCAAAAGATGTTCCCACAGGTTTAGGGAAATGTCCTATTGGGATATCTGTGGATAATTTTAAATTAGATTTTGTATTGTTTATACTTTCTTGTTTCCATCCTATTTTTTGATGAAATTTATGATCTATTTCATCATCAAAATTAATTTGACCACTATTTTCACGTTTCCAAATTTCAGTTTGTATACTAAATCCAAATTTATCTTGACTAGCATTTAACCATAATTTATCTATATTCTGTAATGCTTCGCAAGGAAAAGTTTCTATAGCTCTGGTACTTAACCAGGTTTTATTTTCTCTATTAGTGATTTTTAACATTAGTGATTGTGTTTCCTTGTCAGCATCTTCCCAGTTTTTAGCTTGTAAATATTGACCCAATTTAATATAATTTTCTTGACGATGTTGAGGATGCCAATAAATCCAATCTTGAATTTGATATGAGGATAAAAAAGATAAAAAGGGAACTAAACATATTATTATCAGAAGCGCATACTTAGCTATAGAAGCAATAAATTTAGAGATATTTTTTTGATAAAGTTGATTATTTGTGAACAAGGCAATATACTGAGAAACTTTTTTCATATCCTCATCTACAAAAAAATATATGAGGAAAAATGGTAAAAACAAAAATCCCAAGGTGATGATAAAATTACCGATAGGATTATTGACAGCTTCTGGTGTGAGAATAATTAGAGGTATGGTAAAATATACTAACATCCATATCAAGAAAAGTTTGCTGATTAGAACAAGCAATCTAAATAAAAATTTGTTAATTATAAAATGATTTATCATACTATATACATTCTATGATTGTTCTTCATCCGCTTTCAGATTTTATCAACTCTAATTTTACCATTTCTGATGCACATCCTAACTATTACTATGAAGGAAAATGTCCCCAAACTGGCGAAATACTAAGATTACCCCGCACCCCTTTAGCCGAAGCTATAGCTAATAGTTTAATGCAACAACTTGAGCAAAATCATCTTTATTCCCATGAAGGAAAAATGTATGGTATTTTGTTAGTTGAATTACCGAATGGTGAACAAAAAGTTATTAAAGCATTTTCTGGGTTATTAAATGGTAATAGCGTGGTTGCAGGTTGGGTTTTACCAATTCCTGGTAGAGAAGAAGTGGCTTTATTAGAAACTCAAACATTAGCAAAGTTAGCAGCCATTAAACAAGAAATTATTACCCTTGGACAACTTCCAGAAAGAGAAGAATATAAAACTCTGTCTGCTGAATATATCCAAGAGTTACAAGCTATTAGTTTATACCATGATCGTAGCAAACTGCAACGACAAGAACAACGCCAAAAATTTTATCAAACTCTCACAGACGAATCTCTGAAAATTGCTCTGGAAAGACTGGAAACAGAAAGCCGTCAGCAGGGAACTGACCGCCGAAATCTTAAACGTCACCAAAATCAAATTTTACAGCCTTTACAGCAAGTCATAGCGAACGCAGACAAAAAAATTACGGAACTAAAACAACAGCGTAAACAACTATCTCGACAATTACAAGCAGAAATGCACGCCGCTTATAGCCTAACTAATTTTCAGGGACAATCTTTATCTTTACAGCAATTATTACCAAGAGGAACACCAACTGGAACAGGAGAATGTTGCGCTCCTAAATTATTACATTATGCAGCTACTCATCAACTAAAACCTTTAGCAATGGCTGAATTTTGGTGGGGTAATTCTCCGAGCGATGATAAAAGACAAGGGGAATTTTACGGTGCTTGTTTAGAAAGATGTCAGCCATTAATGGGATTTCTACTATCAGGACTAAAGCCAAATAAAGTGGAAATAATTTATGAGGATGAATGGCTAATTGCTGTGAATAAATCATCAGGATTATTGTCTGTTCCTGGGCGTTATTCTCATAATCAAGATAGTGTAATTAGTCGTTTACGTTATCTATATCATCAAGAAATCATAGCTGTACATCGTTTAGATCAAGATACTTCTGGTATTCTCTTAATAGCTAAAGATGCAGTTACTTGTTCTCGATTAAGTCAACAATTCCAGCAAAGACAAGTTTATAAAATTTATGAAGCTATGCTTGCAGGTTTTCTAAATATTCAGGAAGGTGAAATTAATTTACCTTTGTGGGGAAACCCTGAAAATCGCCCTTATCAAGAAGTGGATTTAGAACAGGGTAAACCTAGTTTAACTCACTTCCGCGTTATGGATAGGGAAGGAGATTATACTCGTGTGGAATTTGTACCCCTAACGGGACGGACTCATCAATTACGGATTCATGCTGCGGATAAAAGAGGACTGGGAAAGGCGATTTTAGGGGATAAACTCTATGGTAATCATCATGATATTAATAGATTATACCTGCACGCACGGGAGTTGAGGTTTCAGCATCCCCATGTGGAAAAAACCTTACACTTGCAGGTAAAAACCCCGTTTTAATTTAGGACATTTAATTTGTAAAGATATATTGACAAATACTTAAGAAGTAATTTATTATTTAATATAACAACCGTTCAATATAAAAACCGAGGCATACTATCCCGAAAATTGTTGATCATGAACAATACCGCAAAGAACTACTCAAACAATGTTTTGATTTATTTGCTGCTAAAGGCTATGCAGCCATTACTATGCGGCAAATTGCTGGGGGTTTAAAGGTTTCCACGGGGACGCTGTATCATTACTTTCCCAACAAACAAGCTTTATTTGAGCAATTGGTGGAAGAAATTTGTCAGCAGGACATCATTACAGCTTTAACAGAATTTGGAGGCAAAAATAACTTATCAGAATTAATGGCAGCTTTGGGAGAATACCTGGTTAAAAATGAAGATTATTTAGTTAAGTGGACTTATGTTTGGGTAGATTTTTGTCAACATCAAGACTCAAAAATAATGTTGAGTAATAGCACTGTTTTTAAACGGGCTAATCAACGATGTCAGCAAGTAGCCTGTGAGTTATTAGGTGTTCCAGATGTAGTATTAGCATCTTTTGTTTTGAGTTTTGTGAATGGTGTGGTTCTCGAAAAATTATGGGGAAATGAAAACATTGATTTTCCTCAACAATGCCAACTTTTAGGCGAGATGGTGACAATATATATAAACCAAAAAACTCAGGTTAAAATCAATAATTAACCATCAATAAATGCAGATAAATTTATTTTATTATTTGGGAAAATCAGATGAGTTATAAACTGTTGTTTAAATCTCCAAGTCCAGGTTTAATTGGTTTAATGCTTGCAGCTAGTGCGATTCCCATAGGAATTGCTATTTATGGGGTTGCTAATTTTGGTCAAATGGGTAAAACTTCTGTAACTGAATCCAAACCTATTGTTCCTATTGGGCAAATAGTTACTGCTTTAGGAAGACTAGAACCAGTCACAGAAGTGATTAAGTTATCTGCACCTTTAGCATTAGATGGCGATCGCATTGTTGAAGTATTAGTTAAAGAAGGTGATAATGTTAAAACCGGACAGGTAATTGCTATTTTACAATCCCGTGATCTATTAAAAAAATCTGTGATTCAATCCCAGCAACAAGTGAAAGTTGCTAAAGCTAAACTCGCACAAATTAAAGCTGGGGCTAAATCAGGAGAAATTCAAGAACAGTCAGCAATTGTGGAGAGAATTAAGGCACAATATGCAGGAGATCAACAATCCCAACAGGAAAATATTGCCCGGATATCAGCCCAATGGGAAGGTGATAGAATTGCCCAAACAGCAACTATTAATAAACTAACTGCGGAACTTAAAAATGCAGAGTCAGAATATAAACGCTATGAAAAGTTATTTTCTGAAGGGGCAATTTCTAATTCTGTAATTGATAGTAAACGTTTAAATGTAGAAACTGCTAAACAGACATTAAGTGAATCTCAAGCTATTCTCAACCGCATTAATACTACAGCCAATAAACAATTAGCAGAAGCTAAAGTTGCCCTCAATCGTATTAATGCTACTAGTAATAAACAAATTAATGAATCTCAAGGTAAACTCAATAGTATTGCTGAAGTTCGTCCTGTAGATGTGCAGTTAGCACAAACAGAAATTGAAAGTGCGATCGCTAATTTAAATCGAGCAAAAACTGAACTAGAAGCAACTTATATTCGCGCTCCCATAAATGGACAAATTCTCAAAATTCATACCCGCGTTGGTGAAAAAATTGACGATAAAGGCATTGCTGATTTTGCCCAAACTAGTAAAATGATGGCAGTAGCAGAAGTTTATCAAACCGATCTTAGCAAAATCAAATTAGGACAAAAAGCCGTAATTACCAGTCAAGGATTTACTGGAGAATTACAAGGTACAGTCCAGCAAATTGGTTTACAAGTCAAACGCCAAAATGTTTTTAGTGATCAACCAGGAGAAAATTTAGACAGTCGCATTGTCGAAGTAAAAATTCACCTCAATCCTGAAGATAGTAAAAAAGTTTCCGGTTTAACTAATTTACAAGTGCAAACAGCAATTAAATTGTAATTTATTTCCCATCAAGGCGCAACAAAAGAAAACTCATGATTAATAAAATGTTTCGGAAAACGCCCCTAGCTTGGCGACAGTTAATGAAGGAAAAAACGCGGCTAGTAGTTGCAGTTGCCGGAATTACCTTTGCGGATATGCTAATATTTATTCAAATGGGTTTTGAAAGTGCCTTATTTGATGCTGCTGTCCAACCTCATCGCAATTTACAAGCAGATTTATTATTAATTAATCCTCAATTTCAAACCCTATTTTCAGTGAAAAGCTTTTCTAGAGAAAGACTTTATCAAGCATTAAGTTATAACGGTGTAAAATCAGTTAGTTCTATTTATATTAGTACCGGACAATGGCGCAATCCTGTAACTAAAATGGATCGATCTATTTTAGTTTGGGGTGTAGATCCAAATGCACCTGGTTTAAAGTTTCCTGAACTCCAAGCTAAAAAAGACTATCTTAAACAATTGAATCAAGTTGTCTTTGATGAAGCCAGTCGTCCAGAATATGGAGAAATTGGTAGTGTTTTTCGAGCGACTGGGAAGTTTAACGCCGAATTAAGCGGCAAAAATATCAGTGTTAAAGGTTTATTTCAAAATGGTGCTTCCTTTGCTGCTGATGGTAATGTTGTCGCTAGTGATTCTACGTTTTTACAATTATTTCCTACTCGCAAAGCTGATCAAATTGAAGTTGGGTTAATTACTCTTCAACCTGGTGCTGATGTTGAAAAAGTCAAAGCACAACTGCAAATAGGACTAAATCCAGATCCTAAAAATCCCTTTGTTGAAGTTGGTACTCCAGAAACATTTGCCCAAAAAGAAAGAACTTATTGGGCTAATGGGACAGGGATTGGGTTTATTTTTAGTTTGGGTGTCGTAGTCGGTTTTATTGTGGGTATCGTCATTGTTTATCAAGTTCTTTATTCCGATGTTTCTGATCACTTACCAGAATATGCAACTCTCAAGGCAATGGGTTATACAGATAATTATCTATTAGGAGTTTTATTACAAGAAGCATTATTATTAGCTGCTTTGGGTTATTTACCTGCATTTTTTCTATCTTTTGGACTATATCAAGTAACTTTTGCCGCAACTCTCTTACCAATTTATATGAAAGTAGATCGAGCAATTAATGTTTTTATCTTAACTGTAATTATGTGTACTATTTCTGGAGCAATTGCTATGCAAAAACTCCGTTCTGCTGATCCTGCGGATATTTTTTAAGATTACTAATATTTGATTTTTTAAATATACGTAGGGTGGGCATTGCCCACCAAAATCAGCTTAATGTGGGCAATGCCCACCCTACGATAGAAATTCTATTATTTTCGCACTAAAATTTAAAGGTAAGGAACTATGTCACTAGATTTGTCCAGTATTGCTATCCCAGCTATTTCTACTTCAGAAACGGTTATTTCTGTTGGTAATCTTAATCATTGTTTTGGTAAAGGTGCGCTGCAAAAACAAGTATTATTCGACATTAATTTAGAGATTAAGGCGGGGGAAATTGTAATTATGACTGGTCCCTCCGGTTCAGGTAAAACTACCCTGTTATCATTGATGGGGGGTTTACGTTCTGCCCAAAATGGCAGTTTACAAATATTAGGACAGGAAATGTCCGGTGCAAGTAAAAGACAATTAACTAAATTACGTTGCCAAATTGGTTATATTTTTCAGGCACATAATTTGATGAGTTTTTTAACAGCTAAAGAAAATGTCAGAATGTCTTTGGAGTTACATGAAAATTACCTCCAAGGTGATATTAATGGCAAAGCTACAGCGATGTTAGAACACGTTGGTTTAGGAAAACATATTAATGACTATCCAGAGAATTTATCAGGTGGACAAAAACAACGGGTAGCTATAGCTCGCGCTTTAGTTAGTCATCCCAAAATAGTATTAGCAGATGAACCTACAGCTTCATTAGATAAACAATCTGGACGAGATGTGGTGGAATTAATGCAAATGTTAGCAAAAGAACAAAATTGTACTATCTTATTAGTTACCCATGATAACCGCATTCTGGATATAGCTGATCGGATTATTTACATGGAAGATGGACAATTGAAAAATGATGGTGTAGATATTGGATTTAAAGTAGAGAATTAACATTTTTAGATGAATAAGTATGGAATTTATAACTTATCTAATAACGGCAAAATTCTTTGTAATTCTTCACAAGCAGCTTTGAGAGAGGGAGGAGTATTATTATCTAAATTACCTTGATAACACTCATTTACTAATTGCTCAACATAAGGTTTACAATCTGATTGCTTTTTCAATTTTGCATATTCTGTTTCTTCATCAATATTTTTACTCTGGAGATAATTTATCCATGTTTCAATATTTCTTTTGGGTACAAAAATTGCTATAGCTTCATCAGGTTGACGAATTTGTTGTGAATTTTCTAGAAGCGCATTATCTAATTGCTTTAGTCTTTCTTCTACAGTTTTTTTATCTGCATCAATTAAAATAATGAGCATTCCTGAACGTTTATTTCTTTGTCTACGATACTCTACCACTTCTTGGGTATATTTTTCTCTGACAAACTGTTCTCCTGCACCTTTAGGACAAATTTCGGTGCGAAAATTTCTATCTAAGGTAAAACCGCGCTTTTGCAAAAAATGAATAGCAAAAACTTCTTGTTGTTTATCCTCACACAAAATGACTATCTGCACTCTCCGCTGGCTCATTATAACCATCCCCGTGCAATCAGTTCTGAAATCTTTAATCCTGAATCATTAGCTTCTTCATTACTGATTTTTCTCACTCTTACAGGTGCATTACTTTGACGTTCAAACCAGTAACCAATTGGTGATGCTAAAAGATAATTAATACATTCGGGATGATGTGAAATTAGTAATGCTTGTAACTTTCCTTCATCACAAAAATCATATAGCTGTGTTAACCAAGGTTGAATTTCTGGAAGTGCTAAAAAGTTTTCTGGTTCATCAATACATAAAGTATAATCTTCTGATTCAGTACAATATAAAAGAGTATATAGAGCAATGAGAACTTTTTGACCGTCAGATAATTCACTCAAGCTATAATCAATAATATTTTTACGGTCTTCATTTGTTGAAAAGCGTAACTTCAAAGTTCTATATCTTTCACTATATTGTTCAAATTTAAAACTTATAAAGCCATCTAATACATCTTTAAGAACATTTATTAATTCAGCTATTTTCCCCTGATCTTGAGAGATATAGCGATACCAAGAAGCAAAATTATCCATTCTATAAGTCAATTTTTTTTCTTCTTTGTCACTACCATCAAGCATGAGATAAGGAGCAATTTGTATAATAATAAACCGTTCCATTCTGTTTTTAAACCAATTAATATTTGGTAAATGATCCACTTTTAAAAAAGCAATCATAGACAAATCTCCAAGAGATATATTAATTAAATCAGAAGTTTCTGATCTTTCATCATTACGAAAATAAACTGTACTACCCTTATCATAATCATAATCATAATTGAGTAAAACTTGATTATTAAACCAAAGTTTTTCATATTCAAGACCAATTGAGTCTTGATAATATCTAATACAAAATTCATATTTATAATTACCACCATTACCAGTAATTTCTAATTCAAACCGTTGAATTGGCGAATTTTGCCAGCGTGTACAATCAGAAAGTTTAAAAATTTCTTGTGCTTTAACATCACCACTTATAAAAGTCTGTATTTTTCTTAAAGCTTCAAAAACCGTTGATTTACCTGAACCGTTACCACCAAGAAATAGATTAATTGAGTCAACATTAAGCTCAAAATTTACCAAACCGCGAAAGTTATCAATATAAATACGCTTTAACATAAAAAAATCCTTCTAATCAAATGCTATTATACCGCACAGACTACTGTAATCACATAAATCACCCTAATCACATAAATCACAGTTCAGACAAGTGTAATATAGAAAAACAATGATCCGTGTGATGATTGCCCTAACTAATTATGCTTGACTTTTCTCGTGAGGTGAAATTCACCGCGAGAAAAAGTATTAAAAATCAGGAGAAATTGATGAACAGTTGTATTTTGATGGCAGAAATTTACGATAATCCCCAACTGCGACATACCCCAGACGGGTTAGAAATTACAGAAATGATAGTTCATGTAGCCGGAGCAAAACCAGAAGATCCTTCCCATCCTTTAAAAGTCGTAGGTTGGGGAAATTTAGCCAAAGAGATTCACCAAAGTTATCATCAAGGCGATCGCGTTATTATTGAAGGGCGTTTAGGCATGAATACAATTGATCGCCCCGAAGGATTTAAGGAAAAACGCGCAGAATTAACAGTCCAAAGGATTCACGCCATTGGACAAGGTACTTATACAAGTTCACCACCAGCAGCCACGAGAACCACACCAGTCAATGAAACCCCTGTAGCGCCACCAACCTACAGCCAGACTAATTATGAATCAAACTATCCCACATCAGCCCCACAGGTAACAGCCCCGCAACCAACATATCAACCTGCACCTGTTCAGTCTCCATCCCCTGTAGGAGTTACACCAGAACCTGATCCAGATGACATCCCATTTTAGGGATAACCTTTGTAGAGACGTTCCATGGAACGTCTCTACATCCTTTGCCGGAGATATCTATTACCTTAACCACCACTGACTTCACCCCATTCCCGAATCGCTGGAAATACGGATGAATAGTCATCTTCTGGATAAGACATTTTCATAGTTGCGTGTAAGATTTGTCTCACACCCTCAATACTGTTGAGATTCAAACCCAAGGATTTCGCTTCCGAGATAAATAAATCTATTTCTTTGATCAGTTGTTTTGTGGGTAAGTTGGCGTTAGTATAATTCCCATCTAACATCCGCCGCAAATTTTGATCAAAAGTGGGAGCATACAGTTTACTTTGACGCAAAACTTGCATAAACAAATCCACATCAATGCCTTGCAACTGGATAAAAGCCAGACTTAAAGCAAAGCTAGTTGTGAGCGAAGCAATCAGTTGATTGAGTGCCAGGGTGAGGTTTGAGGCAGAACCCACAGATCCAATATATACAGGATCTTTGCCAAAATTTTGCAATAACTTTAAGTGTCGTTGATACTGTTCCTCCTCTCCACCTACCATGACAATTAAATTGCCAGTTTGAGCTTCGGGAATACTACCGAGGACAGGAGCTTCTATATATTCACCACCAGCCGCAACTACTGTGTCTCTGATTTCTTGGCTTTCTAAGGGATTAATTGTCCCCATTTGAATGATGCTGCGTCCTGATAAAGTATGCGAAGAAGTATCTGTCAGCAACACATGATAAATCGCTGCGGCGTTAGAAAGCATTAGCACTATACAATCAGCAGAGCGAATTGCTTCCCTGGGTTTGGTCACAATTTGCGCTCCTGCTTTTCGTAGCGGTTCTAATTTTTCTGGGGTGCGATTATAGGCAATTAGCTCTATATCGGCAGCTAATAACCTTTGAGCCATCGGTAGTCCCATCAATCCAGTTCCCAGAAATGCCACCTTCATTTTTTACGTTCCTTTGTCAGTGGTCAGTTGTTAGTAGAAGAAGTCAGGAGTCAGGAGTCAGGAGTCAGGAGTCAGGAGAAAGGAGAAAGGAGAAAGGAGAAATAAAAGTGAAAGAATAAATAAAAAAAGTCCTTTCCGTTTCCTTTTTCTTTCTCTTTCCTCTTCTGACTTTTGACTTCCGCGAAGCGGTACTAGCCTCCTGCGGCAAAAGTCACCATAATAATTACGGAAAGTAAGAGTCCGGGGGAAAGTAGAGTTACTAGCACAAACAGATCATGAGCAGTCATAATTATTCCTCTTGGGTAGATTTTTGACTTGAATGTCATCTGTTGTTATGCTAGTGCAATCAAGGCTGATACAGGATTGTTAAAGAGATTTTTAACCTTTCCCCTTGATCTCTACTCTGGTACGACTAATCCCTGAAGTGGTTGTGATGCTTCTTGTTCACTTAGTCCCTGGCTTTGAATTAAAACTCCAAAATTTCCTAATCCTGATGGGTTAATGAGTTGGTGTAGTCCCTCCCGTCGTTGTAGCAACTGTGATATTGATTGCTTTCCAGAGGAGAGTGTAGCCAATCTTTCACCTATTCCCAATGCCATCAAAAATAAACCTTGCTGTGTCCAACCAACTTTTTTGAGTCCGCACCGTTCACCCCAAGATGATAAGGCTGTAAAGTCAACATGGGCAGTGATATCTTGTTGCCCAATATTGATATAAGGATTATTATGATGACGATGCTGGTAGTAGCACTGAAGAGTTCCTTGCGATCGCCTGGGGTGATAATAACGATGAGCAAGGTAGCCATAATCAATTGTTATCACATACCCGCGTTGCAAGCAGTCTGCCACTATACCTAACCAGTTCAAAGCTGCTAAATTAATTTCACTGCGATAGCCATTTTCATAAGTATTTTGGCTTAAATCAATTTCTACTAACTTAAAATATTCTCCTAATTGTGGTGTTGATGGTTCTCCAATTACTTCAACAAATACAGGATCACGGATTATTGGGATTTCACTGATTTCACTGATTGCTTGTTTTTGATTGTCAATGGTGACATAAATTTCCCGCAATTCCCCTACATCTAAAGTAAATTGATGGACTGGAAAAGCATCCACTAATTCATTAGAAAAGAAGCAGCCAGTAATAGAGTGAGGTGGTATTTCTTCTAAGTTACACCAATCTACAGCAAAATCTTGTAACCGTTGTTGTTGTTCTTGTTTTAAACTTTGTGATTTCTCAACAATAATATATTTGACTGCGGCAAAAAAATCTGGGTATTCTTGCTTTAAATAGTTGAGGATATGGGATGCTAAGATGCCTTGTCCTGCTCCCATTTCTACTAAATCAAAACGTATCGGTTGATCTAAAATCTCCCACATTTGGTAAAATTGCTTTGCTAATAATTCCCCAAAATCAGCCCCCAAACTGGCAGATGTGAAAAAATCACTCCCCCGAAAGCCGATTTTGATAGCATCACTGGAATAATAGCCATATTCTGGATGGTATAATACCGTATCCATGTATTGGGCAAAGGTAATGCGTTTTTGAGGACTGGTGATAATCCGATGAGCTATGGCTTGACATAACGGGGAATGAGAATCCATAAAGTTTGTAGTTGATTGTTAACTAATGCTTCTAACTCAAATAAAAGAATATGTCGAATATTTATTCATTTAGCCAACCGAAAAGTTGACCTACTGTAAGATTAAACGACTCCGCAAAAGATGGAACAGGTAAGTTATCTGTTTCTAGTTCAAATAATAGAATCCGTTGATCTGCAAAATAGACAAAAACTAATTTTTCTGCGGGGTTAATTAGCCAACCCATTTGAGTACCATGACTAAGACAATGGAGAATATTCCGAACAACTTTAGTTTGACTTTGTTCAGGAGAAAGTATTTCAATTGTCCAGTCAGGAGGGATAGCAAAGGTGTTAGCAACTTCACCATTTTCATCGCGGGGAATGCGTTCCCAATTGAAGACTGTAATATCAGGTACAATGGATCTACCACCAAAGGTACAGCGTAATTCAGAGTATGCGCGGGCTATGCACTGGGGTTTGAGAACCGTATTAGCCGCCGAGACAAAATCGCTTTGAACTGTGCTATGTTTTCCTTGGGGCTTATGTTTTTGGATGATTTCACCGTTAATAAATTCGCTTGCCGGTTTGGTTTCTGGCAATTTGAGAAATTCATCAAGGGTTAAGGTTTTGATAGGGGTTTGAACCATTACCGTTTCGGGTTATTTTGATTGTAGATATTGTACCATTTTTTAATTATTGTCAGAATCAGGATATCCAGGATTTTAGGATTTACAGGATGTTGGTTTGCGTTAAGGTTTTTTAGATGTAAAGATTTTTGTGATGTAATAGAAACTAATTAATTACACTAAAACTTATAAAAAACTTGCTATTTTAACCTTAATTTTCTTCGTTCAGCTAGTCTTTCCTCACTGTTAATTTGCAACAACTTCACTGTTGTTCGTCCTTCAGCCGTTAAACCAACTACTACCACTTCTGAAAATATGAAATGTGATTTCCATTCCTGGTTACGTGGATTAAATAGAAAAGTTCTTCTACTAAGCGGTGAAGTGCAACCGGAATATAGGATATACTCACAGATTACTACTCAAATAAGATAAATTACCAGCTTTAATCATCACAATTAAATTTTCAATGCGTTCATACTCATCCAGTTCTTTTAATTCTCTGGGTGTGAGTTTACCTGCTTTACTATGTGTTAGCAAAGTACATAACCTATCTTGCATTTCCGGTGTAGGTTTAAATTCTGCTATTTGTTGAGGAGTGGGGTTACTGGCCAGAAAATTAAGGATATATTGGTAAATTTGTGTTGATATTGGTGATTGTTGAAGACTCAAAGCCAGTAGTCCGGGTAAGGTATCTATCCCTATTTGTGCTATTTGTTGAGATAATTCTTCTGATATTTCTAGGGTAATTTTGGGCATAGTGTATTTTTCCAAAATCTGTTATTTTATTATTTGTCAGAATCAGGATGTTCGGTTACTGAGCGAAGTCGTTCGCGGAGCGTGGCGTTAGCCATAGTACAGGATTTGAGGATTTACAGGATTTTGATTTTATTTGTGGTGTACTAATATTTTAATTTGTCTGAATCAGGATGTCCAGGATTTTAGGATTTACAGGATGTTGTTTGAAAGTATCATGTTTTGATTTTTGATTTTCCATCTTTATCTGGGTTCAATTATTCTTGATATTACTGTTAGATTACTAATTTTTTTAAATGAACCACAGAGGACACAGAGGACACAGAGAAAAAATATCAGTTATCTTTGTGTGGGAAGGGAGTAATTTTCTCGTTCATCTAATTAATTATGTCAGAATTGGGGAAGCTTTCATCAGAAAATAAAATCCTGTAAATCCTTTAATCCTGGATATCCTGATTCTGACAAATACAACTTTCATCACCAACAAAAAATCTAAAAATTACCATCCTGTACATTCTTTAATCCTGGTTATATGACAGCTTAATGCAGCCTACAATCTAATTTGTCTGAATTAGGATGTCCAGGATTATAGGATTTACAGGATGTGAGTTTAAAGTATTGTGTTTTGAATATTGATTTAATGATTAATTGTGAGATTTAAGGTCAAATTACTTGATGATTATAATTTATAGAATATTCAAAGAATATCAACAATAGGACTTACGCACAAGTCACGGAAGAATGAACCACGAAGGAACGAAGGAAAAAGACTTTCAAACAGATCCTGCGTAAGTCCTATTGCTAAAAGTTGAAGCTCTAAAAATTTTGTATTATGTAATCTGCTAAAGAATCATATTCTTGGGTCATTTTTAACATTAAATTCTTTTGACCTGAAGACCATGATCCTTGTTGTATTTCTCTAGTAGATTTTTCTCGAACTAAGTATTTAATGGGAATATTTTGTACGATACTGTCTGGAGCCATTGTATTTAAATCTTCTATTCTTGCAACTGGTTCTTTATTTACAAAAGAAGGTACAGATTCATAATCGTTAATATTAGTATTTTGTTTGATTCATTACTTGACTTGACTTACTTAATGTAGCAAGCAATATATCGGTTAATATCATAAGCGTATCTAATCTGTGCTGTCAAGTATACACGTAATATATTTATGTCAAGTTTATTTTTATACCTGCTGATTTTATCCACTAGAACATATTGGGGACGTTGTTTTAATACTTTTCCTGTTTGCAGCATAGACAGAGAGATGATTGAGTATATCCGTGATTATAACATTTTCTAGTCTAATGAAGTATAAAATTACCATCTCTCATCTGCGTTTATCTGCGTTTATCTGCGTTCAATTAATTATCCTGAAAATCCTTAAATCCTGGATATCCTGATTCAGAAATTGTAAAAATCTTGTCATTTATTTTATCCTATATAAAGCATCTAAAAAACAAGTTCCATGCCCAAACGCCTCCTAGTGGTTGAATCTCCCGGAAAAATCAAAAAACTGAGTCAAATTCTCGGTGCAGATTGGATTGTCCGCGCTAGTTGTGGACATATCCGCGAACTCAGTAACGAGGGTGATGATTCACTGGGTTTTACTATGGAGGGCAATAGTGTAAACTGCAATTATATTCCTCGTGATCAACGAGCAAAAGAAACAATTCAACAATTAAAAGCCGCTGTTAGGCAAGTTGATGAAGTAGTTTTAGCTACAGACCCAGATAGAGAAGGAGAAACCATTGCTTGGCATCTTAAAGAAGCGTTAGGATTAAGAGACCCCAAACGAGTAGTTTATACTGAGATTACACCATCTGCGGTGCGAAATGCGATCGCTCATCCCCGAAAACTTGATACCAATTTAATCGGTGCAGGATTATGTCGAGATTGTCTTGATAAACTGGTAGGTTACAAAGGTAGTCCCTTAGTTTGGGCATTAAATAATGGTGCAAAAAGTGTAGGCCGAGTCCAAAGCGCCACCTTACACTTAATTTGTCAGCGAGAAAGAGAAATTCTGGCTTTTGTCCCCCAAGATTACTGGAGTGTGTGGGTAGATTATCAAGAAGGATTCCGGGCTTTTTACAACGGTGCGGTAAATTCTGCCACAGAAACATTAGAACCAGAAATACAAATTCATGATGATGCTGCTAGTAATAACACCGAAAAAGCAGAATCTAAGCGTGTTCTCTCAGCAGCAGAAGCCACAAGATTGGTTGAGGAAGCAAAGCGTTATCCGCATCAAATTATTCAAATTGAAGGAAAACTCGTTTATCGTCAACCCCCTCCACCGTTTATCACTTCTACCCTGCAACAAGCAGCCGGTTCTAAGCTGAAATTTGCTCCAGATAAAACCATGCAAGTTGCACAAAAGCTATACGAGGCTGGGTTGATTACATATATGCGAACAGATTCAGTCATGTTGAGTCCTGAATTTTGTGCTAGTGCGCGTCAGTGGTTGGAACAAAATGATCCTCAAAATGTCCCCCAGCAGGTAGCCAAACAACGCAGTAGTAAAACTGCTCAGGAAGCACACGAGGCTATTCGTCCTACAGATGTCTTTCGTCCTTCGATACAATTACGGGCAGAATTACCCGAAGATGAGTTTAACCTATATGTGATGATTTGGAAAAGAGCGATCGCTTCTCAATGTCGTCCTGCCCAAGTTAGAAAAACTGTGATTATTACGCAATCTGGTAATATTTTATGGCAAGCCAGAGGGCAAGTTGTAGAATTTTATGGTTATGCAAAATATTGGCCGAATCTTGGTAAGGATGCGGTTTTACCTCTTTTTCAACAGGGACAAACTCTGACTTTAGAAAATGCTGGACATGAGCAGAAACAGACACAACCACCACCAAGATATAGTGAACCAAAATTAGTACAATTGATGGAAAGAAAAGGGATTGGTCGTCCTAGTACCTATGCTCCTACAGTTGCTACTTTGAAAAAACGCAATTATGTAGAATTAAAAAAAGATAATCTGCAACCGACAGCTTTAGGGTTAGAAGTGGATGAGTTTTTACAAAAGGCGTTACCGGATTTATTAGAAGCAGAATTTACAGCCAAGATGGAACAGGAATTAGATAAAATTGCAGAAGGAAAAAACTCTTGGCAACATTATCTCACTACTTGGAATCAAAATTATTTTATCCCTGCGCTGTCTAAAGCTAAAACTGTGGTGGTTAATTCATCAACTATAGCTAAAAGTAATAGTTTAGTTGAGCGAAAATATGAAACTTCTAAAACTTGTTGTCCTGATTGTAAGAACCCTTTAGCTAAAATTCCCAGCAGTAAGGTTAAGAAGAAATATTTTCTTAAATGTGTGAGTGGTTGTGAAAACATTGTTTTGTTTTGGAGTGATTTTAATAAAACTTGGTCAGCACCAAAACCGAAAACATCTGAAGTTGAAAATACTCCTAAACCTGCGGTAAAGGTTACTGCTTATCCCTGTCCGGTATGTAAGAAACCTTTGGAGGAATATAGTTATATGAAAGATGGGCAAAATAAAACTATGTTGAGGTGTTCTGGTCAGGAGTCATGGAAGGATAAGAAACATAAGGACGTGGCTTATTTTCATACCGCAAAAGGGTGGTGGAGTCCTAAATTTGGGAATTTGATTGTCTGATAGCGTAGCGTGGCGTTAGCCATATCAGGATTTCCATGATTTAAGGATGTACAGGATGTTATTTTTTATTGTTTATGAAAAATAGCGGTTTTTGGATGATAGAGAATATACTGTTATCGTAATTATCATTTTTTATCTTTAAATGTTCACAGAAAATTTAGAAATCACAATCCTGTAAATCGTTCTTTTAGTTTGATTGCTTCAGTGAAGGATAGTGAAGAGGCTTTTTTGAAGAGTGGGCTTGAGAAGTATGACAAAAAAGATTACCTAGGAGCGATAAATTAATACTTTCGCCAATCGGTACTGATAAATTGCAGATAAATTAAGTATCAAGCGAGTTTTATTCCTGAATTTTGGTATAATTCTCTAACTTATCTTTTCAATCAATGTATGCTTTTAACTACTACTGATGTAATTCAAGGGGCTGTAATTCAATCATACTTAGGTATTGTAACAGCAGAAGTTGTCTATGGTAGCAATTTCTTGCGAGATTTTTTAGCGAGTATTCGGGATATTGTTGGTGGCCGGACTGGTAGCTATGAGCGTCTCTTTGAAGAAGGACAACGGAAAGCAATGGAAGAATTAGAACAAAGAGCGCAACGCTTAGGTGCTGATGCTGTTATTGGTATTGCGGTGGATACAGGGACAATTAATGTTGATCAATCTGGTGTTTTATTAGTAATTACAGCCACAGGTACAGCCGTAAAAATTCGTTGATATTTTCCGGATTTGGTAATTTTCAAACATTTACTCATTTAGTCAATTTATTACTAAAGAAAGACTAAATAACTCTTTCTCTTGATAGAGATTTAAAATCCTACTTTGCCCTTTAATTTTGAACATAAGCATAAAGAGAGTTAACTAAGAAAGAAAGAATTCTCAAGAAAGGATTTTTTCTAATTAGTAAAGAAGACAATACATAACATCAGCCACTTTGCTACAAGAGCAAGGGAGAAAAATAGCTATGTCATACGTAAATCGAGTCGGTGATGATATAAGTCCTGCTGAGTCTTTAGCAGCTAGTAGAGTAACTGAATATCGAGATCGTGTGCGTTGGGGTCCCATAATTTCCGGCGTATTAGTTGCTTTAGCAACGCAATTAATACTTAGTTCTTTTTTTAGCGCCCTTGGTGCCGGAAGAATTGCCGAATCCTTAGAACCAAGAACAATTACCCCTACTACTATTAGTAATGTCGGAATTTGGTCAACTATTGCCTTATTACTGTCCTTATTTATCGGTGCTTGGATAACAACCCGCGCTTGCGGACCTATGCACCGAGATACAGCCATACTCAACGGTGCAATTCTTTGGGCAACAACTCTCGCACTTAGCTCTTTTCTCTTAGCAAATGGAGTTTTTGGAGTTTTTGGAGTAGCCGCTTATAATGCTACCCAAGTTATTAGTCAACTGCAGCAACAAGGAAATGGTGTTACGTCGAATGTACCGATTTTGACTGCTGAACAAACTCGCGACATTGCTGCTGCAACTTCAAGAACTTTGTGGTGGTTTGTGTTTGGTTCTTTGTTAGGTCTACTTGCTTCCTTGGTAGGAGCAGTATCAGGTGCGCGTAGTACCTCTAACTCTAGTACATCTAGAACTAATAATTACAATTCCTGATTGAAAAGTTATGCAAGTGTTGGGAGAATTTGTTGAAATTGTGCCGAGTTGAGAGTTGCAAAATACAGTTCAATTTCCATCTGAGGATAGCGACTACGAATTGATGAATAAGCTTGATTTAAATAATCTATATGTACTTGCAACTCTCGTTCTTTATCTTTACTTAAATTAGGGTCAATCATCATGGCATAAGCTCCACAATCTTGATGATCAATAATTATCACTTTGTGAATATGGTGCAGTCTATAGGAAATATCTAATTGATCCCAAAATGCTTCAGCATCAGATTTGTGGGGGAATCCAGTTATAGCTAGAGAAGCTCCTGCTAATGCTGTCCAGTCATATTTATCACCTAAATTTTTATTCATTAAAAAATATTGTTCTGCTGTCAAGAACCGAAAGTCAATACAACTTAGAACTAAAGCTTGAGTGGAACGTG
>JANMEE010000177.1:0-24417 GCA_031376645.1 Dolichospermum sp. OTE_75_concoct_329_sub | reverse complement strand
CATCCCATCCTTCAGATAGCATCCCAACTGAAATAACATTTTGAATTTGCTCACCTGGTTTACCAATTTGACCAACTGTATCAACTTTTTGTCTTAAAAGTTCTGCTTGTTGCTGTTTAGTTAACTTGGGAGCAATTTCTTCATCAGATGTATCGTCTTCATTAATATCTGTAGTTCTGTATTGTATTTCAGAAGTTTCTTCTTGAGATTCTGCCATTTTCAGAACATTAGAGTCTATATGCAGAGTACGTTCTGGAATGCAAAGTTCTTCTATTTGGATTTTATGATGATTGAAGGCATAATTAATCCGGGCTGCGGTTTCAGTGCGATTAGCAACAGAAATCATTACTGGAGGAACTTTATGTCCCGCTTGCTCCCAAGATTTAGCTGTTTCTAACCAGTCTTTACCTAACAAATAATAAGCATTAGTTAGTAAATCTGGTAAAGATTCATTTGGTTGTGCTTTACGATTGAAATCATCTTTAACTTCAGTGTCGTTATATAAATGATAGTAACGAGATTTAAAGTCTTTGATGTTAAGTCTACCATCATCACGAATTACCACACGAGGAGTTTTAACTAAACCTGACTCAATGGCATCATTTAAACCAAAATCACTAACAATCCAGTCAAATAAAGCTTCTTCCGAACTTCTTTTACCAGAAGGTATAAAGGGTGTGGCAGAAAAATCAAAACAGGTGATTATTCGTCTAGCTCTGTGGATGCGATCAAGTCCACCAATCCATTTTGTTGCTTCCTCTATATCTTCTTTACTAAGACCATTTATTTTGGATTCATCAGAAATACGCCAAGCATGATGTGCTTCATCATTAATAACTAGAATCTTGCTAAAAGTAGCAAGTTCACCTAAAACATTTTTTATATAAACTTCGTCACTTTTTTCTCTACTAAAAGTGGCAAGTTCACCTAAAACATCCCTTACATAAGCTTCGTCACTTTTTGCTCCACGTTGATCTACTCCCTTTTTTTTAGCAATCTGTTCTTTAGTTTCCCACTTGAGAACGTGCCAATTACGGACTAAGACTCTACCCTGACGTAACTTATCTAACAAGCCAAGAGGAATAATGTTGAAAATCTCATAGTAATTGTTTTCGGTAGAGGGAATTAAAACTTGTAGGCGATTTTTAACTGTTAATCCAGGCGCAACAACAAAAATGGCTTTGGAAAAGCGATTATCTTGAGGATAGGTGACTTTGTTAAGAATTTGCCATGCAATCAGCATTGCCATGACAATGGTTTTGCCTGAACCTGTGGCCATTTTGCAGCAGAGACGATCAAATTCTCCTCCATCAGAAGGAATATCAATGCCAATTTTTTCAGATGGATGAGATTCAATCAGCCAGATTAAGGTTTCTATTGCTTCTAATTGACAAAAAAAGAAGGGAAAATCATCTGAAACTATCCAATATCTTAAAATTTGGATTTCATCTCTTTCATCACTAGCGTTTTTAATTGTTTCTTTTAATCTATATTTATACTCTTCCATAATCCTAGCTTGCTTGTCAATATATAATATATAGCCTTGCTTTTGCATGAATTTAAGAAAACGATTTATATGTTTTTCTTCTGTTTTAGTTGCTATATTACCCAAAACTATATTTTTATCCTCATTCAGTAAATGTTCAAACACATTTGTATCTATTACAATAAAATTGTTATCAACTTCTGGCATTTTTTTTACTAAATTTAAATTGACTTAAAACTCAAGTGCTTCTAATACATCAGCACCAAAAAACTCCATTGGTAATCCCTTTTCTAAACTACCATTCTCTCTAATTGCTAAATTTTTTACCTTAACAACCTCATTTTCAACGTAGAAAAACGCAACTGAAATATCGTCCGCCTTCAATTGCTTATCTGAAACCAAGCGCCGAAGACGAAGAATCAGGTTTGAGCTATGTGTCTCAATTAAGGATGGAACACCTCTTTCCGTCCATAATTCAGCAAAAAAAGAACCCATTGCTAGTTGTGCAGTGGGGTGAATTTGCGCTTCTGGTTGCTCAACAATTAGTAGTTGTCCTCTGTTAAGTAAAGCTCCTTGTACAAATATTGGTATACATTGACTAACACCAAAGCCAAAATCAGCTAGATAAGATTCTGCTCCTGTTAATTTGTTTTTTGCTCGAAATTCAGGAATAAAACCCTTTACTTGAGATTTGAATTTTATATCTTCAATATCTATAACAGATTCAATATGTCGTAAAACAAAATTTGCTTTTTCTCCACCATCAGTAAGCAAACGTTGTAGGTGAGGCATAGCATATTCACCCCTGTGTCCAACATCATCAGCAGGTGGACTACTCATTATGACACTTCTCTCTGATTCTTCACGAACAGGGGAAAGATGACGAATAGAAATTATTTCACGACGCAATGTATCTAAGTATGAATTATCAAGAGTAAATTTAAAGAAATCTTGAGGAGGACAATTTGTTAGTGAAAATTTTAAGAATTTTGTTAGTCGTAAGTTATCAGAATTAAAAAGTTTAACTAAAGTTCTATTTTTAATAATGAGGAGACAAATAACTAGAGGTATATTTAACTTTGAACGGAAGAATAGTGACTCTAAAGTTAGGTCAAATACTGTGGCATAAACTGCATGATTACCTTTTGTACTATTTCCATAAGGAATTTTTCCCGAAATACGAAATTCACCTTGTGCAGGATACTTGTATGGACTAGGAATAGAAGTTCTTAGTTTAAAATTTAATTCTACACTTTCGTTGGTTAGATTTTGTTTTATTTCGCTATTTTCCATATCTTCTCTAATTTGTTGAATCAAAAGATCAGGTAAGTCAAGACTTTGAGAATCCAAGGAAAATATTAAACTTTTATCTAAAGACAATGTATTTTTTAAATCTTTAAAAGTGCCAAGACTGACGTGACGACCCTCAGTAGAAAAAAATTCACCTTCACTAGATTCTAGGGTTTGCTGAAGCATAAGCAAAAACTTGATTAGTGTAGATTTTCCCGCACTGTTGCGACCAATCAAAATTGTAATGGGTCTGATACGAATATCTATATCTTGTTGAAATGCACGGAAGTTTTTTAATTTAATATTAGTTAACATAGGTAACTTTTACTTGGTTAATTTTTTAAGTTAGCCGGATGATTTTTAGAGATTCAATTCCCCGATCATCAACTATTTTTACGGCAATACGCTGATAATTACCCATTTCAAAAGGTAATGAAACAGTTCCTTGATAGGACTCAATTAAATCTTCATCAATCTCGGCTTTAAGATTTCTGGCAAGACGTGACCAGCCATCTTTTTCTCCAGCCATTGGAAAGAATACTTGGCAAGGAAAAATGCTTCTACCGTCATAATTAGTATCTAGCATCCACATTGCAATTTTTTCCACAGTGCCAGATTCAATATTACCAGTTTTAGTGTTGTAGTAATCAAAACCATGAACTTCTACTTCCCATTTACCTGTATCTTCTCCTCTATGAATACGACGAAGTGCAACATCGGGTTGACCAATAAGCCAAAAACTTTCATTACTAGCACGTTTTTTCTTCAGGTCTTCTGTAAGTAGATCCGCATTCATTTGTACCTTTAATAAGGTAACACCAGGCCAGTTAGTTTCATCAATGTCTTTTGCAGCTTCAGGGTCAAATTGAAAGGCAGCAAAAATAACTAATTTGGGTTTGGGTTTCTGGGTTTCTGCTTCTTGAATTGCCATTTCTACTTGGCGTTGATCTAGAGGAGCATATTTTGTGCCAAATGAAATAACAGCCCGCATTGGCTGTTCTTGAGTACCACTGTTGGTTTTGGAAATATTATTTTCTTGATTACTAGGTTTAGTTTCAGCATCAGCGTGAAGCCAACGGGTTCCTGGGAAAGGTTCAACCCTAGAAAATAGAATGTATTGACCACTTTTGCCCCGAATCCCTGTTTTTAGAAGTTCATCACACCATTCCGGCTGTCGTAATGTTTCTCCAGAACGAGCAATGGATTGATCTGCCACTTGTTTATCGGCAACCTCTTCGATATTATCAAGGGGTTTAACCGTTGGTGCTGGAACAGCTTCAACTGTAAAAGGCCCTGTAATTCTTACTTTTGATTTATCGACAAGAGGTTGATCATAAAGGGTTTCTTTATCCTTAGCAGCATATTTTTTTATTACCTTCTCAATTTCTGCTCCTGTCATTCCTTCTTTAATTTCTTGATTGTTGGCAATGGATTTTAGCGTAATACGTGATACTGTTTTATATTTGAAGTTATCACCCACACCTCCTTTTGGATTTTCCAATTCATAATAATCAAAAACTGCCGTCATCAACCTTTGTTTTGCAAGGGTAATAGCTACACGAGAAGTATCGCAAGTGATCCAACGTCTTCCCCACCTTTCTGCAACATAAGCCGTAGTACCACTACCACAGGTTGGATCTAGTACCAAGTCTCCTGGATCAGTTGTCATCAAAAGACAACGCTCTATTGCTCTATGATCAGTCTGTAGAACATAGATTCTCTGTTCTCCAAATCCACCTGGTCTTAAGTCTAACCAGGTACTGTTTAAAGTCTTATATGGAAACTCGTCATGGTATACTTTCCATCGTAGCGATTTACCAATAGGATGTAATCTTCCGGCAGCAGCTAAACGACTTAAACCTGTAAGAGTAGTTTGCCAGCCATATCTTGCAGGCGGTTCATAGTCAATATTATTAAATGTGTATTTGAATGAATTATCATTACCACGTCGCTGGGAAAATGTTGGCCATAGTCTACAAATACGACCTGCTGGTAATGGTTGCTTGCCTGTTTTTTGAGCTAGGGAAAGATCAATAAGTTCTCCATTTTCTGTCTCAACGCAAATATATCGCTCGTTTGGATTTTCTATAGGATCGCATTCTGTAAACAATTCCTTGTACTTGACCTGGCTGATATCTTTTGCAAACCATAGTAAGAAATCATTGACACCTGGTAATAATTTAGATGACTGACTGCTTGCTTTCATCAGAACAATTTCCATGCAAAAGTTATCACTGCCAAATACTTCATCCATTAAGCACCTTACTCGATGGACGTTTTCATCACCTATTTGCACAAAAATAGACCCCCGCTCATGGAGTAAATCCTTTGCAAGCCATAAACGATCACGCAAATAAGTTAAATAAGAATGAATTCCCCACTCCCAAGTATCCCTAAATGCTTTAATAGTCTCTGGTTCTTGAGTTAAATCTTCATCTTTTCTATCTTTTACATCTCGCTTATTTACAAACGGTTGAAAATTAGAACCGTATTGAATTCCATAGGGTGGATCTATATAAATCATTTGCACTTGTCCAGCCATACCTTCTTTTGCTAGTAGAGAATTCATTACTACCAAAGAATCTCCAGCAACTAGGCGGTTTGTCCAGTTATGTTTGTGCTTATAAAATTCAATAGCTTGTCGAATGGGTGGATTTTCTTCTGGAGTTTGAAATAAGGAAAGTTGTTTAACCTTTTCATCCTTACGCTTCCGTACTGCCTCAATAATCGTGCGCGGATCTATGCGTTCATGGACGTGCAGCGAAACTGTAGGCACTTCAAAACTTGTATGCTCTGCTTTACCAGACCAAATTAACTGAGGGTCAAGGTGAGGATCATAGGCATACTTTTTAGCATCTTCTTCTGGATCTGTGTCTGGGTTAACTAGCCCAATTGGGGGGTTATTCACTCGTTGCTGGTTTTCGTGTTCGTATTGCTCAATGTCTCTTTGCTCTGGTTTTTTCTGTCTTGCCATATCAATTTACCTTGCCTCAGAGCTTCCAATTTACAATCTATTTTGACCTATTAGATCAATTAGTTGAAACTTTTGCAATTTATCGGTTCAGATAGTTTGCTAGTTGCTGATAGATAACATCTAACCACACGGGAATCACAGCTTTACCTTCATCCAAAGATGCGATCGCTCTTTTCCTGTCAAATTCTACCAAAGAAAGCGAATCATCCTGTGATAACAACAACATAAACCGCTTCCCCTGACCAGAAATAAACAACTCCGGTTCTTGTTCCTTCAGCCTTTTCAGAGTTTCACAGGCAATATCAAAACTTATCCCCGTAGACAGCCAATATACCAAAGCAGCCAGTTCCACCAGATTAGACCTGGAGTAATAAATACTGCGTCCCGTACCCGTATCACCAATCACAGGCACAACAATCCCCTTCTCTCGCCAATACTGGATCTGGCGGAGAGTACAACCTGTAATTTGAGCCGCTTCCTTACTTGTGAAAAATGTTTCTTGCATAAAAAACATTTTACAGAAAACCAACACAATACAAATATGTTAGTATTAGACAAATATGTTTATTAAATATGAGCCAAGTCACTATTCAGTGTCGTTTAGTAGCCTGTAACCCTGATTATAGCGTTATTCTCACTCACTGAACCGAACCCTGAAAATTAAATGAGTGAAAAATGAGTGAAATTATAGAAATCGGCGGGAATGGTAATTACAGCGATTTTGAGGACTTGCTTAAAACCTTTAAGCTTGTATCTAAGCGTTTACCAACTGGTATAGGTTTTAAGCGCGAAAATCAAAAATCTGGTACTTACTTGAGATTCCAATTTACGCTAGGTGACAAGCGCGTTACCCGTGCAAGTGGCTGTGATTTTAGTGAGATGGGATTTGTTCAAGCCTTAGATAAGGCTATTAAAATCCGTCATGCACTGGATACCATCACAAGTATTACCCAGTTTGAAGAATGGTATGAACAAACTATTTTAGGTAAAAACCAGATTACCGATGACCGTATTACCTATCGTGAGATATTTACTCAAATAGAAACTAAGTATTGGAGTAGTAGAAACAAAAATACTAAGCGTAAACGTTCTCAAGCCATCGCTAACGATTTAGCATCATACCAACGGCAATATGATTATGTATTCAAGCGGTTTAATAATTGGGATATTCAACCTAATTGGGAAGATATCAAAGCGGTTTTACTTAGTTGGGAACAGGGAACTAAGTCTTTTCAAAACTCATATAGTGTTGTCAAAAAGATAATTGGTTATTGTCCTAACGCTGATAAAATGCTTGCTTTACTAGCTGATATTGATAGCAAACAAACTGAGTTTAAGCAGAAACAGTCTATCAGTTTAGAACAGTTCCTAGAATGGCATACACTAGCATTATCTGATAGTAACACTAGATACGAAAATAACCGTAAATCTTGGTTATGGGTAGCTTCAATGTGTGTTGTGTATGGCTTGCGACCAACTGAAATTGCAGCCGCTTTAAACCTTGATAAACTTTACACAAAAGACGGTGTAACTATACCTGCTATCAATAATCCTGACAATCATGATTTATTGTTAGTGCTAGGAGATAGAACCTATTTTGGGATAACAATTAAAACAGGTTCTAGAATATGTAAACCAATGACTTTAAACGCTAAATTACTAGAACAATTAGCGGTAAGAAATCCGTATTTACCCGTTTATGAACATGATTTAAACTCTAAATCAGAAACTGTCTGCAATGGATTTAGCGCGCGATTAAGGGCAAATTTAATGCTGTGGAAGTGTCCAGTAACACAAGCCTACGCATTTAGACACCTGTCTAATCAATTAGGTGAGAAATACGGCATACCACAAGAAATTAGGGCTAGGTCACTAGGTCACTCGGTTGCCGTCAATGAAAGCACCTACAAAAAACGTTCTAACCTACAGACAACAGTTGATTTGTTGACCAACCATAGCAAACAACCATTAAGTTTAGATATGGCTGTAAACCAGCTAGAATCACTTGGCTTTGATGTAGATGATAAATCAGTCAAGGCAATACTGAAAGTCATCTATCAGCTACCATAGAGCATACCCTGACAACAATTTACCCTAGCTAAAAAATATTTGAAGTGTGTCAAGGGAACTTAGTCAAGGGTGAGCTTGCGAATACCATTTACCCTTGACTTAGTGACCGACACACGCAAAATAAACAAGCAAGCACAGGAAAGTTGTATCCATAAGTCATTTTTATCAAAAAGCCATAGTTGCCGGAAATTACCTCAAGTAGGTAGGTGCGCTTATACAGGTTGAATTATTTAGTTGCCTATAAATGGTAAAATAGTATATTCACAAGTAAACATAGTACACAATTACTATAGTAAAAATTTACTAGTTGTTCGCTCAGTTTACCAGTGCTATATTGGGGTTTGAGTGAATTGTGAGCGATAATGTTTTTTTTGGTAGAGTAACTGATTCGTAATCATTAGAGAGTAAGAGTTTAAAGCTAAAGCCGATGATGAGATTTGAACTCACGACCTACTGATTACGAATCAGTTGCTCTACCACTGAGCCACATCGGCGTATAAGCTTATAAATTATAGCATAATTTATTAATGATAGAACCAAATTCTCCAAAAAATCTCAAACCTCAACAATATGAACGTCTCAGAGCCGAAGCAGCCGCACCCTATCGAGGGTTAAGACAATTTATCTATCTCGGTGTTGGTGCTTCTGGTTTTATTGGTGCATTCGTATTCTTCTTTCAACTCCTAGCTAGACGCGATATTGAACAAGCTTTGCCTAATTTCGCAATCCAACTAGGAGTAATTGGGTTAATGGTGTTGCTGTGGAAATGGGAAAACAGAAAGAACAAGTGAGAGGCAAAAGTTTTTTATTTTCATTTGCCCTTTTTCCCTGTCTCTATACTCTTTACCTACTTAGCAGTTACAAGATATGGAGAATTAATTGGTTGAGCGCGTCCAGCATTAACCAATGCTTGATACACAAATGCTGCAATTTCGGCTCTAGTTGCTTGACGCTTAGGTGCAAGCTCTTTCACAGTGGGATAATTAATGACTAATTGCCGTGAAGTTGCCGCAGCTACAGGACTTAGTGCATAATTAGGTATTTGACCAGCATCAGTATAAAAATTGATCACAGTCTGTGTATTTGCAGTTAAACCCAAACCATTAGCTAAAGCAACTATTGCTTGAACTCTAGGAATTTGTTGTTCTGGTTTAAAAGTTAAGTCAGGATAACCAGACAAGAACGGACTACTAGAAGTAGTTTGAATCGCACCATAAGCCCAATAATTGCTTTTTACATCTTTGAAAGTAATCCCTGATCTTGTAGATGCAGGTTTAAAAGCCTTGTTGATAATCGCTGCAAATTGAGCGCGAGTTACGGGTTCATTGGGTTTAAAGCTACCATCTGGAAAACCAGCGATAATATTTTGAGAAGCTAAAGCTTCAATGTAAGCCTTTGCCCAGTAACCTGTTTGCACATCTTTAAAAGCAGTATTTCCAGGATTTCCAGAATTACTATCAGGAGGAGTAGTTACAGTAGCAGCAACAAAATCAACAGCACCGAAAATGCGCTTTTCATTGATATCATTACCAATGGCTATAATTCTGCTAGTTTTGGTAGCATTATTTACATCATAGCGAGCATTGTCGCGGATGAGATTTCCCCCAGGACTTTCATTACTGCCAAGGTCAGGAACTGCATTAATTGTGACAATTACACCATCCCGTTTATTGCTGCGAATAGCATTTTTACGGAGTACGGGTTTTGCAGTTTCCGAGATAAAAAGACCATCTGTATTTTGGGTGATGTTATTACCTTCTAATAAAGGTGTGGAACTCCCACCAATCGCTACACCAAAACCAGTATCTTGAAATAAATTGCCACGAATTGAACCTTGGGCAGATTTAGTAACGGAAATCCCATTGCCCTGATTTTTCAAAAAGATGTTATTTTCAATTTGTGGATTTCCCGTACCTGTAACAAAAATCCCTTCTCTGACGCTGTTAGTAAAAATACTATTTTTGATTACAGGGTTACTAGATTCTACCCATACACCCGTTCCCCGTGAATTAGGGTTAGTAACAGTTAAACCAGTAATGGTGGTGTTATTGTTAGCTAATAGTGTAATATCCTGTCTAGCAAAAGTGCGACTAGTGTAATAACCACCACCGATAATTAAGATTCCCTCACCTTTATTGGATTCATTACCTTGAAGTGTCACTCCTGAGTTGAGGACGAGAGGAAATATTTCGCCTTTATCTTTAGTATAGCTACCAGCAGCAACCTGAATTACTGTACCTGGTTGAGCCTTAGAAAGGGCAAAGGTTATTGTTTTATAGGGTGCTTCTATAGTTCCACTACCGGAATCTTGTCCAGTCGCTGAGTTAACGTAAATTACAGTGGCACTGGCTGGAGCTTGGGCTGTTAAAGTTGGAGCAGCACCAGCTTTAAATTGACTAGGTATGAGGGTAGAACTACCAGCAATTAATAATAAAGCTGTCAGGCTGGTTTGCAAAGATAACCTGGAGATGTGAAAACCCTGATTTTTCATTTTTTTTACTGAATAATCTGCTTAATGATGGTAATTTCCGAAAAGTATAAGGTAACAGATATTCATCTGTAAAACCCATGACACACTATAACGGATCATTTGCACTTATTCAGCTAAAATTCTAATTAAAAAAATCAGGTAACTTAACAGTTCAGTGACTTTTAGCCTATTATCTAATTTCTTCTGGCCTGTTGCCCCTGTCCTATTGCCTGTTCTTTTCTATACATAAAAATTGAGGATAAGATTTCTCATCCTCAACTTCCCTGCTCAAAGCAAATGGTAAGTATTTTTCAAAGGTTAATAAGCTAAAGTTTCTAAAGTCTCTCTTAAATACATTTGTACTTGCTGATCTAGACGTAAGCTTTGTAATTTAGTGTTACATTCTATTTGCCATCTTTGAAAACCGGAACTAGCAGAAATCACGTATTTTAGGTTATGCCAAAATTGAGTATTAGCAGATAATTGGTGATCTTTACGCTCACCGCTGACATAGCCTTTGCTGTCGGGACTATGTGCGTAATCGCTAGAAGTTGGAAATTGAGCCATAATTCCTCATTCCTTTTTTTTCACTTCCAGAATTAGACAATTTAGGATTTTAGATTTCAGATTGATAATTTATTTCGCACTCAAGGGAAAAACGTAAATCTAGTCACCCAAACCTAAAATTGAAAATTTTTCTTTAATCTTTTATCAAGATAATGGTTTTATACCTGAAAATTCTGTCTCATTCATCACTAAATGCGGAATTTTCTGCGAGAAATTTCTAAAACAACTTGTTCTTAATTAAACAGAGAATTTTTTTTAAATTTATAGCAACCGCTCAGAAGTTAAGAAATTAATTGATCGGGAAACTCTTTCTAAACAAGCGTTTCACTCCTTCATTCTTCTGACTCGGTGACTCGGTGACTCCTTCTACTCTATCACTCATAAATGACGGAGTGCTGAGTTTAATTTTTGAGTGTTGAACTCAAAACAGTCTCAATTCAACACTCATCAACTCAGCACTCAACGCTATCCTCACCGGACTACTTTGTCATAGTCAAAGTCCGACGTTTAGTTACCAACTGGTAGGATTCAATGACGTCATTTTCCACCCAGTCATGGAACTTATCAATGCCGATACCACATTCATAACCTGCGTTGACTTCACGGGCATCTTCTTTCATCCGTTTGAGGGAATCGAGAACACCTTCGTAAACTACCTTGTTATAGCGACGCACGCGCACTTTACAGTTGCGGACGAGCTTACCAGATTGTACATAACAACCGGCAACTGCACCACGACCAACTGGGAAGACAGCACGAACTTCTGTTTGTCCCAAGGGTTCTTCCACCAACTCTGGTTCGAGTAAACCTTCCAAAGCACCTTGGATATCTTCCAAGAGTTTGTAGATGATGTTATATTCCCGGACATCTATACCTGCTTCATCAGCAGCTTGTCTAGCACCACTGGCATAAGTAGTATTGAAACCAATAATGACGGCATTACTAGCCGCAGCCAAGTCTATATCTGTTTCGGTGATTTCTCCAGCCGTAGCCAAGAGCATCCGAATTTGGACTTCGTTTTGAGGAATTTGCCGCAGAGAGCCAATAATAGCTTCCACAGAACCTTGCACGTCGCCCTTGAGGATCAAGTTGAGTTCTTTCAACTCGCCTTCTTGTGCCTGTGCTGACAGGGTTGTGAGGGTAACACGACCTTGCAACAAGCGGGATTGACGTTGTTTGTCGGCGCGATCGCTGGCTACAGTACGAGCCTCTTTCTCGTTTGTATAGACCTCGAAATCATCACCGGCTGCGGGGACATCACTTAAACCCAAGACCTCAACAGCAAAGGATGGACCGGCAATATCTACACGCTTGTTGCGATCATTCACCATAGCGCGGACTTTACCAAAGGCTGAACCAGCAACCAGCATATCTCCAACTCGGAGAGTACCGTTTTGAATCAGTAAGGTAGCAACTGCACCCTTAGCTTTATCCAAATGAGCCTCAATGACTGTTCCTTTTGCGACCCGATCTGGATTAGCAGATAGTTCAGCTACTTCCGACACCAACATAATCATTTCTAGGAGAGTGTCGAGGTTTTCGCCCTTAATGGCACTAACGGGAACCATGATTGTTTCACCACCCCAGTCTTCAGCAGTCAGACCGTAATTGGTGAGTTCCTGTTTAACCCGCTCTGGCTGTGCGCCTTCTTTGTCAATTTTGTTGATAGCAACAACAATGGGAACATTAGCAGCTTTAGCGTGGCTAATAGCTTCTATGGTTTGGGGACGAACACCGTCATCAGCAGCTACGACGAGAACGGCAATATCTGTCACCCTAGCTCCTCTAGCCCGCATCGCTGTAAAAGCTTCGTGACCGGGAGTATCTAGGAAAACAATCTGCTGTGGTTTGCCTTCATGGACTATATCAACATGATATGCACCAATATGCTGAGTAATACCGCCAGCTTCACCAGACGCAACCTTGGTTTTGCGAATAGAGTCAAGGAGAGTAGTTTTACCGTGGTCGACGTGACCCATGATGGTGACAACTGGGGGGCGACGAATGAGGTGATCCAAGTCGGACACGTCAATCATTTCTGTGACTTTCCGAGCTTCGGCCTCTCGTTCCACGATTTCGACTTCTACTTCTAGTTCTTTGGCTACTAGGGTAATAGTCGGAATGTCCAGATTTTGGGTGATACTTACAGCCATGCCTTTCATAAACAGGATTTTGACAATCTCTGTATCAGCAATTACCAAGGCATCAGCCAACTCTTGCACTGTCAATGGACCAGTAACAGCTAGTGTTGCTGGACGATCTGGTTTTTGCTCGACATTATTATTTTCTTGCCGACGATTGTGATCACGGGAAGAACTAGATTTTTTGCCTCTAGTAGTGGGAGCGGCCACAACTGCTACGGCTGGGGCACCAGAGCGAGTCCCTTTGGGTTTGGGAGGACGAGCAATGGAAAGACTTACCTGGACGGCTGTGGAAATTTCTAGACCGTCTTCATCTAAATCATCTTCATCTAAATCATCTTCTACGATTGGTTTGACCCGTTTGCCCTTGGGTCCAAGTTTCGCCTTTTCCTTGATTTCGTCAATGATTTCTTCTTCTTGCCATTTTTTCCCACCCTTGTTCAAACGAGGGGGTGTAGGGCGTTTTAAATCCAGGAGATCGGGTGGTACTGGTGTTTCATCCAATCCTTCTTTTTTCGCTCCGCCCGCATTATGTCTGGGTGGAGTTGCCGTGGGAATGGCCGCTGGTTCACCGGGACGTGCAGGTCTAGGACGTTGGACATCTCCGCCCACTGATGGTCTGCCAGTGCGCTGTTCTGGTCTGGTCGGAGCTCCTGCATTAGCCCGACTAGGTCTAGGTGGTGCAGATGGTGAACCTGGCTCAGATGAAGGTTTATTAACCTTACTTCTAACTGGTTGCCGATCTTCCTCAACCCGCTGTGAGCGATCGCGTTTGAGAAGAGGTTTTTCCGATGTGCCTACAGCTTCTGTTTCTGGCGGTTTTGTGGCATCTACTCTGGCCGGAGGAGCAACCAATTGGGGTTTTTGAGGTTTCTCAGGTTTTGGTCTGGGAGTAGATATTTTCTCTAATTTTTCCGCTACTACCTTCTCCTCGACTGGTTGCGGAGCAGATACCTGTTCCGGTTGGGTAGGATTAGGTTTGAGCGGAGTCTCAGATTGATTCCGGGGAACTGGTCTACTTGGTGCCGCCGGCTTCATAGATGAGACTGGTGTAGCAAAAGGCCGTGGAGGCGCAGGAGGATTAGCCTCAGTCGTGTCAGTGGCAGCAGTAGTAACTGAGGTATCTGGTGAGTTGGTGGTAGTGTTTATCAATATTTTCGGTTTGCGAATTTCTAGAATTTGCTGTTTGTGATTGGCACTGGGACGGTTTTGGGATGAATTTGGTTTATGGCCGTTTGCACTTTGTTCCTTTTTAAAGGCTAAATTCGTGGCAATGACTTTTTCGGCCGCGCTCCGAATTTGTTCAGCTTCCGATTCGGAAATCGTGCTGCTATGGCTTTTGACCGCAATATCAAGCTGGTCGCAAATTGCTAGTAGCTCTTTATTGTCCAAATTCAATTCTTTTGATAAGTCATAGATTCTAACTTTTCCATTGTTCATCCACTCTTTCCCCTTTAATTTACAGTTTTAACGGATGGTTGCCTGGTTTGTGACATCTCCACCCTTAGATCACTGTTTTTTCGGTTGCCCTTGGTGATATTGCCGGTGCCTCCAGTTAGGAAAGAGAGATGTTTCGGTTTCATCCTGACATCTCCACCAGGAATGATGGTTGATGCAGATCTGCGATTTGACGCTACCAGGTTGCCATTTTTGGTTTTTTTGTTTTGCTGATTTGTGAGTCTTCCACAATACAATCAAAAAAAAACTTGTTGGGAGCAATGCTTTGCGTTTCACCAAAAAAGGGAGATCGAGAAAGCCATTTACATCCACTTACTATTTTGGCACTAACTTGAGCGATACTAAAGGTTATGATTAGAGCGCGAATAGTTCGGCTTTCGTCATAAGACCTCGCGTTATGCGGGAAACTCAGTCCCTTTAGGGACTAGAGGAAAACGACCCGAGCGGTTTTAATCGCATTGAATCTTCAATTTTATTCAGGTTTTTTGATTGAAAACCTAAAAAACCAACTCCCATTTCTGGGGTAATGTTAGCTTAGACCTGTTATTAGAGCTTGTTAGACGTGTAATACTGTAAAGTGTTACCTTAGTATAACTGTTTAATTACAAGCGATAAAGCAGGGAACTAGCTACACATTCAGTGGGTGTCGTGACTCAAATAACGTTTACCCTTCGACTATGCTTAGGGTGGTCTGGTCAGTAGAGCTTTCTGGTAAGCTCAGTCCCTTTAGAGCTGGGTTACTGACAATATCTTTAGAGATTATCGCAATTTTAGTTGTTACCATTAAATACGATTTGGGCGATCGCCTTGATTTAGACGTTGCCACAATGTTTGATACACTGTATCTGGCACTGTCCCATGCAAGGATCTCCCTAGTCTATTTTTTTTCTGAGCTGCTTGCAGGCAACTCACTTGTGGACAGATATAGGCAGAACGCCCCATGCCTTGATCTAATTGTACCTTTCCAGATGGAAAGACGCGGACAATCCGCCAAAACTCTTGTTTCAAGTTTACTTGACGACAACTAATACAACGCCGATAGTTCGGTTTCATCCGTCTTTTGCCAGATTAAGCCACATATTTTGGGATACTAAACAATGTATTTTTAAATACGTTGAGTAATGGGTAATTGGGTTAAGATGCACCTCTTGTTTCTTCTTTGCTAGGATTAGTGGTGACAACTCTGGGAATTAATATTCCTCACGATTGTCAAATCTGTCTTCATCTAATTCTAATTCTTCTTGGATTTCATCTTCTCGGTTATATCTATCATTCTCATTATTTTGTGATTGATATTGCGCTCTCACTGCTGCAAATTTAGTATTTTCGGCTGCTTCGTCATATTTAGCCTGATCTTTAATATCTATTTTCCAACCGGTGAGACGGGCTGCTAACCGCACATTTTGCCCTTCTTTACCAATGGCTAAACTGAGTTGATCTTCCGCAACTAAAACGTGGGTTTGCCGACTTTCTGGGTCCATGAGTCTGACTTCATCTACCCGGGCTGGACTCAAAGCATTAGCAATATAGGTAGCCGGATCTGGAGACCAACGAATCACATCAATTTTTTCACCGCGTAATTCATTCACTACCACCTGAATTCGTGATCCCCGCGCCCCAATACAAGCGCCAACAGGGTCTACATCCCGGTCTAGGGTATCAACGGCAATTTTTGTCCGCGGTCCAACATAACGAGACGGGGGATTAGCTTCTCTAGCTACAGCCACAATTCGGACTACTTCATCTTCAATTTCTGGAACTTCGTTGGCAAATAGATAAACCACCAAACCTGCATCAGCCCGAGATACCATTAATTGTGGTCCCCGTTGCTGCCCTTGGGAAACTTTTTTCAGATATACCTTAAAAGTTGCATTAGCCCGATAGTTATCGTTGGGTAGCTGTTCTCGCTTGGGTAATTCTGCTTCTACTTCTGATTGTCCAAATCCGCTACTAACTGCCAAAACTACAGATTGGCGTTCAAATCGTAAAACTCTAGCTTGTAAAACCGTGCCTTCTAAATCTTGAAACTCTTCTTGCACCATTTGGCGTTGTTGATCTCGCAGTTTTTGTGCCAATACTTGCTTAGTTTGCATGGCAGCCATGCGCCCAAATTCTCCTTGATCTGGGGTGACATCCAATACTACAGAATCTCCTAATTGAGCTTCTGGGGCTACTTGCTGGACTTCATCTAAGGAAATTTGATGATCGGTGTTACTAACTGCTTCAACAATGGTTTTGGTGGAAAGAACCCGAAATCCTTCACCATCTATATCCAGTTCTACTTCAAAATTATTAAAATATTCTTCATCAAATTGTCTGCGTTCTAAATTTTGGGCGCGACGATAACGTTCGTAACCCTTGATTAATGCTTCTCTAATAGCCGCTTGTACGGCTAAACGCGGTAAATTTCGGTCTTGGCTAATACTTTCGATTAGCTCTTTTAATCCAGATAAAGTCACCATTGACATACGCAGTCTCCTAAAATTTTATCTAAGCGGTCAGCACAATGAGATAACGGGTAATGAGTAATAGCTTTTCATGACCAATTACCAATTACCAGTCCCTAATCCAGAGTCTAAAATCTCAAATTGATTAGCGAATTTCATCCATTTGGACTCTGGTAATGAGGTTACGGGGAATTTCCACTACACGACCTTTTTGATTAAGGTAAACTATAGTTTCATCCCGACGAATCAATAGACCTATCCACTCTTGTTGTTCTTCGTAAGGTGGGGAAGTGGAAATAATTACAGGAAATCCTTTGAAGGAAATAAATTCCCTGTCTGTTACCAGTTGCCTTGAAATACCAGGGCTAGATACTTCCAATACATAAGCATCTGGAATGATCTCTCCCTCATCTAATGAGGCTTCTAAGGCACGGCTCATCCTTACACAATCATCCAGGCCAATGTCCTGTAGAGGATTAAATATATCTACTCGCAAGACTGGGGGACTTTGGTTGGTATGAAAAACTATACTAACTACTTCCAATCCTAGTTCTGCTGCTACTGGTGTCGCCAAATCAATAATTTGTGGTATTAAAGGATGAGTCATTAGTCAGTGGTCAATCAATTTTGGATTTACGATTTTGGATTTTGGATTTACTCCACCAAACAAATGTGGGGCTTAAGGATTTTAGATTCGCGTTAGCGAAGCGTACGCAGCGCAGCGAGTATTTTGGATGAATTCCGCCTTGAAGGGGCGGGGCTTGTCCCGAAAATTCCCAATCTAAAATTTAAAATCTAAAATTTTTCGGTCAGTGGTCAGTGGTCGATAGTAAGGGAATTAGGAAATATTTATTCCCCTGCCTTCCTGCTCTATCCTGTTTTTCACAGGAAATTTAAAGCTCCCCAGTTTAGTCAACAAGGGAGCCAAAATTTTGTATTTCACCGCAACGCCGTTTTACCTAAGTTTATGACCTGGTTAAACCAGGTGGGAACTGAGGGTCCTCGTTTAAAGTTTCCGGGTACAAGCCCGGTATACTGCCACGAGAATTGTTTAGCTCCCTTGTTGTTAAAGACATAGATCAAAAAACTTGATGGCAGTCACCAGTCGTCGTAGTGTAACCAACCCATTATAGCTTTGAAAAATGGTTTGTGTGTTTATTTGGGAAAATTCTGGCAAACTTTTGCGAAGGGATACCAGATAGATTCAATTTCGTGTATAATATCTTTCACTTCTTTATCGTTATCTGCTTCTAGTAAAACGGTGATATGTCCTAATTTACGTCCGGGACGAGATTCTGTTTTGCCATACCAATGAACAGTAGCTTGAGGAATACCTGCAAGTTGCTGACGTTGTTTTTGGTAGTCGCAATCGCTGCTTTCATATCCTAGCAAATTAACCATTACAGCACTGCTACAATGCAAAGCAGTATTGGTTAATGGTAAACCACACACGGCTCTCAGATGTTGTTCAAATTGGGAAGTTTCACAAGCATCTAGGGAAAAATGTCCAGAGTTATGGGTGCGTGGTGCTATTTCATTAATTAAGATATTACCATCAGCGGTGAGAAATAGTTCAATGCCAAAGACTCCGACATATTGGAGACTAGTTAATAGTTTATGGGCGATCGCTGCAATTTCTGAACTTTGTTCTTTGGTAATTATCGCTGGGGCAATTACCCATCTACAAACCTGTTCTTTTTGGATAGTCTCTACCGCTGGATAGATGACAATTTCCCCATTTACAGAACGGGCTGCAATTATTGCTAGTTCTTTGGTAAAAGGTACAAATTCTTCTACTAAAAACTGGGCATGATTTTGATTAACTGTTTTTGATAAAGTTGCAAAGTCAGAAATGATAAAAGTTCCTTGACCATCATACCCATGTCTTCGCGCTTTGAGAACAACCGGGAAACCTAAATTTTCAATTTGAGATTCTAGCTTTTTTGCTGGTGATAATGCTAAAAACTGGGGAACGGGTAAACCTAAATTCCGTAAATAGCAACGTTGCTCATATTTATCTAACAGAGGTGCTAAAGCTGCTAGTTGAGGACGAAAGCAAACACCCTGTTTTTCTAGTAATGATAAAGCGCCAAGGTTAACAAACTCATTTTCAAAAGTAATAATATCACACTTTGTAGCTAAAATTTCTGTGGCTGCGGCATCATCAACTGGAGCAAAAATGCTATCTTGGGCAATAGATACAGCGGGATCATGTTGACTAGGAGTTTGGACTATTAATTCTACTCCCAGTTTACGCGCTGCATCTGCCATCATCCAAGCCAGTTGTCCACCACCAATTATCCCAAGTTTTATTGACATCCTAACGACTCACGAGTTTCTACACCAGTTTGAGAATTTACACCGCTGGCTTTTTGACATAGCTCTTTAATTTGCGCTCTATCTAGAATTGCGTCTGTAAAATCTGCACCTGTGATATTAACATCTGTAAAGGCTGTGCGGAGTAAAAGAGCTTCTATTAAAACGGCATTACTTAAATCAGCGCCTATTAATTTTACTTCATTGACCATGGCATTGGTTAAATTTGCCCCATGTAAATTTGCTTTTGTCATTACGGAAGCACTAAAAACTGTTCCTCGCAAATCCGCACCTGCAAAGTTAGCCATTTCCAGGTTAGCGTTAGAAAATTCCGCAGCTTGTAAACTTTGTCCAGAAAAGTCTTGTCTTGATAATTCTGCATTACTAAATGATAAAGGATGAGTCCAGTCTGCTAATGCTGGTTGTGCAACGCACCAAAGCATAATTCCCAAAATCCATCCTAAACTTTTTTGCCAAAACATAGTTAATGAGTCCAAGTTAGTGATTGATAATTACTTCAGTTTCAGAGAGCAATCCTATTTGATTTATAAATATTGGGAAGTTCAGATCCCCGACTTCTTTAAGAAATCGGGGATCTTTGGTAACCGTTCAGGGGGGTGTAAAGAAGAAGAAAAACTACCCAATACTTGTTCGGTTAGGAAAATTCGTGAACCGAAAACCTTTGTAAAGACGTTCCATGGAACGTCTCTACACTCCTTAACCGAAAAGTATTGTAACCCAACCTACCTCTACTTAATGTGTTATTTTAGAGGTAAATAGGGGGTAAATAAATGAAAGTTACTACTAATTTACAGCAACTCCATGAAACTGATGACTATTTATGGTTATTAGCAACTATTAAATTATTAAAACAAAATCGTTTAGATGAGGTGGATTTAGAGAATTTAATTGAGGAGTTGGAAGATTTGGGTAGTGAAAAGAAAAATGCAGTTGTAAGTCTTTTAGAACAAGTTATTAGACATTTATTATTATTGCAGTATTGGCAAGAAGAATATGAAAGAAATAGTTATCATTGGCAAGCGGAAATTGTAAATTTTAGGAACCAACTAAAACGACGTTTAACGGGTAATTTACGTAATTATTTAACTCAGGAGATGTTAGAAATTTATAGTGATGCTTTGGAATATGTCAAGGTAAAAACTAAGTTTCAGGTTGATTTTCCAGAAGAATGTCCTTATACCCTTGAACAGTTGTTAGATAAAGATTATTTAGGTTAAATTTAATTATAGGAAATATTTCTGGAAGATAATAGAATGACAATTACTAATAATTTTACTACTCAGTTAAAGCAACTCTATGAAACTGATGACTATTTATGGTTATTAGCAACTATTGATTTATTGAAACAAGGTCGTTTTGATGAGGTGGATTTAGAGAATTTAATTGAGGAGTTGGAAGATTTGGGAAATGAAAAGAAAAATGCTGTAGAAAGTCTATTACAGCAAATTATTAGACATTTATTACTGTATCAGTATTGGACTATTGAAGTTGAGAGAAATTCTGGTCATTGGCAAGCTGAAATTTATAGTTTTCGAGATCAACTTAATGCTAAATTAACCACAAATTTACGCAATCATTTAGTTGAACAAAGATTAAAAATTTACCAAAGGGCATTAGGATATGTGCAAAGAAAAACTCAGTTTCAGGTTGATTTTCCGGAAATATGTCCTTATTCCCTTGAACAACTGTTAGATATTGATTATTTAGCTTAAATTGCAGATTAGATCCCCGATTTCTGATATTAATGTATAATTTGTTTATAAGAGGGTGTTTGATAGCGTTCACGAAGTGTGCCGTATCCCTGCGGGAGCCGGAGGCATCAGGCATAGCGTGGCGTTAGCCATAAAGTATTAAATAAAACCAATAATCTCCAAAAACCTAACCCCCCTGCCCCCCTTCCCTACAAGGGAATGGGGATTTTAAAGCCTCTCTCCTTATAGGGGAGAGGTTTACAAGAGGGGTTAATTTATACCTTGAAAACTTTTAAAACATCCTCTTAGATTATATTTTGGTTATTTTTCAACAAGAATTTGGGAATAAATAAAAAACTATGCCGCGGATTTTTGATAATATTAATGAGCAACTATTACCTATTCTTAAACAAAGTCTACAAGCTGCAAATAGGGCTGATTTTTGTGTAGGTTATTTTAACCTGCGAGGATGGAAATTAATTCAAGAAGAAATTGCACAATTTACCGGGGGTGAAAATAATTGTTGCCGGTTATTAATTGGAATGCAAAAACTACCAAAAGATGAACTTCATGAAATGTTAGGTTTAGGAATATCTCAGAAACCTATAGATACGAATAAATCGTATCAACTGCAAAAACGCATAGTTCAAGAATTTCGACAGCAGTTAATGATCGGAAAACCCAATAATGCTGATGAATTGGGTTTAAAAAGACTGAAATCACAATTAAAATCAAAAAAAGTAGTTGTTAAACTCTATTTGCGTCATCCTCTCCATGCTAAATTATATTTAATTCCTCAAAATCATCCCAATTTACCCACAATCGGCTTTTTAGGAAGTAGTAATTTAACCTTTTCAGGATTATCAGCACAGGGTGAATTGAATGTTGATATCTTAGATCGTGATGCAGCAAATAAATTACAAACTTGGTTTAATGAACGTTGGGAAGATAGATTTTGTTTAGATATTTCTGAGCAACTAGCAGATATTATAGATGAAAGTTGGGCAACAGATAGGTTAATTGATCCTTATTATGTTTATCTAAAAATGGCTTATCATCTATCTCAAGAAGCGAGAGATGGTTTGAGTCAATATCAAATACCTTCAGGGTTTCAATTATTGCCTTTCCAAGCAGCAGCGGTGAAAATTGCCACTCACTATGTTAACCGTCGTGGTGGTGTCATGGTTGGTGATGTGGTAGGCTTAGGAAAGACCTTAGTAGGAACTGCAATAGCAAAAATTATTGAAGAAGATTTTGGGATTAGTACCTTAATTATTTGTCCGAAAAATCTCGTTTCTATGTGGGAAAACTATAAAGATGAATATGGGTTAAGAGGTAAGGTAATTTCTATTAATCAAGTCGGTAAGATATTACCTAATAATGATAGTCTCCATAATCATCGGTTAGTATTAATAGATGAAAGTCATAATTTAAGAAATAGAGAAGGACAACGTTACGCAGTTATTAAAGAATATATAGAACAAAGTGGAAGTCGTTGTATTTTACTGACTGCAACCCCCTATAATAAAAGTTATTTTGATTTATCTGCACAGCTAGGTTTATTTATTCCCGAATCTAAAGATTTAGGAATTAAACCAGAAAATTTAATCAGAGAATTGGGGAATGAACAAGAATTTAAACGCAAACATCCCCAAACCAATATCAGAACCTTAGCATTAAATGGTTAAATTCTCGACTCTTTAATCCTGAATTAAAAAAACATCTACGAGAAGATGCTTTATTATTATTGAAGTTATTAAATAACTGTGGAGAATGGAATTATCAACAAGATCAAAAATTCCAAACTTTGCAAAAACTATTAACTGAAACACATCCAGATGAGAAAATTTTAATTTTTACTCAATTTGCAGATACAGGACGTTATTTACAAACATCCTTAGCAAAAGAGAATATTCAACAAGCTGCATTAGTGACAGGAAAAATTAATGATCCGACAGCGTTAGCATATCGTTTTAGTCCCGGAAGTAACAAACAAAATATTCCCAAAGAACAACAAATTAGAATTTTAATCGCTACCGACGTATTAAGTGAAGGTCAAAATTTACAAGATTGTCGGATTATTATTAATTATGACCTACCTTGGGCAATTATTCGCTTAATTCAAAGAGCCGGAAGAGTAGATAGAATTGGTCAAAAAGCCTCAGAAATTCTCTGTTATTCGTTTTTACCTGCGGAGGGAGTAGAAGAATTAATTAATCTCCGAGGAAGATTAGGTGAAAGATTACAGGAAAATGCTAATGTAGTGGGAAGAGATGAATCATTTTTTGAAGACACTCTTTCCTATCAAGAAATACTCGATCTTTATCATGAAAAATCAAGTATTTTAGATGAAGATGAAGAAGGAGAAGTTGATCTCACATCAGAGGCTTTTCAAATTTGGAAAAATGCCATAGATGCTGATCCTGATTTAGAAAAAATCATCCAACATCTTCCTAACGTCATTTATTGTACCCGCTATCATCAAGAAACAAAATTAGATCCTGAAGGAGTATTAATGTATCTTCGCACTGCTGATGGTACAGACGCTCTCGCTTGGATAAATAAAGAAGGAAAAAGCGTGACTCAATCCCAAATGAGAATCTTGAGAATAGCCAGATGTAACAGGGATATACCCCCATTAGAAAAGCATCCTCAACATCATGAAATTGTCTCACAAGGGGCTGATTTAATATTAGAACAGCAAAAAACAACAGGAGGACAATTAGGAAGCTCTAAAAGCGCAAGATATAGAACCTATTACCGATTAGATGCTTATATTAAGAAGACGGAAATCAAAACACCGTTATTTGTATTAGGAGAAGATTGGCAAACTTTAAAAAAAGCCGTTGAAGAAATCTATCTTTATCCATTAAAAGAAACCACAGTTGTGAAACTTAATCGGCAATTAAAAAGTGGGATTACAAATGAACAATTAGCCACAATGATTATTTCTTTACGTGATAATAATTCCTTGTGTGTGATTCATCCTGAAGATATCCAACAGGAAGCGCAAATTATTTGTTCATTAGGATTATTTTCTGGGAAATAGGAAAATTAAACTTGTTTTTAACCCACGAAGGTGGGTTTTGCCTGTGTAGATGCGGTTTCTAACCGCCGATTTAATGTTTACTAGAAATCACCGGGTAAATTTTAGAACTCATTGGCGAACCATTCTCTTCCTTCTTCCTTCTTTCTCCTGACTCCTGACTCCTAGTCCTAACGGAAAGACTTTTATGGCTTACTTAATGTGTTATTTTAGAGGTAAATAGGAGGTAAATAGATGAAAGTTACTACTAATTTACACCAACTTTATGAGACTGATAACTATTTCTGGTTATTAGAAACTATTGATTTATTAAAACAAGGTCGTTTAGATGAGTTGGATTTAGAGAATTTAATTGAGGAGTTGGAATCATTGGCAAAAAGAGATCAACATAAAGTTAAAAGTGTATTAGAACAAATCATTAGACATCTTTTATTGTTACA
>JANMEE010000158.1:0-20378 GCA_031376645.1 Dolichospermum sp. OTE_75_concoct_329_sub | reverse complement strand
TGGTTGTCCCGAACCTGAAGGTAGATTCTTACGCGTTACTCACCCGTCCGCCACTATCTCCGAAAAGACCGTTCGACTTGCATGTGTTAAGCATACCGCCAGCGTTCATCCTGAGCCAGGATCAAACTCTCCATTTTGGTTTGTTTGTTATAAGCTCTTTCAACCGTTTTTACAACCACGGTCAGGTTATTTTCTTTTTCTGACGCAGGGTACTTGTTGTATTCTGGCTTTCAAACTATAATATTTTCAAGGTTCGGGTGTGCCGCCCAGTGGCTGCCTGTTAAGGGGTAACTGCTGCGGCACTTATCTAATATATCGAACCTACTTTGGTTTGTCAACTACTTTTTTAAATTATTTTGAGATTTGTTTTTCATTTTGACAAAAATCCTTATAGATCAAGGTTTGTGGGCGTTAAAATTTCTGATTTTTCTATCTCATATAATATAATCAGGAGTTAATGAACCGCGAAGGCACGAAGGACACGAAGGAAGAAAGAGAAGGGAAGACGATTATTGATAGTGTTGAGTGGATATAAATGTTAGGGATGATATGAAGAGTTCAGGAGCTGTACTACCACCGTTTTTGGTGCTGGATCAATTATTGCAATGTTGGTTATTGGAGGATATTGGTAGGGGAGATCGTACTACTCAATCTCTATTATCCCCAAATTCCCCGCAAGGACAGGCTCGATGGATAGCAAAAGCACCGGGAATAATTGCTGGTTTACCAGTCGCTGCTAGGGTATTTAAGCTTTTGAATCATCAAGTTGATTTTGTGAATATTACGGCTGAGGGGGGAAAATGTGAACCAGGACAGGTGGTAGCGGAAATTAATGGTTCACTGGATACGCTGTTAATGGGGGAACGGGTGGCTTTGAATTTGGTGATGCGGTTAAGTGGAATTGCTACTCTGACTAATATATATGTGGAAAAGATAGCTGATTTACCGGCTCAGTTGGTGGATACGCGCAAAACTACACCAGGGTTGAGAATTTTGGAAAAGTACGCGACTGCGTTGGGTGGTGCGATTAATCACCGCATGGGATTGGATGATGCGGTGATGATTAAGGATAATCATATTGTTGCTGCTGGGGGAATTAAGGAAGCTATTACCCGCATTCGTTCTCAAATTCCTTATCCTCTGACGATTGAGGTGGAGACGGAAAATTTAGAACAGGTGCGGGAAGCTTTACAGCACAAAGCAGATATTATTATGTTGGATAATATGCCTTTGTCAATGATGAGTGAGGCTGTCTTATTAATTCGTCAAGAAGATAGTCGAGTGAAGATTGAGGCTTCGGGTAATGTGACGTTAGAAACTATTCGTGCTGTGGCGGAAACTGGTATTGATTATATTTCTAGCAGTGCGCCTATTACTCAGTCTAAGTGGTTGGATTTAAGTATGAGGATGGTAGACTGTCTGAATCAGGATATCCAAGATTAAAGGATTAACAGGATGAGAAATTTACCAATTACCTATTACTAGGCTCAATTAGATGACTGGAAATTGGAAATTTGAGTTAATAAAGGAACTGGGAAATTCTCTCTACTGCGGTTTCTAAGATTTCTGGTTTTTGCACTAATGCAAAGCGAACGTATCCTTCACCGAATTGACCGAAGCCGACTCCTGGGGAAGCGGCTACACCTGTTTTTTTAACTAGTTCGGTGCAGAATTCTATGGAATTATGACTCCACTGTGGGGGTAATTTTGCCCAAATGTACATTGTGGCTTGGGGTGTGGGAACGCTCCAACCTATACTATTTAAGGCTTTAATGAAAGCATCACGGCGTTGACGAAAAATATCTACGGTAGATTTTACACCGTCTTGTGGTCCTGTGAGTGCAGCGATCGCTCCGTTCAAAATGCCCAAATATTGGTTAAAATCAACGGTGGCTTTGATCTGTTTTAGGGCTTGAATTAATTGGGGATTCCCAATTGCATAACCTATGCGAAAGCCACCCATATTATACGATTTAGACAGGGTAAAGAATTCTATGGAGACGCTTTTTTCAGGATCTGCTTGCAAAATTGAGGGAACAGAGGATTTTAGATTTTGGATTTTAGATTTTGGATTTTGGGTTTCTTCTGTGAAAACTAAATCAACGTAGGGGAAATCGTGGACGAGAACAATATTATGTTGTTGACAAAAAGCTACGGCTTCTTGAAAGAAGGATAATGGGGCGATCGCACTGGTAGGATTATGAGGATAGCTTAATACCATCAACCGCGACTTAGCTAGGACATTGACGGGAATATCACTAAAAACTGGTAAAAAATCATTTTCTGGTTTTATTGGCATTGGGTAAATTTGACCATTAGCCAAATATACTCCACCTGCATGGGAAGGATAACCAGGATCTAATAATAGAGCAAAATCGCTGGGATTGAGTACCGCTAAAGGTATATGGGCTGTTCCTTCTTGAGAACCAATTAAGGGTAAAACTTCTGTTTCTGGGTCAACTGGAATACCGAATTTTTGCTCATACCATTGGGCTGCGGCATGACGAAAATCTTGTGTACCACGAAATAATAAGTAACCATGAGTGCTAGGATCATGGAGAGATTGAGCGATCGCTTCTAGGACATGATTCGCAGTCGGTAAATCGGAAGAACCCAAAGATAAATCAATTAATTCTCTTCCAGCAGCCAAAGCAATGGTTTTGGCTGTGTCCATATCGGCAAATACGTTGGATTTTAAGGGTTGTAATCGGGTGGCAAATTGCATTTTAACTATTAGTCATTGGTCATTAGTCATGAGTGAGTGATCAGAAACTCTGGGGTTTTGATCACTAAACGGTAACTAATTATTATTTAAATGCTTTTCCAAAAAACTGAGTAATTTATCTTTACCAATTACTCCCTCAATAGATTCTAATACTTCTTCCCCTCTTAGCAGCCTCAGAGCGGGAAGACCTTCTACTTGATATTCTTTGACTGTAAGGGGATTGGGGTCAGTTTCTATTTTAACAATTTTTAGGCGATCGCTATAAGTTGTAGCAGCTAAATTGATAACTGGTGACATCAGTTGACAAGGACCACACCAGGAAGCCCAAAAATAAACTAATACAGGCTGCTCGGCTTTTAAGACTTCCGTTTCAAACTCAGCATCAGTGATATTGATTACACCTTTATTCATTATAATCTCCATAAAGTAGCATAAATTAATCAAGTTCGTTTACAAATCACTCTATCCCAATCTGAGAGTTAGTTGTTATGGGATTTTAGATTTTAGATTATAAAATATTTACTATATTAGGACTTACGCACCGTACAAATCAATCATGATATGCGTTCACTAAAATACCTTATTTGCGGCTGCAACTAATTCTATTGTTACCAATAAATCACCCGTGGGGTAGGGGTTTAGCACTGCTAAACCCCTACGATAAATGTGTTAACTGAATGGAATGATCTGCAAAAACTACAGATTGTCCAATTGTTTGCGGAGAGCTTCCAATTCAGCATCAACTGGTTGAGCAGGTTTAGCTGTACTGGTTGGTTGGACTGGAGTGGTGGTGCTGGGTTGTTCTGGGGTGAGTAGTTTTGGTTCTGGTGCAGGTGCTAGAGATGCTTTCATAGCAGCTAATTCATCATCAACATCACTACCAGACTCCAATTGTGCAAATTGGTGATCTAAATCTGCACTTGCTAACTCCGCTCCTGACTGAGCGCGAGCTTCTTGTATTAAGACTTTTTCTTCCATGCGCTCAAAAGCAGACATGGCACTACTGGTATTCATGCCACTAACCATACCTTGGAGTTGCTCTTGGGCTTTGGCCGCAGTAATCCGGGCTTTGAGCATTTCTTTCTTGGTTTTGGCTTCAGAAATTTTGCTCTCTAACTGGATTAAACTCTTCTTAAGACCGTCTACTTGAACATTTTGCTGATCTAGACTAGTTTTTAATGCTGTAGCGGTATCAGTATAGGTTTTCTTGCGCTCTAATGCTTGACGGGCTAGGCTTTCATCACCTTTTTGCAGGGCAAGTTGGGCGTTGCGCTGCCACTTATTAATTTCGTTTTGTCCTTCGTTATACTGTTTCTCTGTCCGTTTTTGGGCTGCTATTGCTTGAGCTACCCCTTGACGTAGCTTGACCATATCCTCTTGCATTTCCAAGAGTGCCTGCTCCAGCATTTTTTCTGGATCTTCGGCTTTACTGACCAAATCGTTTAGGTTAGCGCCAACTACGCGTTTAAGGCGATCAAATAATCCCATAAATTTATTTTTCCTTTCAAGGTTTACACTCTTGGTTAGATAGTTAGCTTTTTTAGTATTTAATAGCTACCTATTCCAATGTAGTCTTTCCAGTCTGGATTACTATCTTTTTTTCTATTCTGAATCATGAACCTATTAATTAGCTATATAAAGAAGAATTCAGGAGTCAGGAGAAAGTAGAGGGAAGAAGTAAATTCTCATGCAAGTGCGTACCGCTATATTAACTACCCAAAGTTATGGTTCTGGTGTTTTCGGTAAATTTATATGTGGCTGAGGATTTTCTCCTTGATCTAACATATAAGTTTTCATGGTTGCCAGTTTTGTATCAATATCATTATAAGAGTCTAGGGATGCAAAGCGTTTTTCCAGGTCATCACTACCCAGTTGACTCATAGCTTCTGATTGTGCTTCTATCTGTAAAACTTTTTCCTCCATTCGTTCTAATGCGCCCAAGCTAGATGTTGTAGAAGTTCCAGTCAACATTTCTTGAAGCCGATAAGAAGCTTCAGCCGACCGGGCGCGAGCGATATACATATCTTTTTTGGTTTTGATCTCAGCCAGTTTTAACTCTAGAGTCCGCATATCCTGCTTTAGTTTGGCTACTACATCTTTTTGCTGCTGAATTTGGCTAATTAAGGTTGTCGCAGTTTCTTGGTAAAATTTGCGTTTGGTGAGAGCTTCCCGTGCTAAAGATTCATTACCCTGTTGGAGGGCTAATTGGGCGCGACGATACCATTCTTCACCTTGAGATTCTCCAGCGGCTGCTTGGCGTTCTGTGCGCTTTTGGGTGGCGATCGCTTGAGCTACTCCTTGACGCAATTGTACCAAATTCTCCTGCATTTCCATAAAAGCTGTTTCTAGAATCTTTTCTGGATCTTCTGCATTGCTGATTAGACTATTGAAATTAGCACGAATCACCCGCAGAATACGCTGGATAACTTCCATGTTGGCTCTACCTTGACCATTTACCGGACTTTGAGATTTGTGATATTGCTATCCTAAATCATCTAACTATTTTTGATTATGGCTGTTGTAATCGTCCTTTAATCCCTTTTGCTTCTAGTTCCTGCAACCTGCGCTTAATCTCATCCTTAGTTTTTAAAGCACCCAAATAAATAAATTTTTGATTTGGTGATAAATAAGCATCAGGAACTACTTGCCGTGCTGCTGTTAAATCCTTATTGCCTTGATTATCAGCAATAATATAATAGTACCCATTGGCTGACGGTTTAACATCTGCTGCTAGAGGTGATGGGGTGGCTGTAGGTAGAATCCTAGGTAGTGGGGAAAGAGTTGGTAATGGAGAAATAGGAGTTAGGGGTGGTTGAATAGCTAGGGGAGTTGGTGTGATTTGGGGAGTTGGTTTAACTTTCGGTGTTAAATCTACGATATCTTTAGGATCTCTAACTTGGCGAAATTCTTGGGTAGCTAAATTAGGATATTTGGCTATGGTAGTGATTTTTGGTTCAATAACCAGTTGAGAACTATTTTTTATTACTTCTGTATTTTCCGCAGTCGGTGATGAATTACTGTTAAGTAAGTTGCTGAAATTCAATCTAGGCAAATTTTTGGGATTTAAGACTACATAGCCTAAAGTCAAACTTGCCAATAATAACAACAGCATTGAACCAATACCGATAGGTGATAGCACACTATCACGGGAATTGGGAGAATTAGGAGTTTTAGGAGTTTGTGTTTTTTCTGCTGTCAAACTTCGCAATAGTGCTTCACTAGATTCTAAATAATCATCTGGTTGTTTAGGAGGATCATTTGTGGACAGGAGAGTTTGGTTTTCAGGAGGTTGAATTTTGGTGAGAACTATACTGCTACTGGATTTTTCTGAATTTAAAGGAGTTGGATTTTCCTCTATGTCTGAGGTAGCAAACTCTTGGATAAAATTAATTGCTTCTGTCTCCGTCGTCAGGAACGGATTTTCCGCAGGAATGTTTATAGGGGGAACTGCTGGTAATTGAATATCGTTCAACAGGGCTGTTTTTCTTTGTCTATTGTAACTTTCTACACTTCCTGATGTTTGTTGCTTGGATGTTTTGCGGGTGCGTCTGTATCTGGTTAATTCTTGATCCAACTGTACTTCTAAACTAGCTAGTGCTGTAGTCAGGGCAGGGTTTAAACCTGGTGTTTGAGAGGATTTTGTAGAATCCATCAGAGGATTTTGATTCATTGTTAAGATAGAGTCAGGATAAATGATTAAATTAATTTTTAATATACTAGCGAAAATTACTTGTCAGTATTTAGCTATATTACCTGAAAAACCATATACCAAAAGATTTTCAACTCTGTTCCGTGTTGTAACAAAATATGTCTTTTAAGTCAATTGATCATGTTTTAGGTAATATTCAACGTTCACCAGAATGGCAAGAACAAGTATTTCCACGTTTGGTGAAGTGTTGGGTAGAAGTTGTAGGAACTCCGATTGCCGCTCAAACTCGTCCTTTGTCAATTCAGCGTGATGTTGTCTGGGTAGCAACTTCTAGCGCTGCTTGGGCGCAAAATTTGACCTTCGGACGGAAAAATATATTAGTAAAATTAAATCACAAGCTGTCTACGTCTTTGGTAGATATTCGCTTTTCGACAGCGGAGTGGAAAAATTCATTAACAACGGGAACACAAATAACTGTTTCTGCATCAGAGCATCCTAGTTATGTAGCTGATGATTTGACTATTGATAGGTTAGTCTCACCTAATCTTGACAATGCGCTAGGTGCTTTCGAGAATTGGGCTAAGATGATGCAAATGAGATCGCATCATCTGCCTTTATGTCCCCAATGTCAATGTCCTACTCCACCGGGTGAACTTGAGCGCTGGAATGTTTGTTCTCTGTGCTGCACTAAACTTTCAGGGTAGACAATTAGCTCTTAATTAAAATATTTAACTATTCCGAATCATTGAGTAAACTAGAGGCTAAGGAATGATTTTAAATCTATCTAAAGTAAAGTTTTGGAAAGATCAGCAAATCTAAAATAAAACTTTTAACCTTGATCCCCAATAAGTTTTAAACAAAAACAAGTATGTAGACACTCCGATAATTATTTACATATATAACAAGAATCTAAAGACATAATAAAATTTGTTTATAGCTAATAATCACTACAACCCGTATCCCATAATGACTTTTTGTCTTTTATCTCTATTTTGTTTAACAAGCAAGATATATAAGTGTGATAACTAGTCCTGCGCTACTGAAGATTAAGGCACATGAAATTAATTAAACGTTTAACATCTACCTGTCGTTATTGTCGTTATTATCAGCCACAGGGTCGCCGTGGCGGTATGTGTGAAAAGTTGAGCGCACCTGTCCAAGGGGTTTGGAAGGCTTGTCCTTTAGCTTTAGCAGCTTTTACACCTTCTTGGGAAACTTTAGAAGATGCTTGGGTTTTACCAGTAGCCAGACCTGTTTTTTTTGGCTTCTCAAACTCTTCTAGTTGATTTAAATCATCTGACGGTAGCCTGCTATATATAAAGACGTTTGAGACGGATATGAGTATCTGCTGTTTAGTGGTTGCTTGGCTCAACCTTATACGAGTAGAAATCTCTTAAGAATCTCAGTGTCTTTAGATGTGAGAGTGTCAAATTTGTACCGCGTAAATCTGCAATACGCCGTAAATTAAATACGCAACAGCTTATTTTGAATTTTGAATTGTTTCCAATATCACCACAATTTGATACCCTAGCTTAAACAGTGTTGAGAAAAGTTAAAGCGTGGAAATTCAACTTGGCCGCGGAAAAGTGGCTCGACGAGCCTATGGAATTGATGAAATTGCTTTAGTCCCTGGTAACAGAACACTCGATCCGAGTTTACCTGATACTCACTGGAAAATTGGCAATATTGAGCGAGAGATCCCCATTATTGCCAGTGCAATGGATGGTGTTGTTGATGTAAAAATGGCTGTTCGCTTGTCCCAGTTGGGAGCATTGGGAGTAATTAATTTAGAGGGTATCCAAACTCGCTATGCTGACCCCGAACCGATTTTAGATCGGATTGCCTCTGTCGGCAAAGATGAGTTTGTTAGTCTAATGCAAGAACTTTATGCCGAACCGATAAAGCCGGAATTAATTGAAAAACGTATTCAGGAAATTAAACAACAAGGTGGTATTGCAGCAGTTAGCGCAACTCCAGCAGGTGCAAGTAAATATGGTGAAATAGTAACTAAAGCAGGAGCAGATTTATTTTTCATCCAAGCTACAGTAGTTTCTACTGATCACATATCTCCAGAATCTATTACTCCCCTTAATTTAGCGGAATTTTGCCGTTCTATGCCTATACCTGTGGCATTAGGAAATTGCGTCACATATCAAGTCACATTGGAATTAATGAAAGCTGGTGCAGCAGCAGTATTAGTGGGCATTGGACCAGGTGCTGCTTGTACCTCTCGCGGAGTCCTGGGTGTGGGCGTACCTCAAGCCACAGCGATCGCTGATTGTACAGCCGCTAGAGATGATTATTTCCGGGAAACTGGTAAATATATCCCCATCATCGCTGACGGTGGTTTAATCACCGGTGGAGACATCTGTAAATGTATCGCCTGTGGTGCAGACGGTGTGATGATTGGTTCTCCATTTGCCAGAGCCGCTGAAGCCCCTGGGCGTGGTTATCACTGGGGTATGGCAACTCCCAGCCCATTATTACCTCGTGGGACTCGGATTCGCGTTGGTACGACGGGAACACTAGAACAAATACTCAGAGGACCTGCTGGTTTAGATGACGGGACTCATAATCTCTTAGGAGCTTTAAAGACCAGTATGGGAACTTTAGGTGCTAAAAACATTAAAGAAATGCAGCAAGTTGAAGTTGTCATTGCTCCTTCCCTGCTAACTGAAGGCAAAGTTTACCAAAAAGCCCAGCAGTTAGGTATGGGTAAATAATTCACCAATGTCAGTGGTCATTAGTCATTAGTCATTAGTCATTAGTTATCTTTAAGGGTATTCTGCTGACAACGGACAACGGACAACGGACAACTAACAACGGACAACTAACAACAGACCACTGACAAATTCAAAAACTTTTCTAGTAGTCTGAAGAATCACTGGAAAAATCACATATCTAGCCTACAATAGAGGTGGCGGAGACAAATGTTTCCGTTCACTCCTCACACCACACTCCGCCCGGACTAATGTTCGGGCGGTTCCTTATGGTAGGGTTTAATTTTCTAGTTTCTTTGCAAATGTATATCCTTTATCTCTAAAGAGGATGTTTTTGCTATGGTAGAATTTTCACCAAGCTCAGAAATATCATAGGTAAGGTTTTTAGGTATGTCAGCAGCGACAAACGTTACGGATTTAAGTTTTAAGATAGATGTACTCGACAGCAAAGTTCCTGTATTAGTGGATTTTTGGGCTCCTTGGTGTGGTCCATGCCGAATGGTAGCCCCTGTTGTTGAAGAAATTGCGCTTCAGTACGAAGGAAAACTCAAGGTTGTGAAAGTCAATACTGATGAAAATCCTCAGATTGCTAGTCAGTATGGTATTCGCAGTATTCCCACATTAATGATTTTTAAAGATGGAGAAAAAGTAGATACGGTTGTTGGCGCTGTACCTAAAACCACTTTATCTAACACTTTGGAAAAGTATCTTTAAAACTCACTATCACAACAAACCTCTCTTGCTCTTTTGCCCTTTACGGGACGAAAATGGTACTTCCCCTATCTTTTTTAATAATAGAAAAAGCCTAGTGTCAGTACCACTTTCGGACAGTTTTCTAGTGATTGTTAGTCCAGTAAAGTTTAGTTATTGAGCAGCCTGTATTGTCATAATTACAGTCAATACGGGGGGTATAATGTAAAATAATGTTAGTTGCTAGTACCGCCAGGCAAAATTCTAACAGCAAATTACTAGGGATTTTTAATTGTTGTTAGTTGACTTATGCTGCACGGTACTAGTAACTTAGGTTAAAATACAATGCCAATTATTGCGGCAGTAAATATGACCTCTGAAGCGTCGTTTTCTTTATTAGATTCTCTCCAAGCTGATATTGCTGAATTAATAGACCGTTTACCAACACTAAAGCATCGGCAATTTATTCAGCAATCACTAATCACAATTTTGCGCCTTGCTGATAGTGACATTGAACGTCTGGATTGGAAAATACTATCTGCTGCAATAGCCGATATGGAATGTGGTTTCCAATTGTTTTATAACTACCGTCATGTTCGGAAAATTACTATTTTTGGTTCTGCCCGTCTAGCATCAGATACACCATCATATCAAATGGCTCTGGAATTTAGTCGCGCTGTTTCTAAGCTAGGATTTATGATTATGACAGGTGGTGGTGGTGGTATTATGCAAGCTGCTCAAGAAGGTGCTGGTAGAGAAAATTCCTTTGGTTTAAATATTCAGTTACCTTTTGAGCAACAAGCTAATCACGTTATCGAAGGTGATGCTAAACTTATTAATTTTAAATACTTCTTCACTCGCAAGTTATTTCTCCTGAAAGAAAGTGATGCTGTAGCTTTATTTCCTGGTGGTTTTGGCACTCAAGATGAGGCTTTTGAATGTATGACATTAAGCCAAACAGGTAAATTTGGTCCAGTTCCTTTAGTATTAATTGATCAACCTGGTGGTGATTATTGGCGTTCTTGGAGTCAATATATTGATGAAAAGTTGGTAAAAACAGGGCTTGTTAGTCCAGATGATCCTAGTTTATACACTGTTACAGATAATCTTGAAGTTGCTTGTAATACTATTACTAGGTTCTACCAAATTTATCACTCTAGTCGTTATGTTGGTGAGCAGTTGGTTATTCGCTTGAAAAAAGATTTATTAGATGATCAAGTGGAATTACTAAATATGGACTTCAATGATATCTTGGTGACTGGAAAAATAACTAAAAGTCAAGCACTTCCACAAGAAGGGCAAGATGAAACATCTGATTTACCTCGTTTAGTTCTAAATTTTAATCAACGAGATTTAGGGCGTTTATATCAAATGATTGGAGTAATTAATCAGATGGGTATTCCCACTTCAGAAGAAGCAGTACATCCAGAAAGGAAGTAGACTATACCAATCTATTAATTAGCCAAAATATACCGAAGAATGGGAGACAGATTTGCAAGTCTTTTATATCGGAGTTTTATACAGTAGATTACAGATAAATGAAGGAGAAAATTTAACCTAAAAAATGGTTCTAGCATAGCTGCTGTAGACATAAGATGTTCTACGCTATTAAATATCAAGCTGATTTTACTCCTAATAAATAAGACTTGCAGTATAGTAATAATACTGGATTTTCCAAATATTATGTAGGGCGGTTATTACCTAAGATATCCTGGTTTTGGTGGGCAATGCCCACCCTACTTAAAATTTTTCAACTATTATTTATTATTCCTCTATCATAGGTGATAATTTCGATAAAACTTTAAATCTATTAACTCCTGAATTATTACTTTGTTATGACTCAATACTGATAAATATAATTAGGCTCGTATATTAGTAGAAGTTGCTAGAAAAAGAGGGAACTTAAAATTAAAAATAATCTAACGGTATAATTTACGTCTAAACAATTAAAGAAAACTCTTACCAATTACCGAATAAAGGAATTTAACTATGCTGGAATTATTAGGATCAGGTTTGTTTTCTCTATGGCTAGAAATGGCTAAGGCACAGATTCAACCTTTAGAAGCCTTGAGTGTCTTGGCTTGGCAAAGTAGCTCTAGCTTGATTCTTGTCCCTGATCCCAGCCCAGCAGGAGCTATTACAGTCCAAGAATATCTTAACGGTTTAATGAAATCAAAATTAATTGACCAAACTCTCATGTCCTCTCAGGGGATTTGGTTGCAGTCAGGACCGATGCTGATAGCTAATCATCAAGGTACTACACCTTTACCCGCTGCTTCCTTAACTAAGATTGCTACTTCATTAGTCGCTTTTAAAGTTTGGGGACCAAATCACCAATTTGAAACTTTAGTTAGTAGCACCGGACCTTTAGTAAATGGGGTAGTACAGGGTGACTTAGTCATTACTGGCAATGGTGACCCCATGTTTGTTGGGGAGGAAGCGATCGCTCTGGGAAATACTCTCAATCAAATGGGTATTAAGCAAGTTAAGGGAAACCTGGTGATTACTGGTGCTTTCGCTATGAATTTCCAACGTCATCCTTTACTTGCGGGTCAACTACTTAAACAAGCACTAAATCACAAAACTTGGTCTCGTTCCGTGCTTTTTCAATACTCAGTGATGCCTAAAGGAACACCTAAACCCCAAGTGATTATTGCTGGTAATATCAAGGTAGATGTTCAACCGAAAGCTGGACAAACTTTACTAGTCCGTCATCTTTCCTTACCTTTGCAAAAAATCATTAAGGAAATGAACGTTTTCAGTAATAACGACATTGCGGAAATGTTAGCTGATTCTGTGGGAGGAGCAGATGTAGTTAGCACCGCAGCAGCCCAAATTGCTAGATTCCCAAAGTCAGAAATTCTCCTGATTAATGGTTCTGGTTTAGGTGTAGAAAATCGTATTTCTCCTAGAGCAGTCTCTGCTATGTTTATGGCATTACAACGAGAAGCAAGTTTCTATCAGTTGACTTTAGCTGATTTATTTCCTACCTCTGGATTAGACCACCGAGGGACAATACATTCTAGACATATGCCAAAAGCCACTGTCATGAAAACTGGGACTCTTAATAATGTTAGTGCTTTAGCTGGAGTTGTCCCCACACGCGATCGCGGTTTGGTTTGGTTTACAATCATTAACCGTGGTGCAAATGTATCAGCTTTTCGGGTTGAACAAGATAAACTTCTCCAACATTTAGAAAAAGAATTAGAAGTATCTACAGACATTCCTGATCCCCTCACACCTCATTTAGATAATTCTTTACCGAACTTTGGTGCAGCTAATCGCAATGAAGTTTTGTATAAACCCTCATAAGGAGTCAGGAGTCAGGAGTCAGGAGTCAGGAGTCAGGAGTCAGGAGTTAGGAGTCAGGAGTCAGGAGTCAGGAGTTAGGAGTTAGGAGTTAGGAAGAAGGAAGAAGGAAGAAGGAAGAAGGAAGAAGGAAGAAGAAAATTTTTCTCCCTATGACTAATGACTAATGACTAATGACTAATGACTAATGACTAATTACCTATTTTCCTGGGGGACAATTTCTGTTACCACTCTGCGTCCAGAAGAATTACCACCTTTAACAACAATATTTTCTGTTTCTAAATTACCGACGGCTGTTTCCCCTTGAAAAGTTAATTTTGGTTCAATTTGACTATAAACTACATTTCCTTGGGCTTCTAACAATTTTTTATCTAAATACCAGATAAGTTGATTCGATTTTAAAGACTGACGACGTTGCCCAACTGCATTAACATTACCTGTTAGATATGCTGTTTTTGTTGGGATTTGCATTTGTCCCTGATTAGCAGTGACAGTTACATTGTCAGCAACTTGGAATATCTGAATGGGAGAATTTGTTATGATATTTTCTTTGTTAATATTCCAGGTTATGGAGTTACTGGTAATTTGCATCTGTGGATCTATTAACTCTAATCGTGCCTGTGGTTTAAGAGTCGTAATTTGAGTTTTTAAATTAATTTCTGCCGCTTTACCAGTACCACGTCCAGTAATTTTGTTATCTTTATATCTTTGTATTTGAATGGGGCGATCGCTAAATAATTTTTCCTCCTTAATATGCCACATTAAATGCTCAGTCTGCATTTGCAACTGCGGATCTGTGGATTTTGCGACTACTCCTCCTGAAAATTCTACCCGTTGTTCACGGGTTTTTACCTTAGCCTCTTGGGCTACTGCTTGTAATTGCTTATGACTACCATTTAATTGATTGCGAATAATCAATAAATCTTCTTGAGGTCGCCATTCTAACTCATTACCTTTGAAGACAATCCCATTTCGGGGATCGGTAGCGACAATTTTACCTTGAAGAAACAGTTGCTTCCCATCTTGCTTAATGTCAGCTTTTTCTGCTTTAATTTGGTAAACAACTTTTCCATCTTGGTAAAGTTCCCCTTCAGGATTTTGTGCTTGACCTATTTGTTTATCTGTAGTGTATTTTGCTTCTTTGGCTTTAACCTTCCAAATTGGCCTCCCTACCTCATCAAATTGTTCTAAAGCCACACCAAAAAAAGTTAACTTAGTGTCGTCTTCCTTGGGAGATGAAGTAGCGGTTTTTAGTGTGATATTTGATGGATTTCCGCAAGCAGATAAACATAAACTCAAACAGAATATCAAAGGCAGATAAACTAAATTATTTGGTAATTGCAACCCAAAAAATGAATAAGAGTGGGGAGAATGACTTTTAATTCCCCTCTGATGTTTTACATCTTGTCTTCCATTCTCCCTACCTTGTAAATATTGCATTATTCTGGAACTTCTATATGTCTATGACTATCTCTATGATCGTCTAAAAAGCTCATACTAGACAATGGGCGATATGGATAACTTTGACGGGGAGTTTTTTGGATATCTTCTTTGATAGCTTCTAAATCAATATAGCGATCGCTCACATTAATTAAACTATCGCTAGTCATAGAACGTAAACTCACCACCTCAACCCTAACACCACGATAGCTCACAGAATTGACCGCATAAGCCAAATCGCCGTCACCGCTAACTAAAACTGCCGTATCATAAGAATCGCACAATGCCATCATATCAACAGCTATTTCTACATCTAAGTTAGCTTTTTTAGAGCCATCTGGCAGTTGTACCAAATCCTTAGCAATGACTCTATAACCATTGCGACGCATCCACAACAAAAAGCCCTGTTGCTTTTCGTTTGTCCGATCTACCCCTGTGTAGAAAAAAGCCCGTAACAGCCTTGATCCTCCAGTTAAACGGCACAATAACTTAGTATAATCAATTTCGATTCCTAGTTGCAGCGCCGCATAAAATAAGTTCGAGCCATCAATAAAAATAGCTACCCGACCCCGATTTTCCAAAACTTGTTCTGGTGTAAATATTGAGTCGTTTTCAAAATTATTCAACATTATTGTCATACCTTGTGTTGTTATCCCTGTTATGATAGAAAATCCTAACTACCTAATTGTTAGAATTGCTTATGATAAGTCTTCGGGGACAATACATCAAAAGTCATAAAATCAGTAGTAAAACCACCTCAGTTATTTACTCCCTTAACTAGCTATAAGCCGTAAGTAAGTCCCCGAATTTTTTGAAAGGAAGTCGCAGTTCCCAAAAAATTTTGATTATTTTGATGTTTCTATCCGTTGAAAAACTGGTTTAGGTGTTCCCAACTTTTGTTTATCGGATAATATTCCATAAGTGGAATGGGTACAAAAAGGAGTTAAAACTGCACTTTCTTTTTGTTTATTAAAATCAATTCCCCAGCCTAATTGCTGATAAATATCACTGCTGATATTAGGAATAATTGGGGATAAAAGATAAGCTGCTAGTCTCACCGATTCCAGAACCGTATATAGCACCACTTCTACTTCCTTTTGCTTATCTTGTTTATATAATGACCAAGGAGCTTGATCATCAATAAATTTATTACTGGCTTGCACCAGAGATAAAACATAGTGACAGGCTTCATTGAAAGCTAATGTTGTATATGCTTGTTTCACCTTTTCTCCTAACTGTAACCCCATTGCTTTTAAAGGATTTTCAGCCGGAATTTCTGATTGGCTAATGGACGGTACTTGACTAGCGCAGTATTTCTTCACCATGTTTAAAGTGCGATTTAACAAATTACCTAAATCATTCGCTAAATCTGCATTCAAAACATTAATGAACCTTATTTCATTAAAATCGCCATCCTTCCCAAATTCGATTTCCTTAAGGAAGTAATAACGAACGGCATCACTACCATAATTTTCAACTAAAGCGATAGGATTAAGGGTATTACCTAAAGTCTTCCCCATTTTCTGACCATCTTTAGTTAAAAAGCCGTGTCCAAATACTCTTTCTGGTAAAGGTAAACCCGCTGAAATCAGCATTGCTGGCCAGTAAACAGCATGAAAGCGTAAAATATCTTTACCAATTAAGTGCAGATTAATCGGCCACCATGTTTGTAAAGCATTGGCTAAGGTTGGTTCTGCATCTGGTTCTAACAATGCTGTTACATAACCGAGCAAAGCATCAAACCAGACATATAAGGTATGTTGAGAATCCACAGGTACAGGAAAACCCCAATCAAGATTTACCCGGGAAATCGAAAAATCCTGTAAACCTTGAGCGACAAAATTAAAAACTTCATTTCGTCTGCTGATAGGTTGAATAAAATCTGGGTGAGATTGGTAAAATTCCTCTAGCTGGGTTTGATATTTAGACAAGCGGAAGAAATAGTTCTGCTCATCTCGCCACTCTACTTGCTTGTTAGTATGTATAGGACAGTGTTTATCTGCTAGTAAATCCCGCTCTTCCTTAAATTCTTCACAGGAAACGCAGTACCAACCTTTTTGTTCTCCTTGGTAGATATCACCTTTTTCCCAAACGCGCTGGAAGAACTCGTTTACTATGGCTTGGTGACGAGGTGCGGTAGTTCGACTAAAGCGGTCATATTGAATATCGAGTAAATCCCACAAGCTGACAAAACTGGGGACAATTTCATCACAAAAATCTTGTGGTGCTTTTCCTAAACTCGCTGCTGAACGCTGGATTTTTTGTCCGTGTTCATCTGTACCCGTAATTAGTAGCACTTGATTTCCCTGTAAGCGATTAAATCTGGCTACTACATCCGCTGCTATAGTTGTATAAGCACTGCCAATATGGGGAATATCGTTGACATAGTATAGTGGTGTTGTCAGTGCAAAAGTGTTTTCTGTTTTATTCACAAGATTCATGGAAAATAAAAGCAAATTATTATTAATCAGTCTTCTCTATTAATAATCTAGATTACTAGACAAAACTACGCAATTATATAACACTGCTACTGTTTTTTTCAAATTCCTCCTGAATGATCATAAATTTATAGACTGAAAAATTGCTTGATTACTTCTATAAATTCACCTGATTTCTTGCTAAATCAGAGAAAGTATTTACTAATAATCATGGTAAAACCTGTTTGTTTGATTAGTAGTTACAGAGAATACACTAATCTAACCCCTAGCGATATAATCAATTGTGTAGCTATAATTTTGCATATCAGATACTCCAAGTAATAATTGACAAAACTGTTAGTTTCGATATTAAATATCTTCCCAAATAAAACAAGAGGAAGGTTTAATTTTCAACTCGGCTTTGCGGTACTAGCAACATAGAGATTTATCACTGCTTTATATATAGCAATCCTATTTGATTTAAGTTGATAAATCGTTTCGGAAGGCTTTATTATTATTTACAATGCCAATATGAAACTATTGCCAGTTATGAGGATTTAACGCTTCCACATATTTATATATGATGAATACAAATTGCCATAAATTCTGTAATCATGGTTTCAGAGTGGGTTATTTTTTGTCTGGAAAGGTTGATTTTAGTGAAGAGAAAAAAAATAAAAATTCTGCGCTAATGCCCATTTAGATAACAGAAACGGTAAAGTTAAAAATAGAGTAGACGAATAAAAATCAATAAAATGCCAGCAGTTGACCCTAAACCTTGTTTTTTGACTCCAAAACCAGTACCATCAGATTCTCCCTTATTTATCTATTTACCAGGAATGGATGGGACTGGTGAATTGTTGCAAACCCAAATCCCTGAATTAGCAAAAAGTTTAGATGTTCGTTGCTTGGCTATACCGAGAAATTACCTGGCTACCTGGGATGTTTTAGTAAAGAATGTTTTAGACTTGATTCATGCGGAGTTGGAAAAAAACTGTCAACAGACTATCTACCTCTGTGGTGAATCTTTTGGTGGTTGTTTAGCAATGAAAGTAGCAACCGAATCACCGCAATTATTTAAACGGATTATCTTAATTAATCCCGCTTCATCTTTGCAGCAACGTCCTTGGTTTAATTGGATAACTCAGGCTACTCACTTTGTGCCATCATCCCTATTTAATATTGGTGCATTGGGTTTGTTACCGTTTTTAGCATCGTTAGAACGGATTTCTCAAAGCGATCGCTTAATGTTACTAACAGCAATGCGTTCTATCCCATCAGCAACTGTCAATTGGCGCTTGTCATTATTGCGAGATTTCCAAGTTGATCAAAAACAATTACAGCGGCTCATACAACCAGTTTTACTGATTGGAAGTGGTAGCGATCGCTTATTACCTTCTGTGAGTGAAATCGCCAGATTAGCGGATATTTTACCAAATACCCAAAAATTTATTCTCCCAAAAAGCGGTCATGCTTGTTTGCTAGAGGAAGATGTAAATCTATATCAGATTCTCAAAAATAACAATTTTTTAGAAGTTAATATAAATACACCAAAAATTACTATGTCAATAGTCAAGTCTATCAATCATCAGCATTAAAAGGCTTTTATCACAATTGTTTCCGACAAATAATAAAAAATAACAGCTTGAGCATTAAACATATAGCAACGGATAAGGCAGTTAGGACATTCTAAAACACCAGAATTAATTTCTAGCAAGTTTTTAACTTTTAACTTCTGATAAAGCGGTACTAGTACAGTACGGCGTAAGTTAATGAACCATTCCGAATCTGACAAAAAGCTTATGCTGTATTCATTCTAAATTCCGAGAAATCGTTACTAGGCTGTTATCGGTGGGTTTTCGCAGTTCCCACAGTATTCTGTAAAACCCGTTTACCTTTTGGAGATAAATATTCCGTATCTTTAGAGGTATGCATTGCTTCCTTAACAAGAGTAGCTAGTTCTTCTAGCTGGCTAATCGCTTCTGCACCTTCTAGCTTCATTAGTTCTCGATCATCACGCATTTCTGTCCAAGTAATTCCATAATCGGATACTAAAAAGCGAATTAGATGATTGTCTCCTAAGCTCACCATAAAGGATGCACTATTCATCTGATCACCACAAGTATAGCAGGAAGCAGGATAACCATGGCGTTCTAGTACAACCGCCAAGGCTTGCAGGTTCATTACTAAATCTTGCACAAATTGTCTATGTTGATTTGCTAGTCTTAAAAACACTTTTTCCTCCAGACACCACAGTCATTTGGGTTTATTTTATATTTTCTTTAGATTTTCTCATGAACTGGCATTGTAAAATGCACAATACAATTTTTAGTTGTTTATGAGTTGTCTCGTTTAGGTTAGTGGATAATTATACTTTCAGCAGTATCAAACAATTCAATTGCTCAAGTAATCTGAGAAGACAGAGTTACTAAAATTTATATTTGAGCCTCCCCTATCTATTCACAATTGTAATTGATAAAATTGGGACCCTTTCAGACTAACTTAAATCCACTTATAGTCAAGTTCGTTAAACCTGTATCTGGCAGACTCACAGACGATGTAAGTCCAAATTCAGATGATTCACTAACTCTAACGCCTATTTTCGTTGCTTGTATTTTTATCTCCATTTCAAATAAACTTTGTATTATATAACATTAATCAAATTAATTCAATTGTTGAATATACTTACTCTTTAATATTCCCAATAAACACAGCTTAAGTATTCTAAACCCATTCAGATGGGTTTTTTCTGTGTAGCTGCATTTGCGATCGCTTATTTTTAATTACTTAAAAATACTCCCAATTTTGAGAATTATTACGCATTGACACAAGGAACATAATTATAAATATTTGCCAATGCTCTAATATTGATCGCAATGAGTATTAAATCAATGAAAACACTCGTGTTAAAATAGGCATTAACTAACTGATGATGATAAAACTTTGCTTTTGTGTCTCTTTGAAGAAGAGATTTAGCTTAATCAGCAGAAGCCCCACGTCTCACTATACCAGAGCGTGGGGATGCCAGTCGTCTGCGACGGGAAACCCGTCTACAGATCTGGCTAATGAATGCGCGTGAGTTGAGTTACATAGCCTGAATTGCATTTGAGCGTAGCGAAAACAAAAAAGGCTACAGCAACGAAACGAGCAAAATATTGATTTCTGTGTTATTCCATTCCATTTAGTGAACTCCATAGAATGATTGATCCTGTTTTCATGTCATTCCCCTGAAGCTTGTCCCCGTGAAAACGGGGAAGGGGAATCCAGAAATTATTTATGTTCCATAGGACAATCTGGATTCCCGCTTTTGCGGGAATGACATTGAAAATGGTTTGTGGAAATTTTCACGCTTACTATGGGATAGCGTTCGCGAGAGCGTCCCGGAGGGAACTAGCGCTGCTGCAAGCAGTTCATGTTTTTTGTGGAGT
>JANMEE010000338.1:0-7617 GCA_031376645.1 Dolichospermum sp. OTE_75_concoct_329_sub | reverse complement strand
AGGATTTACAGGATTTTGTATGAATATTTATCTGGGAATATTTCAGATTTTAAAGGTTTTTTCTTCATCCTGAAAATGCTTAATTGTCAGAATCAGGATACCCAGGATTAGAGGATTTACAGGATTTTTCATGAATATTTATCTGGGGATATTTCAGTTTTTAAAGATGAGTTTTTTCGACATCCTGAACATCCTTAAATCCTGGAAATCCTGATTCAGACAGTAATTCTTGCAGTTAAAAGGAAATCCTATCAGGATTTCCAGTTTTAATCACTATGATTAAAAATCTATCTCTTGAAGCGAGAACGTTGTTGACGGCGTTGCTTGTGTCTAGCTATGGCTTTCCGTTTTTCTTTTTCTAAAGGTGTCTCAAAGTGACGCTTTTTCCGCATATCTTGGAAAATTCCTGCCTTAGAAACTTCCCGTTTAAATCTTCGTAACGCTGACTCAATACCTTCATTTTCGCCCAATACCACTTGTGTCATTCCTATTCCTCCCTATTTTGAATTAATATTTGATTGAGAACCTAGACTGAAAATAAAATATTCCAGCAGCAATTAGTCTGAGACTATATCTGCTAGATACTCTACATTTTAATTTTTTTAAACAGACTTAGTAGCGACGATTACCGCTACCGCTGCGATCGCGATCTCCCAAACCAGAGAGTGTAGAGAGTTAGATTCGGAGAGACGTATTTAAAAAATCTTAAAACGACTTATTCAACCGAAAATAATCTTTGATATCCCCAACTATAGCACTACACGAGGACATTGACCCATAATGGGCAAAAATTTCCCAAAAGGATTTCCAGCATCGCTAGGGAACCTTCTCTGAATCAATGCTGTTTTAGTTAGAGACAAACCGTGCGAGAATGCTTTGTGCTTCTTGACACAGTAACTCATGATTTTGATCATTGCTCGCCAGTAATTCCCCCCATTGATGAATGTCGCCGGTGTTATATGTTAAAGGCGTGCAGTCAAAATGGGTAAACTTGCCACCTGCTTCCGTCAGAATTAGTTCGGGAGCGGCCATATCCCAGTCTTTAGGTGCGGATTTACCAGAAAGGGAAATGTAAACATCTGCTTGCTGTTCAACTATCGCGGCAATTTTACAACCGACGCTACCAATTGCTTTTTGATTTTGACAGGGCAAGTGCTGCAATAAATATTCTAACCGATCATTGCGGTGTGAGCGACTAACAACCAAAATTAGATCTTGGATCTTTTTGTTTGAGTTAACTCGCACAGGCACAGAACCAGTTACAGTTTCGATAAAAGTTCCACTGCCTCTGGTGGCATAATACAACTTTTGTGCCTCTGGAACTGCCACCACGGCTAACATTGTCTGTGTTCCTTGCACTAAGGCAATATGAATTGCATATTCTCCAGTTTTGCTGATAAAGTCTCTTGTTCCATCTAAGGGATCAATGATCCATACCCATTCAGCGGGATTTTTCCCCTGTTCTGATTTATGGGTTTCTTCGCTGATATATCCAAAGTCTTCATTACCTAAAGCTGCTTGTAGCTGTGACAAGATATATTCACTGACAGCCAAATCTGCAAGAGTGACGGGTTCATTGTCTTTATACTTGATATCTAAATTTGGTGCAGCGGCAGTACCGTGATAATAAGAACTGAGTAAACTGGCTGCACCCCAACCTACTTCCCGCGCAATTGTTAATATTTTTGATAAGTCTTTCATAAATTCATCTTTTGAGTGGATATAAAAAATTGGCGTTGCTGATTTGATGTATAAAAATGATTTTTGATGATGTCCAAACCCTTGTAGAGACGTTCCATGGAACGTCTCTACATTTAAATTCATACCTGGTTTTGTGCAACGCCAACAGTAAACATTCAGATTTTGGCTTTTTCTATGACTGCGGTGAGTTCTTCTACTCGAATTGGTTTAGTCATAAAGTCATTCATTCCTGCATTAAAGCAAGCATGACGATCTTTTTCTAAAATATTAGCAGTGATAGCGATAATCCAAGGTTGAGGTTTTAACGATTGGCGAATTATCCGAGTTGCGGTAATGCCATCCATTTCTGGCATCTGCATATCCATTAAAATTATATCATAGGATTGTTTTTCCAACATTGCTAATACTTCTAGACCATTATTGGCAATATCAGCACTATAGCCGATCTTTTTGAGAGAATATAGTGCCACTTTTTGATTAACTTTGTTATCTTCTGCTAAAAGAATAGTGATGGAAGATGGTACTGAAGTTGCTTTTTCGGGTAATTGCTTTGAAGCATTTTCTGGGATTAAATCACAAACTAAAACTGCTTTAGTAATAAATGTAAAATGAAAGGTTGAACCCTGGAGATGATCATTTTTAGTTTTGGATATCCAATTTAAAGGAGGATTACCGCCAATCTTTCCGCGACTTTCTACCCAAATTGTCCCTCCCATTAACTCTACTAAACTCTTACTAATTGCTAATCCTAACCCTGTACCACCATATTTTCTACTAATAGAGTTATCCGCTTGGTTGAAGGGTTGAAATAGTTTATTCAAGCGATCGCTATCAATACCCATTCCTGGATCTTGAATGGATATCATTAATTCTAAGTCTTCATTTTTCCATTTTCTATTGACTACAACTGAGACAGAGATACAGCCTTGACTAGTAAATTTAATGGCATTTCCTACGAGATTGATTAAAATTTGGCGCAAGCGGGAATCATCGCCTAAAATATATGGAGGAATATCAGAACGAATTGCATACTTAACACGAATATCTTTCTTTAGTGCTTGGATATAAAGAATATTATTTACAGATTGGATAATGTTTTTTAAAATAAAGGAACGTTGTTCTAATTCCAAATTATTAGACTCAATTTTCGAGAAATCGAGAATATCATTGATGATGCTCAAAAGTGCATTACTACTATCTGTAATCGTATCAACTAGGTCTTTTTGTTCATCTGAGAGATTTGTCATGGAGAGAAGTTGAGCCATCCCAATTACGCCATTCATTGGTGTGCGAATCTCGTGACTCATATTTGCTAAAAATTCACTTTTGGCTTGAGTTGCAGTTTCTGCAACTTCTTTTGCTTGAGATAGAGTAAACTGTTTTTCTAAAGCTTCATGATACTCATTGAGAATTTTTTCTTTTTGTTTCCGTTCAGCTTCTTGGAGTTGATTAAATTCTTGTAATTTCGTATTTTGATTGCTTAAGTTAGTATTGACTATCCGCAAGTCACTTTTTACTTGATTGTTTTCATTGACAACTGCATTCAAAATTAAAGTTGTCATGCCTATACAAGCAATAAATGACTGTAATAGTAGTAATGAACTTTGGATAGAATCATGGACAAAGGAACTATGTCCTTTAACTGTAGAAATTGCCATAATTACAGTAATTATGACCATTAAAAGGATGGCACCTAATTCTTTAAATCTAAAAGCTGCCCACACCAATAGAGGAAATAGCAAATATTCTGTATTTCCACCTCTATAAGAGATACTGCTAATAACTAATGTTAAAAATAAGATAGTAGCAGCTTCTAGCCACTGACTTTTTATTAAGTGAGTAAATGAGATAATATTTTTGTTCCAAGCGATGATCAAGGAGGCAAGAACGAGAATTCCAAAGGCATCACCTAACCACCAAGATAGGGCAATATTAAAATAAAGTGACCAAGGAGCTTTGCCAAAGATACATAATAGTAGCGCACAGAAAATAGCCACAGGTAAATGACTAAGAAAACAGCCATAGATCACAAAGTTGAGAGTATCTTTGGCTCGGTGTAAAAAGTAGCGACTGCTGACTAAATATTCAGTTAAATAGGCAGAAAAAAGCTTTCCGGCTGTGGCAACGGCCACGATCAAAATAGTCAATATGAGACTGGAAAAGTTTACCCATCCTTGATATGTGGTCAACTGAGTGATAAATATACCAATCGTCACTCCTAACCATAGGGGATAACCCCAGATAGTGATTAGTCCAACAGCAATACCTCCGGGAATCCAAATCGGGGTTGATCCTGTAGAGGGGTAAGTTGTTAATGTATAAGATAGTTGGGCTGTGATGTAGTAAGTGATCGCTGCTATTAGCTGTTTCCAGCAAGGAACTCGATGAAAGTTAAATATATCTAATTGAGGACGAGCATTAGTTGACATAATTGGGCGTTAAATATTTGAATTACTGCCAAGGACGTGTACCAAAATGTTGACAAGCTTCCGCAGCAGTATTCCCCGCTAATGCTAATGCTTCTGTAAAATTTGTCTCAAGGATATAGTCACAGAAAGCACCGTGAAAAATATCTCCTGCTCCTAGTGTATCAACTGGCTGTATTTTCGGCACATTTACCACACCAAACTGACCGCAAGTTAAGTATTGTATCGGGTTTTCTCCGTGAGTAATGGCAATGTGAGGAATGTGAAAATTTTGCAAATAGGCAAAAACATCTTGCTGATTTTGGCAGTTGGGGGGATAAAAATTAGCAGAACAAATAGCATAATTTACAAAGGGTAAGATCTCCTCAAATCCTGGTTTCCAACTTCCACCATCAATAACAACGGGAATATTCTGGGTTTTAGCCGTTTGGGCAATAATTTTACTCACTGCCATTTGATGTCCATCAATTAAGACAATATCAATATTTTCTAAAATATTTGCAGGGATAGAAGTAATATTTGCCTGAGTTTTGATGGCATTAATAGAAATTACTGCTCTTTCACCTGTAGATTGAGTAACAATAATTGAAGAAACAGGAGGTGGTGTATCCCGGGAAGAGTCTAAGTCAATAATAGCAACTTGGTAATTCTCTAAATCGCTACAAATTAGCTGTGTGATATGGTGAGAACCTAATACACCTAAGACTGTAGCTTGGTTGCCTAAATGGCTGAAGGTGACAGCGGCGTTTGTAGCTGGTCCTCCTGCTGCTACAGTATAGTTAGTGGCAACGAGTTTTTGATTATTTTGGGGGGGAGAGTCAGCTAGATAAATTAGATCTAAGGTAATTAAACCGACAAATAAGGCAGAATTGATCATTGGTCTGTAGTGAAATTGAGTAAAATTATTCAGTAAATTATCGAAAATTTTATGAATCTAAATAGATATGATCATGATTTTTATGCTTGGACACAGGAACAAGCGCAACTGTTGAGAACGGGAAAATTTAACCAAATTGATTTTGATCATATTGCTGAAGAAATTGAAGACATGGGACGCTCTGAAAAACGGGAATTAGAAAGCAGATTAGAGGTATTACTTATGCACTTACTTAAATGGCAATTTCAGCCTAACTTACGTTCCCGCAGTTGGCAATTAACTATCAAGGAGCAACGGCTACGTTTAGAAAAAATTCTTGCAGAAAATCCCAGTCTTAAATCGTTTTTAGCTGATTCTTTAGAAAAAATTTATCAACTTGCAACTATTAGTGCTGAACGAGAAACCGGATTATCTTATTTTCCTCAAATATGTCCTTATAGTTTAACAGAAATTTTTACTCCTGAGTTTTTGCCGACTGAAGAGGCTGCAAATTTCAATAAATAATGTTAAGTAAATTCATGTTTTCTCTGTTCGTTAAATTCTTTAATCCGTGTTCAAATTAATATGCAAACTGAACCAAAACCAGGCACACTTTATATTGTCGCTACACCCATTGGCAACCTAGAAGATATGACTTTTAGGGCAGTGCGAATTTTGCAAGCAGTGGATATGATTGCAGCAGAAGATACACGTCATACAGGCAGATTACTCCAACATTTTCAAGTTAAGACTCCCCAGATTAGTTACCATGAACATAATAGCCATAGTCGCATTCCTGAGATATTAGAGCATTTACAATATGGTAAAGCGATCGCTTTGGTAAGTGATGCAGGAATGCCGGGAATTTCTGATCCAGGATATGAGTTAATAAAGGCTTGTATTGAGGATGGGATAACTGTTGTACCTATTCCTGGTGCAAGTGCTGTCATTACGGCTTTGAGTGCGGCTGGATTACCTACAGATAGGTTTATTTTTGATGGGTTTTTACCAGCTAAAAGTCAACAAAGAAAGCAATATTTAGCATCTTTACAAGGGGAATCCCGAACTTTAGTTTTTTATGAATCACCCCATCGTTTACGGGATACTTTAGCCGATTTGGGGGAAGTTTTAGGAAGCGATCGCAAATTAGTTATAGCCCGAGAGCTAACTAAATTATATGAGGAATTTTGGCGAGGGACAATTGGGGAGGCGATCGCTGATTACACTCAAAGAGAACCACAAGGAGAATATACGCTTTTAGTAGCAGGAAATCCACCTAGCCAAATCCAACTCACAGAAACGGAACTAAAAACTGAGTTATTACAGATTATGCACCAGGGGATTTCCCGTTCCCAAGCTAGTCGTCAGTTAGCAAAAGATACTTCCTTATCTCGTCGCTATCTGTATCAACTAGCTTTGGCAATTGAAATGAATCCTGAATCGGGAATGATTACACAACCGGAGTAAAGTTCATTTTCACAATGATATCGTTATAATCGAAATCACCACCATTTTGTAAATCTTCAAAACCAAAAGTATTATTTCCTAGTAAGCGAATGTGATCAACACCATCACTATTTACGCCCAAATATGGGAAATAAACTTGAGGATCATTATTAACGTTGTTATCTAAAAGCTGAGATAACGTACCATTAACTATAATCATGGGTGCAAGAATTGTCCCACCAGTAATAGTACTTGTTCCAGTTTGTACACCTTGATTAGCAGTAGATAATTTGATGTCTGCACCAGCTTGGGCATTTTTCAAAAGATTGTTCAATGCCGCTTGGATATAATTAGCACGATTGGCTGAAGTTGCCTGTAAAGTACCAATTTGTCCATCAGCATTATCAATCTTATAAAAGTAAACTTCATTATTAAATTCAGCTTCTCTATAAACAGAAAAATCAGCTTTTAGCTGCTGACCTTTTCTATCTCGTAAATCAATAATTTCTCCTTGCTTACCACCTTGTAATGCTGTACCAATCACTAACGTATCATTAGTAGCTTGAACCTGGACAACAAAATCCTTAAAATTTGTACTATTACCAGAACCATCTTTCCAATCTAGTCTAAAACCATCTGCACCCAAATTCGTAATCTTTTGGTTGGAAGCATCAGCAATAAATAAGTTTGATAATGAAGCTTTTCCAGCATTTAAAGAATCTAATGTCCCGTCTTTAATGAAAAATAATTTTAGATTATCACCGCTATTAAGTTCAACTAATCGGTTAAAGTCTGTATTCTTTACCCCACTAGGCAGATTAGAAATAGCAGAAAAAACAACTTTTGCTCTCGTTAAAACTGCTTGATTATAACCTGCTGCACCAGGGGCAATACCATTAATATTACCTTGGGCATCATCAACATTAAATACACCTAATTCATTGATAGAATTAGAATTGCGTTCTACTAAACTGACTTTGAGCCTAACTCTATCACCGCTACCTTTAATGGGGAAGATGTAATTGCTATTAGAATTTATGGAGGGAATATCATTATCGTCATTATTAATTGTTCCTTTAGCTATGCCATTTGTGGAACTAATAATAGACACATTTGTGGGATTACTTAAACTAGCAGTAAAAGTCTCATTTCCTTCAAATAGGTTATCTTGAGTTGTTTGTACAGTAA
>JANMEE010000118.1:0-58125 GCA_031376645.1 Dolichospermum sp. OTE_75_concoct_329_sub | reverse complement strand
TCATAATCTAGACCAATTAATCTTTGTGTTTCTTTATGATTCTCTTCAATGTGATTCAGTATTAAACTCATATTTTCCTGTTGAAAACTAATTATTATATTCTTTTACCATAAAATGTTACTATTTTGGAGATGTCTAATGATAATAGGATCGTCAGCACAAATTCCATATAATGATGCTAGAGATAATTTTTCAGTTTTCTGTATTGGTTGATAGACGATAATCACTTCTACATCAGAATCTTTAATTTCCGGTAAAGATATATGTAGCATTCCATCATTACCAATATGAGATTGTATTTTCATAGTTTGCATAATCAAAATTTCTCCCTATGTTCTGATAGTTATAACTTCATTGTAAACTCCTTCCTTTGCGTCTTTGCTCCTCTGCGACTCTGCGCGAAACAAAATTATCTTTTCATCATGTAGCCGACTTATACAAATAGACACCTCAAACTGAAATTAACCTAAATAGAAGAAACTTTAAGATAGAATAGACAACAGACTTGATATACATTACTAACTAAGCGTAATTCCCAATGACCACTAACCGCCATTATCATATTATTACCTTTGGTTGCCAGATGAATAAGGCCGACTCTGAGCGCATGGCTGGCATCTTAGAAGACATGGGCTTTGAGTGGTCAGACGACCCAAATCAAGCAGATGTAATCCTTTACAACACCTGCACCATTCGGGATAATGCGGAACAGAAAGTATATTCTTATTTAGGTAGACAGGCCAAACGCAAACAAGAACAACCTGATTTAACATTGATTGTTGCTGGTTGTGTTGCCCAACAAGAAGGAGAAGCCTTACTGCGACGGGTGCCAGAATTGGATTTAGTCATGGGACCCCAACACGCCAACCGCCTCAAAGATTTGCTAGAGTCGGTTTTTGCAGGTAATCAAGTTGTCGCTACCGAAGAAGTTCACATTTTTGAAGATATCACCCAACCCCGTCGAGATAGTCAGGTAACAGCTTGGGTAAATATCATTTATGGCTGTAACGAACGTTGTACTTATTGCGTAGTTCCCAACGTGCGCGGTGTAGAACAGTCTCGCACACCAGAATCAATTCGTGTGGAAATCGAACAGTTAGCAAGACAAGGTTACAAAGAAATTACCCTCTTGGGTCAAAATATTGACGCTTACGGGCGTGATTTACCTGGTTCTACCCCCGAAGGTCGTCACCTGCATACATTGACAGATTTGCTCTATTTCGTCCATGATGTACCGGGCATTGAACGGATTAGATTTGCCACCAGTCACCCCCGTTATTTTACAGAAAGATTAATTAAAGCTTGTGCTGATTTGCCCAACGTCTGTGAACATTTTCATATTCCCTTTCAATCTGGGGATAATGAGCTTTTAAAAGCCATGTCACGGGGTTATACTCACGAAAAATATCGCCGGATTATTGATACTATTAGGCGATATATGCCAGATGCGTCAATAAGTGCTGATGCGATTGTGGGTTTTCCAGGAGAGACAGAAACACAGTTTGAAAATACTTTAAAATTGGTGGAAGATATCGGTTTTGATTTAGTGAATACTGCGGCTTATTCACCCCGTCCTAGCACACCTGCGGCTTTGTGGGATAATCAACTCAGTGAAGAGGTAAAGAGCGATCGCTTGCAAAGATTAAATCATTTAGTTAATATCAAAGCAGCAGAGCGATCCCAACGTTACTTTGGCCGCATTGAAGAAGTATTAGTAGAAGCGCAAAACACCAAAGACACAAATCAAGTCATGGGAAGAACCGGGGGAAATCGTCTCACCTTCTTTACTGGTGATATTAATGAACTTAAAGGGCAAATAGTCAAAGTCAAAATTAACGAAGTTAGGGCTTTCAGTCTAACTGGAGAAGCGGTAGAAGTTCGTCAACCAGTGACAGTTTAAAAAAATACCGGAGTATGGTTTGACACTCCCCAAACTTTCAATAATCCTGGCAAAAACACCCTTGTACAAATAGACTACGCAGCATGAGTCATCAGCCTAATTGCGGGTCTATCTGTACTCTTTGGTAAGCGAAAGTAACTCATTGGCAATGTGACAATTGCCACAGTATTGCCAATCATATCGAAAAATTCAACACTGTAGCCCGTTTCTAGTCCGGGAACATCATGTTGTTCAACTACTGTGCCAATGTCCCCAGCATATACATTTTCTTCAGGAAGATCACGCAATAAAATTACATCTGAGTAAAGGGTAAAATTCATTGCAGCCTCCAAATATTGCTTGTTAATCAGGAAATAAAGTGATCAATCGCGGAAAATCTTGACCTGTATCTATTTGCCAAACTGTCTTGACAAGAAGTGGTCTGTTGATAGGAGTAAGAGTCAGCCACAAAATAAATGATCCTGTTTAGACATCTGGTAAAAAAGAATGTAGGGACAATTCATGAATTGTCCCTACGAGGGTTTCGGGCTACGCATATTGAATTTCTACCAGATGTCTATTGAGCATTTCTTTTTGTGGAGTTCTCTAAATAGATTCGCACTAATTTCATATCTTGTACCATAAGCGTAAATCAAATCTCACGCAAAAACCCAGAAACAACTTTGCGCCTTTGCGTGAGAACATCTGGCTACAGAGTTTGGAAATAAGCCTCCAAAGCCTCATGTACCAAATCAGTCATCGGTCGTTCTTGCTTTTCCGCCGTTTCCTTGAGTTGAGCGTAAAAATCATCCCGTAGACTGACCCTATGACGGGATTTACCGCTGCTAGTAGGTTCGCCTGGGGTGTAATTAGCCACAAATTCCCGAATCGCATCAAAACCCAATCTGTCGCAAAAATCCCCAAAACTTTCTTTAGGTGTGCGCGACTTTTTAAAGAAGACAAAAATCGGTTCGAGGAAACTTTCAAGATCATTGTGGTGCAGTTTTTCCTCAAAAGGTTGTGCTAACCGGGTTTGATTTGGTGAACCACCTAACCAAACTTGATAAGATTCCGCAGCACTACCCACTAAACCTAATTCTGCCATATAAGGACGAGCGCAACCATTCGGGCAACCGGTCATCCTTACCACAAAATGTTGATTTTGTAAACCCAGTTTATCTAATAAAGCCCGAATCCTTTCGAGAATTGCAGGTATTACTCTTTCTGATTCTGTGATTGCTAAACCACAGGTAGGTAAAGCCGGACAAGCCATCGCGTAGCGGGTTAATGCTGCTATTTGGCTAGGATCAGCAACAACGCCACAATTATCGAGAATCTCCTGAATAGCTTCTTTATCTTCAGGAGCAATATCGTAAAATAGCAGGTTTTGATTGCCAGTAAGACGAATAGGCAGATTAAACTGCTCTACTATTTTCCGCAAAGCGGTTTTGAGTTGGAATGTGCCATCATCTTTAACACGCCCGTTCTCAATGGAAATACCTAAAAATAGTTTCCCGTCTCCTTGTTCATTCCAGCCCAGGAAGTCTTTATATTTAAACTGAATTAGGTCTTTAAAGGGTTCGAGGGGTTTACCTAAGTATTCTTCTACTTGAGTGCGGAATTTATCTACACCCCAATCATTAATTAAGTATTTTAATCTAGCGTGTCTTCTGTCGGTGCGATCGCCATAATCTCGTTGTGTAGCAACTATAGCCTTTACAAGATTATATACATCAGCTTTGGCAACATAACCAATAGGATCGGCAATTCTGGCAAAGGTTTCCTCTTTATTATGGGTTCTACCCAAACCACCACCAGCAAAGATATTAAATCCAGCTAACGCGCCTTTTTTATTGGTAATTACTACCAACGTTAGATCTTGGGAATACAAATCAACGGAATTATCACCGGGAACTGTGACGCAAATTTTAAATTTGCGGGGCATATAGTGATTACCATAGATAGGTTCTACGGAATCATGAACTATAGTCCCGTTACCGTTGGTTTGTCGTGCTGCTTTGACATCTGGATGTTCTTGGGCGCTAATAGCTTTTTCACCATCTAACCAAATTTCATAATATGCGCCGGTTTGGGGGGACAGTAAATCAGCAATATTTTGGGCATATTCCCAAGCATATTGATATTCTGAGCGATTTTTAAAGGGGGCGGGAGGAGCCATGACATTGCGGTTAACGTCACCACAAGCGCCCAAGGTTGAACCGAGATTTTCAACAATTGCCGCGATCGCTGCTTTCAGGTTCTTTTTCAGGATACCATGTAGCTGAAAGCCTTGGCGAGTAGTAGCTCTTAAAGTATGATTACCATATTCATCAGCCAGTTTATCCAAAGCCAAATAAAGTTCAGGAGGTACTAAACCACCGGGATTTTTTGTCCGCAGCATCATTTGGTAATCTTTTTCCTGACCCTTGACGCGATTATCACGGTTATCCTGTTGATAAGAACCGTGAAACTTGAGAATCTGAATTGCGTCTTCACTAAAATGGGTCGTGTCCTGGAGGATTTCCGTCGCTACAGGTTCACGCAAAAAATTACTATTTTCTTTGATACCTTCGACTTTAGAAGGCTGACGATTGGTCGCAGGAGAAGCAGCAGTGTTAACCATTACGGTAGATACGTTTCTGAATAAAGCGGTAGACAAAATTGAAATTAAGCAATTAATAGCACCTATTTGGCTAAATAAACTACTTAAAATCGGTCGGAATTATGAATATTATTTTTATTCTAACATGATGAGAGGCCAGCTTGATCAAGCGGCGGTTAGAGTAGCTATACTCAAAATGGTTGGGACATGGAATGAAAGTAAAATCACGAAAACCCCAGATTTGTAGTAGGGGTTTAGCACTGCTAAACCCCTACCCGAAGAATCAAATAATTAAGTCATGCTGGGTATAACTACTCCAACCAGCAAATATCCGCATTGCCTTTAGACCAAAGACAAAGAGTAAACTTGACCATCAATCAACAGTCGCGTAATCCCTTTAGCTTGTAAATGGCTACTAGCTTTATGGAGCATTTGACTATCGGGAACTTTAATCACGCGATCGCGCTTAGTAGAAAAGCGTTTAGCTACGCGGTGATTATCGAAAATCGGCAGGGTTTTCTGTTGATTTTCCAGACTCGGAATTAAACCTAAATCACCAAAATCCTTGAGTGGCCGGGTAATTAACTCCGCAGAACGATCAATTACCAAGTAGCAGGTTTTCGGTAAATTAGCAACTGACAATGGTAAAACCTGAACAGATGCTTCCCCATTTGAGCGTCTAGTAACTAGGGGTTTTGGTGCTTCATAGTCTTCATCCTCAAAGTCCTCCTCATCCTCATACAAATCATCATCCAAATCGTCATCTTCTAAATCATCAGGTTCATCCAACAAATCCTCATCCAAGATTTCCGCAAACAAAGTTGGCTGTGAATATCGAGTTTCCACCTCTAACTTTGGTTTGGGAATAATTGGCGTTTCTATGGGCTTGTGTCTGACAATTTCCAATTCTTTGACAATTGGAGTTTCTTTGATAATTGGAGTTTCCTTGACAATTGGAGTTTCTTTGACAATTGGAACCTTGGGTTGTTCCACTGCCCAGGAGCGTGTTTTAACCCGTCTATTAGCCGGAATGGGTTGGGCAAAATCAGGATCACCATCTGCCTTTGCTTCTGCTTCTACCACTGCTGGTATTGTGGGCTTTTCTAGTTCTGGGTTGGATAACTCCTCAACAATGCTGACACTGCTAGAAGTTTCTACTGCCAATGGTGCTTGAGTCAAGAGTGGTAACTGCTCATAACTTACCTGCGCTCTGCCTTCAGGGGTTCTAGCAGCGCGTTTTAAAGAAACGAGAAATTCGTACTCTTCTTCTGGTAAGGTACTCTTGAGCAGTCGGCTAATTGTGGAATTACTCACACCATAACGTTCTGCCAAAGTCGAGGTTGTTTCGGCAGTTTCTCGATATAGCTTGAGAATTTCTTGTTTGTCAGAATCAGTTAATTTTCTCACAGTAGACACCAAAATTTATTAAGTTCGTTTGCGTCCACGGTCTCGGCGTTTAAGACTCAATGATGCGTCGTATTCTAAAACAGCGCCCATACCGAATAACACTCCACTAAACACCCAGAATACTTCTAGTAAGTCTCCACTTTGATAATCAGGTCCTTGGGCGAATTTAAACCACATATCTGCAATGTAGAGCGAAAATGCGGCTGCGGCAATCATTCGCCAAGACAAGGAGACTTTACCTCCCCAAAAAGCCAGTAGCATAATTGTGGCAATAATTAATAACACCACATCGCTAACTATGTAAAACAAGTTAAGAAAAAAGGCGATTTGTTCAGTTGATACTTGTTCTTTTTGAGAAATCAACCAAGCTAGAAAACTGCCTAATCCTCCAACTGCTGCCACAATTAGCCACTGCCATACTTCCAGGTGAATTCGGCGAGAAAGCAAGGCTAAAGCCATGCCAGTACCTAGACATAAATATGTCATAACAAAAAACACGTCAGCGATAGATACATCTGGCTCTTGTTTTAGGACGATTTCTATAAAGCCGAAAACTAATCCACCTATAAAATAGGCAAACATTCCTAACCCGATTAAGAGCCAGACTTTTCCACTACTAACCATTTGGGTACTCCGCCAGTTCCTCCAGCATAAGAGACTTGCACCTAAATAAGCCACAGCTTCAAAAATATTTGTGCCAATAACATACCAGGGAGCGCGGACTTCTATTCCTCCTTGCGCTGGATCAGGGATTTTGGCATAAAACAACAAAAAGTATAACAATGCCAAAACAGCCCAGCTAAAACAGGCAAAAATTAGGTTTTGAGTAGTTAACAGGGGCTTGACAGGAGATGAATTGTCGTAAGATTTACTCATAGGGATTAACTAGGTAAATGCTGGTAATGTAATATTTTTTTGCACATCGGACGTAATAACTGTACTTTCGTACTTTTGGAACAGACAATAACCAGTTAACGGCAAGTGCTAGTAACAGTTGTTTTTTTTACAAATCAATATCCACCCTAATGCCAAAGCTTATTAAGTGGAGATTTTTGCAACCAACTGATAAATAGTTCTTGCTCTTCTTCTGGCATATCTTGTAATCGCTCACCCAGTTGATGAGCAAAATTGATATCACCAAAGTATGTTTTTCCTAATCTGTGTAGTTCTTCTAAAAGAATAATTACATGAGTCTCTTGCCAGGCTGGCATTTTACTCATCTTTGACAAATCCGTTGTTAGGAAAGATTTTACTGCATCTGCAGCAGATATATCGGGAAATTGTTTTTGCTGTAATACCCCCGTTATATCTTTGGCAAATAAACCTGCTTGACGATTCCCTAATAAATCTTCGATATCTAGATAAACGGCTTGTAGCAGCGTAATAACACCTAATGTTAAGACATCAGTTTTACTATGACTGCCAGTATCACTACTTATCTGCTCTAGTTTAACCTTTCCCCAGATACTAAAGCGTTCTGGTTCTTCTAGTAAGACACAAGCTTTACCTCGGTTATCCGTAAGCGATTTCCAAAAAGTTTTAGCTTCTTCTTCTTCGCTGACCTTAAAAACTGTAATCAAGCGAAAAGTCTGCCCCTGATAGTAGAGGATTGGCACTTGCCGATCTTCTTTATTTGGGTGCTGAATCGTTGAAATTTCAACATCCTGCCGTTTGAGAATAAACATAGCAGCAGCAAATAACTCCTCACAGTGGCTTTGTTGATAAAGAATATGTAATGGTTTTTAGTATCATTACGATAAAGTATAATTACTTGATGATTTGGGAAAGAGCATTCGGTGTTGATTAGGATACCTTACCAAAAACCTGGTTCTAAAGCCCCGTGCTTCTAGCACGGATTTTGCTTTTATGGTAGAACTTAATAAGTGGCAAGGGTAATCAACCACTTAAAAAACCCAGTTGCCGAAAGGTACAACGCTGGACCTTGAAAATTAAATCTATGCGGTTCTACTGCATTTTTCTAGACTCCACCTCGCAGTAGGTAAAAGATTTAGAGAAGCTAGACAAACAGTTTTTACAAAACCATAAGTTTCAAATCCAAAAAAGAACTTGGAGAAATCCAACGCTTAGTAGGGCATACCCAAAGTCGCTTGGGGAGAGTCCCACCTCTGGACTAGACACTGCAAGGTATCTAGTTTAAGTAGTCTCGTTGAACCAAGAATCCTCGCGCCTTTAGGACGAGGAGTGTCAATCCTTGACATCTCAATATATCCGAATATTGTATCTATTTTGTTTCTTATTCTACTCCGACTCCCTAATCACTGGCAGGTTATTACTGAAAATTAGGAAATTAAAAATTTCCTCTTGCTTATTTAAACAATTTTAGATATGATAGTAAGGGCTTTACGGGTACGTAGCTCAGTTGGATAGAGCATCCGCCTTCTAAGCGGACGGTCACAGGTTCGAGTCCTGTCGTACCCATTAACTTAAAACCCTTGCAACTGCGAGGGTTTTCTTGTATCTACACTCATTCCGGTGCGTAACTAGCGCGACCTGGGAATCGCCGTGAACATTTCCCACTCCCCCGTATTCCAAAACTCAGGAAAGCGCAACTTAGGCACACTCATAGCTCACTCCCATGCTGTGTTTCCCAATCCAAAACAGCCTCTTTTGTAAACAACACCGAAATGTCCCGCCCCTGCGCCATCAAATCATCCATAAAATGCTAACTCCCTAGCTCCAATGGATTGTGGATCACCAAACCCTCTATCCACTCAAAATCTTTTATATTTGCCGTTGCTAACGGTAGATCAGAATCTAAACAGGTTGCAGCAATTAGGGCATCACCTACGGACATTTTTCGCTGTTGGCGCAAAGCAACCGCAATTTCAAGCGTAACTTGATTGATCATCAAAACATCCAAGTTATCTAAAATCGCCATGATGGCCTGTTTTTCAGCCTCACCTAAACGATGGTAGCCCAATGTTTCCAAACGACTAATCGCAGAATAATGCGTGGCATAATTCACCAACCAGTTACGCAACTGCGTATATGGCGGCTGAGTGGCATAAATAATCAAATTACTATCAATCAGCATCGTCTCTCCCGAACAAATTGCGATCTTGGCGTTGTTCACGCTGCCAAACAACTGGATCAGTAATTTCTGCAAAAGGATTTAACGCCACCGCCTGCGCCAATGCTTGCGCCAAACCTTCGCGCCTTACTTGGTTTAAAGTGATAGGCGTTTTTTCTCGTGCTTTTTGTTCTAAATAAACAGCATAATTCAGTAACTCCGCTTGCGATGATATCGGTAGAGCTGCGGCATGGTGTTGAATTTGTTGCAAAATAGGGTTCATAGCTGTCGTTTATCTAGTACCGACGAATATCTATCTATATTACTACTCATACGCCCCCAACCCCGAAATTTATCGCCCCTGCGCCAGCTTGTGCAACAACGGAATCAAATCCTCCATCAATGCCAACTCCTTCCGAGCAGCAATTCTCATTTTGAAAAAAATAAGATCAAACTCTCTTAATTTAAGTGGAGAACCTGTATCAAATTATCATTTTTTGATAGATAGTTATTATCCGAGAAATTGGGTGTAAATGGTGTCCATATTGTTAAAACGAGTAGTGTAGGATTAGCGGGCATTACAAATTTAAAAATTATTACAGCATTGATAGGGTAGATCAAAATTAGATCAATTATTTTAGATGTAGCCAAAACCATTACTAACACTGGGTTTTAGATAAATAAATGCTGCCTTCTAAGCGGACGGTCGCTGGTTCGAGTCCTGTCGTACCCATTAAAATTGATATGTCACCGAGTCACCGAGTCAGGAGTGAATGAACCACGAAGGACGAAGAACGAGAAGGAAGCAAGCTATACATACAGCATATTTCCGGTAAATGATGGACAAGTTTTTGCTCACAAGGCCTTGTGAATCAAGGGTTTTACTGCTGACTGCACAAAAGCTGTTGGCGTAGTCTGCCGTTAGGCATAAACTGCTGTAGCTATTAAAAACGCACAAAAGTTATAGTTATACAAGAATAATTGATGATAGTCAGATTTTAGAAGCCACCGGAAGTGGGAAAATAAAATTATGGCAAAAGAAGACCTAGAGAGGAAAAGCCGATAGTATGCACTTGAGTGAAATTACCCATCCTAACCAGTTGCATGGTTTGTCAATTCGGCAGTTGCAACAGATTGCCCGTCAAATTCGTGAGAAACACCTACAAACCGTAGCAGCCTTTGGAGGGCATTTGGGTCCGGGCTTGGGAGTTGTAGAATTAACCCTAGGGCTTTACCAAACCCTGGATTTAGATCGAGATAAAGTCACATGGGATGTTGGACATCAAGCTTATCCTCATAAATTAATTACCGGACGCTACAGTAATTTTGACACTCTCCGCCAAAAAGACGGCGTTGCAGGTTATCTCAAACGTGGTGAAAACAAATTTGATCATTTTGGTGCGGGACACGCTTCTACAAGTATTTCCGCTGCCTTGGGAATGGCTTTAGCCCGCGATTTAAAAGGGGAAAAATTTAAAACCGTTGCGGTGATTGGTGATGGTGCTTTAACTGGGGGTATGGCACTAGAAGCTATTAACCACGCTGGACACCTTCCCAAAACTAATCTGCTGGTGGTTCTCAATGACAATGAGATGTCTATTTCTCCCAATGTAGGAGCGATTCCTCGTTATCTGAATAAAATGCGTCTGAGTCTACCGGTGCAGTTTCTCTCAGAGGGCATTGAGGAACAGCTCAAAAATCTGCCTTTTGTGGGTGAGTCCATTTCTCCAGAACTGGAACGCATTAAAGAAGGCATGAAGCGGTTAGCAGTTCCCAAGGTTGGTGCAGTTTTTGAAGAATTGGGCTTTACCTACATGGGTCCAGTTGATGGGCATAATTTAGAGGAACTCATTGCCACATTCCAACAGGCACATCAAATTACTGGTCCTGTTTTGGTTCATGTGGTGACAACTAAGGGTAAAGGCTATGAAATAGCTGAAAAAGATCAAGTAGGCTACCACGCCCAAACCCCTTTTAATTTGACTACTGGGAAAGCGATTCCTTCTAGTAAACCTAAACCCCCTGCTTACGCTAAGGTCTTTTCTCACACTCTAGTGACACTGGCTGAACAAAATCCCAAAATCGTAGGGATTACAGCGGCAATGGCTACTGGTACGGGCTTAGATAAACTCCAAGCTAAACTACCCAATCAATATATTGATGTGGGAATTGCGGAACAACACGCCATTACTTTAGCCGCAGGTTTAGCTTGTGAGGGCATGCGTCCTGTTGCTGCTATTTACTCCACTTTCTTACAACGTGCCTTTGACCAAATTATTCACGATGTTTGTATTCAAAACCTCCCCGTATTTTTCTGTTTAGATCGAGCAGGGATTGTGGGTGCTGATGGTCCAACGCACCAAGGAATGTATGATATTGCTTATCTGCGTTTCATTCCCAATATGGTAGTGATGGCTCCCAAGGATGAAGCGGAATTACAACGGATGGTTGTAACTGGGATCAATCACACCAGTGGACCCATTTCTATGCGTTTCCCTCGTGGTAATGGTCACGGTGTCCCTTTGATGGAGGAAGGTTGGGAAGCTTTGGAAATCGGTAAGGGGGAAATTCTCCGTCAAGGTGATGATGTGTTAATCCTTGGTTATGGAACTATGGTTTATCCAGCTATGCAAGCGGCGGAAATTCTCAGCGAGCATGGTATTGAAGCAACTGTAATTAATGCTCGTTTTGTTAAGCCTTTGGATACTGATTTGATTTTACCTTTGGCGAAGCAAATCGGCCGAGTTGTGACTTTGGAAGAAGGCTGTTTAATGGGTGGCTTTGGTTCTGCTGTGGCCGAGGCTTTACTTGATGCTGATGTGGTTGTCCCTGTGAAGCGGATTGGTGTACCTGATATTTTGGTAGAACACGCTACGCCTGATCAATCTTTTGTAGCCTTAGGTTTGAGTAGTTCGCAAATTGCCCAGACTGTTTTACAAGCTTTCTTTAAGAAGGAATTAGCTGGTGTGAAATAGTTTTTATTGTCTGAATCAGGATTTTCAGGATTTAAGGATTTTCAGGATTTATTTTTTTTGATTCTATTCTGTTCATCCTTTTAATTTTTGACTTCATGATTCAGACATCATTATAATTATTGGTAAAATTTACGAGCGTATTCCTATAAGCCCGCACTCTCTTCTAATTAAAGATTACATCTAAATCGGGATAGTGGGTTATTAACCCACTCTACAAAACTACACATTCAACGGCTTTTTTGTGACAATTGGCGTTTGATTATCACTATTTTCAATTGGTACAGATGCAATAGTTTCTTTACCTGTAATTAATCTCGCGCCACGATTGCGGGTAAAATAACTCCACAACCATTGAATCATCACAACTAACTTATTATCAAATTCAATCAAGAAGTAGATATGAATAAATAACCAAACAAACCACGCAAAGAAACCTCTAAGTTTGATGAAACCTAAATCAACAACTGCGGCGTGTTGCCCAATCATTGCTAGACTGCCTCTATCTACATATTTAAATTGAGGTAAAGTTTCACCTTTGAGGCGTTTTTGAATGAGTTTAGCTACATATTCGCCTTCTTGCATAGCGACTGGTGCAACTCCCGGTAAGGGTTTATCATTCTGATGGGCAAAATTTGCTAAGTCACCAACTACGAAGATGTTGGGATATCCTTTAATACTTAGGTCTGGTTCTACCATAACACGACCAGCGCGATCGCTCTCAACTCCAGTCTTATCTGTCAAAACTTTCCCCATAGGTGATGCCTTCACACCCGCAGCCCACAACACGGTTTTAGTAGCAATTTCTTTAACTTCATCACCTTGCTTAATCGTAACAATATCATTTTCAATATGTGTTACTAAGGTTTTGGTTTGCACATCTACACCCAAAGCTGTTAAAGATACTTCTGCTGTGTGGGATAATTCCGGTGCAAAAGGGGGAAGAATCCGATCTAAACCTTCTAACAATAAAACTCTGGTTTCTGAAGTATCAATGTTGCGGAAATCTTCTTTCAGGGTTTTGGTTGCCAATTCAGCGATCGCTCCTGCCAATTCTACCCCAGTTGGACCACCACCGACAATTACAAAAGTTAATAAAGCCTGGCGTTTAACCGGATCACTTTCACTTTCAGCGGCTTCAAAAGCCATAAAAATCTTCCGACGCATCTCAATGGCATCTTCTACCGTCTTTAAACCCGGTGCAAACTCTTCCCAGTTATCCTTACCAAAATAGGAATGTTTCGCCCCTGTAGCCACAATTAAGGTATCGTAGGGGACTGCTTCCGCTCCTACCATCACCTTTTGGGTGTTAGTGTCAATATCATTCACTTCACCTAACAGCACCTTTGTATTCTTACTCTTGCTCAAGACAGCCCGCAAGGGAGAGGAAATATCCGCTGGGGATAAAGCACCTGTAGCGACTTGATACAACAGTGGTTGAAAGAGGTGAAAATTGCGTTTATCAATCAAAGTAATTTGGACATTAGCCTTAGCCATAGACTTAGCGGCATAAAGTCCCCCAAAACCACCACCAATAATCACGACTTGATGGACTGGTTTCTTGTCAGCTAGATCAACCATAAAAAATATTTCCTTTCATTACAGGTGCTGTAACCATTCTTAACAAATTTGTATCAAAAATGTCACAATTATTTCTGTTTATTTTGAACTTCTGAAAAAAAAATGAAAGTAGCGGATTGAAAGGAGTCACCGAGTCAGGAGTCACCGAGTCAGAAGGAAGGAGAAAGAAGGAGAAAGAATTAATTTTTCTTCCCCAGTCCCCAGTCCCCAGTCCCCAGTTCCCAATTTGCGATACAATCATAAGTCTGCGAATTTCATGACAGCCTTTATAAACAGGAGATGCTTCTATGGCGCGTATGTATTATGATGAAGATGCTAATTTAGACCTTTTAAAAGGTAAAACCGTTGCTATTATTGGTTATGGTTCACAAGGTCATGCTCACGCGCTGAATCTAAAAGATAGCGGTGTTAATGTCATAGTTGGATTATATCCTGGCAGTAAGTCCACAGCTAAAGCCGAAGCTGCTGGTTTGACTGTAAAAAATGTTGCTGATGCGGCCAAAGCTGCTGATTTCATTATGATTTTATTACCTGATGAAGTCCAAAAAACAATTTACAAAAACGAAATTGAACCAAATTTAGAAGCTGGAAACGTTTTAGCTTTTGCACATGGTTTTAACATCCACTTTGCACAGGTACTTCCCCCTGCTGATGTTGATGTCGTCATGGTTGCACCCAAAGGACCAGGACATTTGGTGCGTCGCACCTACGAACAAGGACAAGGTGTACCTGCGTTATTTGCAGTTTATCAAGATGCAACTGGTCAGGCACGCGATCGCGCTATGGCTTATGCTAGAGGTATTGGTGGTACACGTGCCGGTATTTTGGAAACCACTTTCCGTGAAGAAACTGAAACCGATTTGTTTGGGGAACAAGCGGTATTGTGTGGTGGTTTAAGTGCTTTAATCAAAGCCGGTTTTGAAACTTTGGTGGAAGCCGGTTATCAACCAGAATTAGCCTATTTTGAATGTCTGCACGAAGTCAAATTAATTGTTGATTTAGTCGTAGAAGGTGGTTTAGCTACCATGCGCGATAGTATTTCTAATACTGCCGAATATGGTGATTATACTCGTGGTCCTCGCGTTGTCACCGCCGATACTAAAGCGGAAATGAAGAAAATCCTCAGCGAAATTCAATCTGGACAATTTGCGCGGGAATTCGTCCTAGAAAACCAAGCAGGTAAACCTGGTTTTACTGCTATGCGTCGTCAAGAAGCTGAACATCCTATTGAGGCTGTTGGTAAGGATTTACGGGCTATGTTTAGCTGGTTGAAGAAAGCGTAATTTTGGGTAATTACCAAAGAGGTGATTGGTAATAACCAATCACTTCTTAATATCTATTTAGGGATTGCTTTCTAGAAAATAGCTATGATAAGATAAAGAAATAGTAAGTTTGGTATTTTTAACTGGTCTGTTGCAATCTTATTTTTATTGCTAATGTTTATTTCTCATATCATCCTCAAGAATTGGCGTAATTTTCTGTCAGTAGATGTTGGATTAGGTGACAGAGTTTTTGTAGTCGGTCCTAACGCTTGTGGTAAATCTAACTTTCTTGATGTATTTCGCTTTTTACGTGATATTGCCAAACCCGGAGGTGGTTTACAGACAGCGGTAAAAGATCGTGGAGGAGTATCCAAAATTCGCTGTTTGTCAGCGCGGCAAAATCCCAAGATTGAAATTGAAGTACACCTATCTGATTATTCTAGTCATGAACCTATATGGAAATATGCTATTGGCATAACCCAACAAACTAGAGGTTATCGTCAACCTATTTTAGACTATGAGCGTGTATGGAAGGGAAATGAAATAATAGTTAATAGACCAGACATAGACGATAAAAAAGATGAATTACGAAGAACACAAACGCATTTAGAGCAAATTAGTGCTAATGCCAATTTTCGAGAAATTGCTAAGTTTTTTGAATCAGTTCTATATCTACATCTTGTACCGCAGTTACTTCGTTATCCAGAGGCATTTTCTGGACAGGGAATTTCAGAAGATGCTTTTGGCAGAAGTTTTCTAGAACGCATTACAAAAACTCCTGAAAAGACTCGCAAATCTCGACTAACAAAAATTGAAAATGCTTTGCGTTCTGCTGTTCCCCAATTGAAACAGCTTACTGATATAAAAGATGAAATGGGTGTTCCTCATTTAGAAGCAGTATATGAGCATTGGCGACCTCAAGCTGGTAAACAAAGGGAAGATCAATTTTCAGATGGAACATTACGTCTAATCGGCTTGTTATGGTCATTACTAGAAAGTGATTCACTACTACTTCTTGAAGAACCAGAGTTATCTTTAAATGCAGCTATAGTTAAGAAATTACCTTCCTTAATGTATCGAATACAGCGTCAGAAAAAAAGACAAATAATACTTACTACACATAGCGCAGACTTACTTGAAGACGAAGGAATTGGGGGTGAAGAAATCCTACTTTTAACACCAAGTCCAGAAGGAACTAAAGTTACGACTGCATCATTAATTGATAATGTCCGTGATCTCTTAGAAGGAGGTTTAAGCATAGCTGAAGCCGTATTGCCATTAACTAAACCATCTGAAATTAATAAATATCAATGCTATAGCTAAATTTGAGCCAATATAAAAGCGCAGGGTTTTCAACTCCTGATCGGGATTATATTCCTATTCTTCAACATCGCCAAAATCAGGTTCAACACCAAGAGCGCGTAATTGTGCTGCTAATCTTTCTGCGCGTCGTCTTTCTCGCTCCCCTTGTTTTCTTTCGCGTTCTTCCGGTGTGAGAACCCAGTTACCCGAAGCATCATACCAGCGTAACCATTGCCGTTCAATACCTTGATAAACACCTGTCCACAGTCCTAAACCTAATTCAATATCATTTAGCCACACACGCAGTTGATTAATTTCCAATTCAGAATAACTACTTCCTAGTAACTGAAATGCTCTTAATTTGTCAGTATAGCGATCAAAAACTATATAATAAGGTACTCTTAAAACTCGTTCGTAGACTTCCCACTTAGTTGGGGGTTGACTAGCATCTCGTAACGTTTTCCCTAAATCTTCCTTTTCAGTTCCTGGTGAAATGAATTCTACCACCACAAAAGGATTAACCCCTTCTTGCCAAACCACATAACTCAGACGTAGTTCTTTTTGTGCATACAACCTTGGTACATCAACGACAGCGAACCAGTCAGGGCGTTTATACCATAACGGATGATGAACATCGTAGTAAAGATTTAAGTCTGTAGCAATAAATACCTGATTTTCCGGGAAGTTAGACGGACAAAAAGTTTCCCGTAAGAACTGAGGTTGTAAAAGGTGAAATTCGTCTGGCAAACCGGGTTCCCCTGGGTTTTCACTAGGTAGATCATACATTGTCGGGAGGAATTCCTTGGCAGAACGCGGCGGGTCTGTTTGATACATAACTATGGCGTAGGTGACAGGGAATAGAGAATAATTATTAGTATTTTATCAAAATTGCAATCAATAAATTCTTACAGTATTACCCGGTAAGCGTAAAGCTCAGTCACAAAGCGTGCTGAGATATAAGCGACACGGGCGAAAACATTTATGTCCTATCGAAAGTGCATTACAAGAGTACACCGAGTTGAGCAACCCCAAGGCAGTAATGGTATCAGAAGATTGACGGCGGTTAAAACCGCCCGTGTCGCTTCCCTCTCAGGTCTAAAGACACTGAGTTTCCCGCATACCGTGAGGTCTTATGATATTTATTTCCCACCCTTCACACCACTAATTTTCAAAACATCACTCATCGTTGCACAGTAATTAGGCAAATTGAAACTGCTAGGATTAATGGCGTTAGCATAGCTAAAATGACGATAATCCATACAGAATCTATCCCAAGCTGCCATTTGAATGCGGAATAAAACAATAATTACATTAGCTAAACCTATAGATAGCGGAATACGGAAGTAAATCTTTTTATTTAAATAAGCACAAACTTCTTCAATAGCTTGATTAGCAGTTAAAGAAGCTTGTCCTAAAACAAATCGGCGGGGATCTCCCTGTTGTGGGGGATAATCAATTAAATATTGGATAACTGTAGCAATATCTCGTCCATGAATGAAGTGAAAACTGCTATCTGCTTGTAAAAAACGAATAATATCAATATAGTTAGTGACTTCAGGAATACCAGAGGTAAGATGAGAATAAGGTTTTTTGTCATCACCACCTAAAACTAAAGTAGGAAAAACTGTAGTAATTTTGGGAAAAATAGCTAACTTTTCGATTTGATGCAAACAATCATATTTAGAACGGATATAATCTGTACCAATTTCTCCCGCTTCTTTGAGTGGGTTACTTTCGTTATTTAAAACACTCGCAGTCGAAAAATAAATTACTTGCTCACATTTTTCTGGATTTAACAGATTCATTAATTCCAGGGTTTTGAAGACATTGATATCAAAAATGCCCTCACCACCCCAAGAAGTGGCTGTTAATACAGCAATATCAATGGTTTTGAGTAAATTATCGAATTTACCAATTTCCTGCATATCACCCTGGAGAACGGTGATACCGGGACGGGACATAGTATCAACTTGTAGTTTATTTGGGTTTCTAACCAATAAATACAATTCATGGTTAGTATTTTGAATTAAGGCTTCACTGATATAGTGACCAATACAGCCACTTGCACCCGTGATTAAAATGCGTTTTTTAGTCATGAAGTTTGCAGTTTCGGTTATTATGGGTGGATGAGAGAGGTTTTATAAACCTAAATATTAATCTAATTGAAAGCAATTAAACAATTTTTACTACTATAGCAATTCTGTGTGCAGTTGCATCCAATAAATTAGGTTAATTATTCACCTACTTTTAACTAGATAGACAACGTTGTAAATAAATCTCAGCAATGCGATCGCTAGGATTTATTCGCAAACAGGCTTCAAAACCTAGAATTGCTGCTGTTAAATTTTTGTGATCATAATCTTCACAGGCTTGGTTAAAAGTAGATAAAGTGGCTAATTTCTGTTCCTTAGTCTTAGGAGAATCACCATCAAAAACTTCATAAATAGTCACCAGTTTAGATTTACCTTTAACCTTCACTTTGTCAACCTGACGAATAGCATAATTTTCGGTATTTTTTAGCTTCATAAAAGTATGTTCAGAAATTAACAAAGATACTCCATATTGTTTAGTTAAATCTTCAATGCGTGAAGCTAAATTTACCGCATCACTAATCACAGTTCCATCCATGCGATTTTCTCCTCCCACAGTTCCCAGCATTAATAAACCTGTATTAATACCAATGCCATTTCTAATGGGTTCTAAGCCTAAATTAATTCGTTCTTGATTATAAAAGTTCAATTTTTTTAACATAGCAATTCCGGCCTTAACTGCATCATCAGCTTCACCGCTAAATAATGCCATAATTGCATCACCAATATATTTGTCAATAAAGCCTTGATTTTCAATAATTGCTGATTCCATCCGTGATAGATAGGCATTGATAAACTTAAAATTATCTTCAGGAGTCATCTGTTCAGAAATCTGGGTAAAGTCTCGAATATCAGAAAATAGAACCGACATTTCTAACTGAACTTGATCACCTAACTGCACATCAAGAATGCTTTCTTTTTGCAAAAATTGCAGAAATTGACGAGGAACAAATCTTTCATAAGCTTTGTTAAGTTCTGCCATTCTGTTATAGAATCTAGCATTTTCCAGAGAAATAGCAGCTTGTCCTGATAATAGTTTGATAATTTCTACTCTCTCTTGTGTAAATGCTCCAGTAGTGAGATTATTTTCTAAATAAACAATACTAATAAGTTTACCTTGATTAATTAATGGTACACATAAAATAGATTTTGTTTGATTTTTTTGAATATAAGGATCATGATTAAATTGAATTTCATAACTAGCATCATTGATAACTATACTTTCTTTGGTTCTAGTAACATAATTAACAATTAATTCTGATAATAATTGACAATTTTCTATAGCAAGAGATTGATAAATATTGATACCTTCTTTATTTATATAACCTTCAGCTTCAATAAATAATTTACCTTGCTTGGGTAAAATCAAAAAACCTTTTTCAGCCCCAGCATTTTCTAAGAGAATTTTCATTAAGCTAGATAATAATTTATCAATAACTATTTCTCCAGAAATGGTTATTGATGCTTTCATAACTGTGGTAATATCTAATAAATCTCCTGATTTATTGGTAGTTGATATTCTAGAAGTAATAGTATTTCTATCTATTTCATTTAGAGATATTTTAGTAAATAATTGGGGATATTTTGCTTCTAAAACTTCTACTTTACCTTTAGCTCCCCAACGTTTATAGCTATAGTGAGCTTTTTTAAGATATAATTGGGCAAATTCTTCTTTATTTTTTTCTAGCCAAAATTTTGCTGCTAATTCATTAGCTAAGGCTTCATATTGGATAAATTCATGGTTACGGGCTGAATAAATAGCTTGATCGTATAATTGCATTGCATCTAAAGGTTTTGCGGAAATTCGGGCAATTTCCGCAGAAACTAATGTATATTTATGGTAGAAATTTTCTGGACATTCATCAGACCATGTTTTAATTTTGCTATGAATATCTATAATATTTTGCCATAATTTATCTTTTTCATCATGGCTTGGATAAATACCAATTAAGGTTAAACAATAATAAAAATAAAATTCTGTGACTATAAAAAAGCTACTAAATGCTGTAATAATTTGATAATTATTTTCCGCTAATGTTAAAGCGGCTGAGTATTCTGAGTTAAGAAATAAAATTTGTATTTTATAGAGGGTATAATAAGCTAACCCAAAAGCAAATTGATTAGTTTGAAAATTTGCTAAACATTCATCTTCATCAAAATTATCATAACTTAATGAGTTAACATTTGTGGTCATTCCTTGTAAATTTAAAACTATTCCTCTTTGTAAGAGTAATACATTTAACATATTCCAGTCTTTAGTTTGGCAGATAAAATGATAATAATTGTGAGTTTGTTCATTAACTTCAGTAAGTAAATCTCCTTTTAAAAATCTATTCCAAACATAGAAAAATGCCGCCCAAACACCATAAACTACATCTCCACATTCTAAACAAGCTTGATAAGATGTGAGATAAAGATCAACATTAGTTTGAAGATGACGTTTAAAGGGATTAATAAAGTGGCAAAAATAATTAAGAACTTTACCTTTAAATACTATGTTGTGATATTTTTCGGTTAATTTTAAAGATAATAATCCATATTCATAAGCTAAACTATATTCTCCTTTAGCTGCTAACATACCTCCATAACAGGAGTAACCATAACCAGAAATATCGCTGTTACCATCTGTGAGGGAGATTTTTACCATGAGTAAGGTAACTAAGTTTAAAAGATGGTATTGAGTCAATAACATAGCATGGGCCCACATGAAAACAATTAGCTGCATACAGGCTTTTTTCTCTGGATCATTCATTGCTATTTTATTAAGAATATCATCGGTAGTTTTTGACTGCAATAAAAACTCTACTTCTTGATATGCTTGTTGTTCTTGATTGATGATTTCCGTATCATTATCAGCAATGATAATACCAAACATTTTTAAACTTTGTTTTCCTATCCGCACTCCATCGGCAAATTTTCCTTGTGTGAAGTAAATTTGCATTTGAATATCATATATATCTGCTGCTTGTAGATTTGATTTGGTATTTTCTAGGGTAATAGTAAATAGTTGATCAGCTTGTTCGGGATGACCAAGTAAGTATTGACATTGGGCTTGTTCAAAATATAATTGAAATGTTATTTCATAAAAATTTTGCCAAGAATTTTCGGGTAAAAGTTCTATTCCTTGTTGTAAATATTGACTTGCTGATTCATAAGCTGTGGAACTGCGAGCAATTTTACCAGCTTTAAGGTTAAGTTCAATAATTGTATTTTTTTCTGAGCGATCGCTAATCAATTGTAAACCTTGATTTAAATGATTAACAATATCAAACATCTTAATTTCTACTTCTTCATTTTTGGTATTTTTTAATAATAAGCGGCCAATTTTTAAATGAACTCCTTGTTTTTTGTTGTCAGTAATTAAAGCATAAGCTGCTTGTTGTACTCGATCATGTAAAAATTTATAATCTTGGATCAATAATTCATAATCTACTTCAGAAGTCGCTATAATTAATTCTGATTTAACTGCTACTAATAAATCTGCAAAAATATCCTGGGCTGATTTTTCACAAACAATAGCGATTGTATTTAAGTCAAAATTCGCACCTATACAAGATGCTAATTGTAAGACAATTTGAGTAGATTCTGGCAATTTTCTTAATTTACCAATCATTAATTCTACTACATTATCTGTAATGTCTTGTTCTTGAATTTGGGTAATATTCCATTGCCAATTTCCACTATTAAAATCAAAAGATAGTAAATTTTCATGATGTAATGTCTTTAAAAATTGATTAACAAAAAAAGGATTACCTTTAGTTTTATTAATTACTAGTTCTGTTAAAGGTTGAACTGAATTTTCATCCTTATATAAAGTATCAGCAATAAGTTGATTAATATGATTTTGATTTAAAGGGTTTAAAGTTAAATAATTAATCTGTTTACCTAACTTAGATACACTATCTAACATGATCTTTAAAGGATGAGATGCTGTAACTTCATTATCTCGATATGCTCCAATTAAAAATAAATATTTAATACTTGTATCTGCTATAATTAATTCTATTAATTTGATTGTTGCAGCATCAGCCCATTGTAAATCATCCAGAAAAATTACTAAAGGATGTTTTTCTGTGCAGAAGATATGAATGAAGTTTTGAAATACAAGATTAAAGCGATTTTGGGCTTCTGCTGGCCCTAATTCTGGGACATCTGGTTGTTGACCAATAATTAATTCTACTTCAGGAATTACATCTATGATTATCTGTGCATTAACTCCTAGAGATGCTAAAATTATTTTTTGCCAATGGGCTAATTTTTCTGCACTTTCTGTTAATAATAATTTGACTAAACTTTGAAATGCTGTAACTATGGCTGCGTAGGGTACATTACGTTGAAATTGGTCAAATTTACCTGCGATAAAATAACCGCGTTTTTGTGTAATTGGTTTATATATTTCTTGCACTAATGCTGATTTACCAATACCTGAATAGCCGTTAATTAACATCAATTCACTAGCATTAATACTGACTCTTTCAAAAGCTTGTAGCAATGTGTTAATTTCTGTTTCTCTACCATAAAGTTGTTGAGGAATTTGAAATTTATCAGATATATCTTGATTACCTATCGGAAAACTAGCAATACTACCATTGTTTTGCAGTTGTTTTAAACAATTTTCTAAATCTGCTTTAATTCCCAAGGCACTTTGATAACGTTCTTCGGCAGTTTTTGCCATCAATTTGAGAACTATATCTGAGATGATTTCAGGAATTTCTGGGTTAAGTTGTGAAGGGGATAAGGCTTGTTTAGCAATATGCCAATGCAATAATTCTAAAGCATCGGTTGTGTCAAAAGGTAATTGATTTGTTAAAAGTTCGTAAAAGGTGACACCTAATGAATAAAAGTCTGTACGATAATCTAAACTCCGATTCATTCTTCCTGTTTGTTCTGGAGACATATAGGGAAGTGTCCCTTCCAAAATGTGAGGATTTTTCAGGATGGGATTTTCTTTTGTTAATAGGGTAGAAATACCAAAATCAATAATTTTTATTTCCTGAGTATCAAAGTTATAAACAATATTTGCTGGGTTAATATCTTTGTGAATAATATTTGCTCTATGAATTTGAGTTAAACTATCTGTTGTAGCAATAGCAATTTGCAAAAATTCTTTTAAATTAAAAGTGCGCTTTTCCATCCATTTCTTTAATGATTCACCACCGAAATCATCAAAAATAATTACGAAGCTATTCTGATATTTTTCTAAACTTAAAGAACGGCAAATACCTGTTATATTTAGGTTATGAGTAATTTCATATTCTTGTTTATAGTGAACTAATTCTGCGGGAGTAGGATAATTTTGTTGTAACCGCTTCAGAATAACTGATCGATTATCTATGGTGCGGTTAGCTCGATAAACTAAGGAATTAGCACTTTCATAGATTAACACAAAGTTTTGATACCCAGGAACAATTAGCATAAGGGGAAAATAGTGATGATAGTTTTAATATTAAAAATATTAATCCTGATTTATTTGTAATTAAGCATCAGGTGGGCATTGCCCACCCTACAGATTATACCAAAGCGGTGAGGTTTTTCGCTGTTTCAAAGAAGAAAGCAACATTTTCTTCTGGTGTTTCTGGAAGTACACCATGGCCGAGATTGAGGATGTGTCCCCAGTTACCAGCTTTGCGAACGGTGTCCAAAACGCGATCGCGGATAAATTCCTTAGAACCAAATAACACACCTGGATCAAGATTACCCTGTACTTTTACGTGCTTACCTAATCTGGCTCTGGCATCTGCCATATCTACTGTCCAGTCTATAGTAATAATATCCGCACCAGAGGTAGCCATTCTTTCTAAAAGTCCGGCACTACCTGTCACCAACAAAATTAATGGTGTGTCAGGATGAGTTGCTTTGACTTTCTCGAATACCATTTTCTGATAAGGTAGAGCAAAGGTATCATAATCTTGAGGACTTAATTGTCCTGCCCAAGAGTCGAACATTTGCACAACTTGAGCGCCGCAGTCAATTTGATAACGCACATAATCAGCTATTGAATCAGCTAATTTAGTTAATAGCTGATGCAAAATTGTCGGATCTGAGAAAGCCATGTTTTTGATGATGGAATAGGTTTTAGAACCTTTACCTTCCACCGCATAAGCTGCTAATGTCCAAGGTGCGCCCACAAAGCCTAACACGGTTGATTGATTACCTACTTCAGAGCGTAATGCTCCTAATATGGTTTTGATAAACGGTAGGGCTATTTCTGGCTCTAGGGGACGCAGTTTTTCAATTTGTGCTTGATTGCGTATGGGCGAATAAATAATCGGTCCCTTCCCTTCCGCAATATCCATGTCAATCCCCATCCCTGGTAAAGGGGTGACAATATCGGAAAATAAAATCACTCCGTCGGGTTGGAAAGCTCTCCAGGGTTGGAGGGAAACTTCTATTGCTACTTCGGGAATTTCCGAGCGATCGCGGAATGAAGGATATTTTTCCCGCAAATCCCGATATGCCTGCATATAGCGTCCCGCTTGTCGCATCATCCATACAGGGGGACGATCTACTTGTTCACCACGAGCAGCCCGAAGCAGGAGAGGAGCCGTTGAGGAAACACCCATTTAACACTTCGTCCTAAGTCAGTTGTATATTTCACTCTACAGCTTACCATCCTCAGATTACCCCTGATCCGTCTATCTATCTATGTTTTAAGGTTGCTTAATTTAATTTAATAAAACTTAACAAGTAATCAAACAGAATTAATTAGGCTTCGCGGGGGTAAAGGATTCACAGAATTAACACACTAGGCAATGCCCACCCTACGTATATGTTCAAAAATCAAATAGGAGTTCTATAGAATATCTATGTATAATAATTTTTAGAGAAATTATCTGTATTTCTTCCTATAGTTAGAAACAATTTTCTTTATAATATACGTTAATAAGCTGGTAAATTACTGATCAAAGCAATAAAAAATAACTTTATGATTTATCACAGCGACGCGATTGTATCTCGTAAAGAAGGAAAATTTCTAGGTGTTGGTGGGCTTGATTTGTATTACCAAAGCTGGCATCCTGGAGGTGAAGTCAAAGGAATCTTAGTCATTGTCCATGGACTTGGAGGACACAGTGGACTTTACAAGACTATAGTTGAGCATTTATTACCGAAAGAATATGCTATCTATGGCTTTGATTTACGCGGTCACGGACGTTCAGAAGGTCAAAGAGGTTACATTAATACCTGGGCTGAATTTCGTGATGACTTACAAACTTTCCTCAATTTGATTCGACAGCAACAACCAGGATGTCCAATTTTTCTATTTGGGCATAGTTTGGGGGGAGTAATTGCATTAGATTATACTCTCCGTTATGTACAAGATAAATCTGCGTTATCAGGTGTGATTGCTTTTGCACCTAGCATTGGTAAGGTGGGAGTACCCCTGAGTCGCGTAATTTTAGGTAAGTTGCTCTCCCAAGTGTGGCCGCGTTTTTCCTTGAATATTGGCTTGGATTTCAGCGCAGGTTCACGAGATCAGAAAATTTTAGATTCCTATACTCAAGATAAATTACGCCATACTCTCGCCACTGCTAGGTTATCTACAGAGTTCTTTGCTACAGTGGATTGGATTCATACTCATGCTGAAAAATGGCAAGTACCGCTGTTAATTTTACATGGTAGCGCTGATAGAATTGCTTTACCAGCAGGAAGTGAAATTTTTTATCAAAATGTTATCTATCCAGATAAGTTAAGAATTGAATACCCTGGGGGCTATCATGATTTACATTACGATATTAATTATCTTCAGGTAATCACTGATTTAGTTAATTGGATGAATAAACATTTACCAACTGCGGTAGTTCCATTAGAATCAATGATGATTAATGAATAATCAATAATATTAAATAAGTAGAGATGTTAAATTAAACGTCTCTACAAGGATTATAGCGGTATGCACTTAGATGAGATACAGTTATTAAATTAAAAACCCTGTAGGGGCGGGGTTTCCCCGCCCTTGATTGTATTTCATCCGACCGAGAACCGCTATATACAACATATACATTTATTTAAAGTTAGGGGATATTTACTGTCAATTAATCCGAAATAAATAAAAGCCAATAAGTACCAAAATAAAAATCATGGTTGTAGAATAGACGATTATATCTTTCACTAAAAAGGAAATCCAATCTTTTCTCAATTCTTGTTTAAACTTGAGTTCTCGTAATTTCCGCTCAAGTTCTATATCTTCTTGATCAGGTAATCTGGTGTAAGGAATAATCTGTAAATCATCAATAAGTTCTTCTGTGGTGTCTGGATTTTGCCAGTTGTCTAATGGAGAATTAGACTCACTAGAAACGATGGACAAATTATCCTGACTGCCATTTTTGATCTCTTTTTTAATCACCTTTTTGGCAATTTTAACAATTAAATCTTCTAAGTTTTTATCCGCCATATTCCCTTCCCAAATTTGCTCAATCCAAAATACCGGAAAAGGGCAACTAGAAGTCACGGAACTACACAGACAAAACCCACCTCCGTGGGTTAAATTTAGAGAGTCCACGCAGGTGGACTTTGCTTGCGTAGTAGCGACTTCTAGTCGCCAAATACCTTTAAATTAGAGTTCGCCGATAATTTCTGGTTGATTTAATTCATCAGACATTTCGATAATTGCTCTGAGTACAGGCTTCATGATTGAATCTTCGTTATTTTCAAAATCTTCATAACGTCGCCGTTTGGCACGATTTGCAACTTGCACCGTAATGCGATAGCGATTTGACGCAGCACTAATTAGTTCTTCTGAACGGTGCATGATTTGAGACTGCGTAGTCTCGAATTTAGAACGCTTAAGCATAATTGATGACTCTAAAGATTCTACCCCAGTTTACTCGGATTTTTCGATTTTAGATATGGAAACGACAATGATCCTTGGGAAATTTGCTTAACTAGGACAATGAGACTGAGAATTTGCCGTAATTGTTGAGTTTGCTGTTTAAGTATTTGCTTCTCTAGACGGAGATTCTGAATCTTTTCTTGAGCTAGATGAATATTAGCTGGCGCTGTATGTAAGGCTGCATAACTAGCACGTTCATATTGATTAAATATATCTGTTATCAATGCTAGAGCATCTTTTGCTTTTCGTAATTGTTGAGCTAAGTAAAGGAGGCTGAGGGAAATAAGGATGTTAATTAGGACAACGATAGTTACCATTATTCTCAAGAATCATTGAACGCAGATAAACGCAGATAAACGCAGATGAAAATGAATAAGTTTGGATCTCATTCCAGTGCATACCGCTATAATTCTGTTTAGGATTACTATGAAATTTTGTACATTCTACTTTTCCAATTCCTTCTATGACCGAAAGCACAAAAGCGATAGTTGTATTTGATATAGACGGGGTTATCCGTGACGTTAGTTGCTCATATCGTCGCGCTATATCCGATACTGTAGAATACTTTACCACTCAAGCCTATCGTCCCACACCAACAGACATTGATAATCTCAAATCTGAAGGAATTTGGAATAACGATTGGGAAGCTTCCCAAGAATTAATTTATCGCCATTTTGTTAATCAAGGACAAAACCGGGAAAAATTGCCATTAGATTATCAAAATATTGTTACTTATTTTCAAAGCCGTTATCGCGGTACAGATACCGAAAATTGGAATGGCTATATTTGTGATGAACCTTTATTAACACAACCTAGTTATTTTCAAGAACTAACAAAATCTGGTATTGCTTGGGGTTTTTTCAGTGGCGCTACTCGCTTGAGTGCTAACTACGTTTTAGAAAAACGCTTAGGTTTACAGTCTCCTATATTAATTGCTATGGAAGACGCACCTGGTAAACCTGATCCTACTGGACTTTTTGCTACTATTAATATATTAGAAAATGGTAGTAATCAAAAAAAAACAGTTGTCTATGTGGGTGATACTGTAGCAGATATGCACACTGTGGAAAAAGCCAAAGCTGTAGATAATTCTCGGACTTGGTTAAGTGTTGGGGTATTACCTCCCCACGTTCAGGAAATAGCAGAAATCCGGGAAGCTTATACCCAAAAGCTCATACAAGCTGGGGCAAAGATAGTGTTTAATAATGTGCAGGAATTGACAATTAAAACGATATCTAAATTAGAATCGTAATTTCATATAAGAGGATGTTTTAAAAGTTTTCAAGGTATAAATTAACCCCTCTTGTAAACCTCTCTCCGCTTCGGGGAGAGGCTTTGAAACCCCCCTTCCCAGCCTTCGGCACGCTGCGCTAACGTAGGGAAGGGGGCAGGGGGGTTAGGTTTTTGAAGATTACTGGTTCTATTTAATACTTTATGGCTAACGCCACGCTACGCTATCAAACAACCTCTAAGGGGAGTTAAGGGGGATATAAAAGTACCTAACTAAAGTCACAGCGAAACACTTTATGGCTACGCCACGCAAGCTATCAAACAACCTCTTAAATTAAAGAATCTCAGAGGCTTGGTTCTCTGAGAGTGTCAATAAACCATAAGAGAACTACACAAAAAAGATGATCCATTGTGGCATGGGCATCTGGTTCCCTCCTTGTATTATTAGGGGACCAGATCCCCACACCACAAGAAATTTTAGGATATTTTTTTAATTGAAAGTCTCTAAAGAATTACACCATAACGCACCCAGTAGTAAATTTATTAATTATCTGGAAGTTGTGTTTTCAGCGCATTTAATGAAGCCCAACGGCTATCAATAGGTTGTTCTGAAACACTAGTAGTGGCAATACCTGGACAGTTAAGATTACATAATTGACGCTGGGGCAATGCTAAACACATCTGCTGATAGAGCCATTCACCGGGATCAAAATGACCATCAGGCGCTAAAGTTTCCAGTAGATCTTCTACAGCAACTTCCATTTCTACAGGCAAATCTTCTGTTTGATTAGCGGTTTCATCTAACCAAATTACTTCTTGAGTATTGAGAACCAGACGATGATTATACTGCTGCAAACAGCGATTGCAGGTACAAGTAACAATTGCTTCTGCCTGAGACGAAACTTCTAAATAATTACCCTGATGTTTAACTTGGATAACTCCACGAACTGGTGTCAATGTTGAGAGTCCAGGCAGAAACTCTTGAACTTGAATTTCCTCTGTCCGCTCCGGGGCTTTGGTTAGCTGCGGAATAAAAATAGCGTCCATAGGATTTGTGAAATACCCTTACAAAAAAATTAATCTTGGGTAATAGGTAATGGGTAATTGGTAACTGGTAATATTCTTGTCTGTTCCCTGTTCCCTATTCCCTATTACCTAATTACGGTGTAACAGCTTGACGAACAACTAAATGACGATAGGGTTCTTTACCACGACTGAAGGTTTCTAAATCAGAACATTCCTGCAACAACGTGTGAATTTGTCGACGTTCTAAAGAACTGAGAGATTGAAGTTCTACCTCTCTGCCAGAAAAACGGACTTCTGCGGCAGCATTTTCTGCTAGAGTCCGGATTTCAGATTCTCGTCGGGCACGATAACCACTCAATTCAATTGTGTAGGCTATCTGATTTTCCTCTGGTTGATTCAAGTTGAGAATGGAATTTGCTAGATACTGAATTCCATCTATCACCGAACCACCAGCACCAATTAAAATTCTAATTTGTTCTGATGTTAAATTGGTTTGCTCTATTGTCAACCAGTAGCTTTCTCCTGCTGGTACATCTTGCTCAGAAGATGGGGTAGTTTCTAAATTAGCCCGTACTTGAGTAGATACACCAATCAGAAGTAGCAAATTCTGTAACCATTGTTCACTACTTTGCATAGAAATGTCGCTCATAATCAACCAGTAGCCTTTTTCTTAGAACTTTTGGGTTCAAATGGCAACGCTTTTACGTCTATGGTTTGTGCTTCTTTCTCCTGTAAGTCTACGATTTTTTGAATTTCTTCTGGTAGAGGTTCACGGGAGAGGATATAGGTTTGGACGGTTTGGAAAACATTACCAATTACCATATACATGAGTACCCCAGCCGGGAGGGGAAAGAATAAAAACATCCCAGAAAAGAGCACAGGGGTAATTTTGTTGACTGTATCTTGTTGAGGGTTGCCACCGCTGGAATTTTGCCCAGACAGCATTTGGCTGACATAAAGGCTGATGCCAAAGAAGACAATCATTCCCACAATATCCCAATGAACTGTGTTATCAGGATCAATAGCGCCGACTCTACCCAAAGCATCTATAAAAAGAAATCCTTTGTCTGCTGCTAGTCCGGGAATTGTGCCTTGAATGGTCACGTCTCCGGGTTCTAAGGCTTCTATATTACCTTCGGCATCAATTTTGACCCGTTCTTCCCCTTTCATGATTTTCCATTCAGGAGTTAACTTAGCTTCTGGGTGTTCTACTAAGAGCGAATCAAATGATTTACCTTCTACGGTTTGATATTGAATCTTAGTTTTTTCTCCCACTGTTAACTTATTACCACCCGGTAAGATGGCAGAGATGGGAGAGTGTTCCCCATCAGCAATGTAAATATTTTGTGGGGAAGTAGCAAAGGCTTGGGGTTGAATGCGTTCGATTTGTTCTTCAGGGAAGATTTGCAAGTTAACGGAGTAGTTAACTCCGGAAAAAGGTGAACCCCGCAAAGTGGCAAACAGCGCTAATAATACTGGCATTTGCAAGAGTAGAGGCAGACATCCTGCTAAGGGATTACCAAATTCATTTTGGACCTTGAGCATTTCCTCTTGTTGCTTTTGCTGATCGTCTTTATAACGTTCTTTGATTTCTGCCATGCGCTTTTGCATGAGAGGCTGCACGACTCGCATCCGCCGCATACTGCGGATAGAGCCGGCACTCAGAGGATAGAGTGCAAAGCGGATAATTAATGTTAATGCTACTATCGCCAACCCATAACTAGGGACAAAACCATAGAAAAGGTCTATGATTGGCAACATCACGTTGTTTGAGAGAAACCCAATACCAAAATCCATTATTTGTGAATTCAACCTGCGGTACTTTGACATTCTCACCCCGTTCAGGAGTGGGAGGCTTAATTGAGCCTATCCTCTGACTATAGTTAGTTGCCTTTCTATGCTAGAGGCGGTTCTCTCCTAAGCTTTTGCTCTATATTGTAGAGGTTTTTGTTAAGCATTGCTGTGACTATCCACAAGCTACGCAAGCTAAGGATAGCAGCACATTAGCTAAAAATGTGAATTTTAACGCTTTGGACAAATGACTTATTTAGAACTGCTATATTGGGGATTTTTCGCAGCAACTCTTTCATTAATGTAGTCATAGACTGCCCGAAAGTTAGGAACAGCCCGCATTTCTATGAGAGTACCATTTTTGAGGGTAATTGCCATATCTCCCCATAGACCAATGCCACGAGGAACTTTGACAACTTTCATCACTTCTGAATAAATTACATCATAGCGATCGCGTCCCATCCAACCTCCCGTCACACATACCCGTCGGTCTGTGATGCGGAAACGTAGCCACACAGCCCTGACTATTGCCCCAACAGCTAGGGGGATACCCACCACCGTTAGTCCAATTAGTAGGTTGATAATCAAATCCCCAATGTGGGGACCACCCTCATAATAAACTTCTTCACGAATTCCCATTTAATACCTCAGTTTGTGCCAACAACTGCTTTAATTCTTGCAGAAATTTATGGGTTTCGCACTCAGATTTTGCTGTTGTTGTTTTCACAATTAATACTAGCCGCCATCCTGGGACTAATTCTGGCAACAATTGATGTAATGCTGCTGTCATTTGCCTTTTTATTTTGTTGCGAACAACGGCGCGTTTACTGACTTTTGTACTAATGGCAATACCAATTTTTGTAGCCGGAGGGGCAGTATCCAAAGAAGGTTCTGTAGAAAGAGGAGGTTTTAAAGCTCTCAGAGTGAAATGAGAACTATGTCGCCGAATTCCTTCCCGGAAAACTGCCTGAAAATCCTGACGGGACTTGAGACGATATGCTTTGGGCAAAGCCACAACAGTTCTTAATTGTTGAATTTTACCCTAAACACTCAAACGATGCCGTCCTTTTCTTCTTCTAGCACTAATCACGTTTCTGCCGTCTGGTGTCCGCATTCTAGCCCGAAATCCTGATGTTCTTTTTCTTTTACGGCAAGTGCCGCCTAGTGTGCTTTGCATACTGTTCTCCTATTAGGCGATTTTCATAAAAAGTCACAATCTCATATTTTACCACTTTACAGGCAATAAAACATATTTCTGGATAGAGTTATTGGTCATTGGTCATTGGTCATTAGTAATAACATATAACCTGTTCCCTGTTCCCTTCTTAGGTAATACTGATAATCCATGTACCAAGATAACGCAATAATGGCACATCACCTGGGGAAAGAACTTGACATCTGAAATAAAACACCCCCCCAAAGGCTGGATTTTCAACGTTGGATAAGACTAACTCTACTTTGCGACCGGCGGGAATTGGTTCTTCAGGAAATATTTGAATTACCCGGCCTTCCTTATCCCATTTGACTTCAGATAGAGGGACTTTTTTACCTTTAACTAGGACTTCAATACTTTTCGGATCAAAAGTTCCCTTATAATAATCAGGATAGCTAATGGCAAATTGAGCAACTGCCAATTTCATTTTTTGGGCGGGAACTCTTAATATATAACGATCAGTGCTATTAGTTTGTCCGCCAAAATCTAAGCGATAGGGCAGTTGATAGTCGCCTTTAACACCGCTAAAAAGTGTAATTCCAGGTAAGCTTTGCGCTAAAATTGGAGTTACTACACCTGTTAATAAACAGCTAGTGACAGCTAAGGCAGAAAGTAGGCGTTTCATAAATTAGGTTTCCTTGATTGTTTGTAACTAACCGTTAGTATTTGTAACTAAACTTTACTACTATATGCTTGACAATAGACGTTAGTTAGAAATGAAAGTGCCATTTTCAGTCAAAAATTCTCTCCAAAAACGAAGATTATTGTTATTTAGAGTTAATCTGATGATCTAAAAGATAATTTTTATGGCTAATTATGAACATTCAAGTATATTTTAAATAATTAAAAATTCCAGAGTGAGATTTTCCCCAAATATAAAATAATCTAAAGAACAATATCCAAAATGTAGATATCGGCATAGGATGTGCGATAACTAATTTTACTTATAGCTATTTTGTCAGGATGATATAAGACTCTTATTTGATTTTTGATAGCTTGCGTGGCGTAGCCATACTATAAGTAGGGTGGGCAATGCCCACCAAAAACCGCTTAAACTGAGCAATACCTCCACTATTTACTATTTTTCAAGAATCATTGAGGATTGCTCTATCTGCATATTGTCAGGTTGAAGTTGTGAATAGAGAACAAAAATAGCAAAAACAAAAAGTTGAAAATTCTATCTACAAAGGTAATTCATGGTTAATCATCCCATCAACTAAATGATACTAATTTAATTAAAAAAGTATTCAGAGTTAACGGGTAATGTTAAGTATTTACATCTAGGAGATTGCATGAGAATAGCAGTTGCTAAAGAAATAGAAGTTTGTGAACGGCGTGTAGCTTTAATTCCCGATACCGTAGCCAAATTAGTCAAACAAGGTCTAGAAGTTTGGGTAGAAGCAGGAGCGGGAGAAAAAGCATTTTTCAGTGATGCTGATTATGAAACCGCAGGTGCTAAAATTAGCTATGATTCTGCCCAATTATGGAGTGAAGCTGACATTTTACTCAAAGTTAGCCCACCACAAACCAGAGAAGATGGCCGGACAGAAATTGAATTACTTAAATCAGGCTCTGTATTAATTAGCTTCCTTGATCCCCTGGGAAATCCCGTAATTGCCCAACAATTGGCAAATCGGCAAATTACAGCTTTGAGTATGGAATTAATCCCCCGTACCACCAGAGCGCAAAGCATGGATGCCTTGTCCTCCCAAGCCTCACTAGCGGGTTATAAAGCCGTATTGATTGCGGCGGCGGCATTACCGAAATATTTTCCCATGTTAACCACTGCGGCGGGGACTATTCCCCCAGCTAAAGTATTTATTATGGGTGCAGGTGTGGCAGGATTGCAAGCGATCGCTACCGCCCGGAGACTAGGAGCAGTAGTAGAAGCCTTTGATATCCGTCCAGCCGTCAAAGAAGAAGTGCAAAGCTTAGGAGCGAAATTCGTCGAAGTCAAACTCGAAGAAGAAACCGTTGCAGCGGGTGGTTACGCCAAAGAAATATCCGAAGCCAGTAAACAACGCACCCAGGAAGTAGTCGCTCACCATGTCAAAAACGCCGATATAGTAATTACCACAGCCCAAGTACCAGGCAGAAAAGCGCCCATTCTCGTCACAGAAGAAATGGTAGCGCAGATGAAACCAGGTTCAGTAATTGTAGATTTAGCTGCTGACCAAGGTGGAAACTGCGCTTGTACAGAAGCAGGTAAAGATATTATTTGGAACGGTGTAACCATTATTGGACCAATTAATTTACCCTCATCTATGCCAGTACACGCTAGTCAACTTTATGCAAAGAATATTACTTCATTAATGCAACTGTTGATTAAAGATAAAGCATTACAAATCAACTTTAGTGATGACATTGTTGATGCTGCTTGTGTTACTCATGGTGGGGAAATTAGAAATCAACGAGTAAAGGATGCTTTGCAAGCGGTAGCGGTTTAATTAAATATAGATTGAATGAACCACGAAGGAGCGAAGAACACGAAGGAAGAAGATGTTAAGAGAGATTTTCCGTTTGTTGTGTAAGTCTTCTCTCTGCTTGAGCCAAAAATCCAAAATCCAAAATTAACATGACAGAAGCATTAGTTCCAGCTTTATTTGTACTTGTCTTAGCCTCTTTTATCGGCTTTGAAGTTATTAACAAAATTCCCCCCACTCTTCACACTCCTTTAATGTCGGGTTCAAATGCTATTTCCGGTATTTCGGTAATTGGTGCAATTCTCGCTGCTGGGGAAAAAAACACCAATTTATCTGTAATTCTCGGTTTAATTGCGGTGATATTGGCAATGGTTAACGTTGTCGGTGGTTTTTTAGTCACTGACAGAATGTTGCAAATGTTTAAAAAAAAGGAAATTAAAGCATGAGCGACTTTTTACCAACTGGGATTCAGCTAACGTATTTAGTCGCTGCATCTTTATTTATTCTCGGTTTGAAAAAACTCGGTTCTCCAGCTACAGCCAGAAACGGTAATCTTGTCGCTGCGGTGGGAATGTTATTAGCTATTGTTGCCACAATGCTAGATCAGAAAGTATTAAATTACGAGATGATTTTGGTAGGTTTGGCTATTGGTTCTATTATTGGCGCTGTTATCGCTTATAAGGTGGAAATGACCCAAATGCCCCAAATGGTGGGCTTACTCAACGGGTTGGGTGGCGCTTCTTCTGCACTTATCGCTGTGGCTGAATTTTGGCGGTTGTTAGGAAGTTCTCAACCTATCCCCCTCGATGTTAACATTTCCATGTTATTGGATGTGTTAATCGGTGGTGTGACATTAACCGGTAGTTTTCTGGCTTTTGCCAAATTACAAGGTTTAGTCCGTGGTACTCCGATTACCTTTCCTTTGCAACAACCTGTTAACCTGTTGCTGTTAGGTGCTTATTTAGCGGGAAGTGCCTATTTAATCATGTCACCGGATAGCTTACCCATCTTTTTAGCGGTGGTGGCTGTCTCTTTGGTGTTAGGGGTGATGTTTGTACTGCCTATTGGTGGCGGTGATATGCCTGTGGTAATTTCGCTGTTAAACTCTCTATCAGGTGTGGCTGCGGCGGCTGCGGGTTTTGTGGTGATGAATAATATGTTAATCATCGCTGGGGCTTTGGTGGGCGCTTCCGGTCTGATTTTGACTGAGATTATGTGTAAGGCCATGAATCGGTCTTTATTCAGTGTCCTATTTAGTGCTTTTGGTTCAGTTTCTACTGCTACTGGTGGGGCGGCGGCTGGTGCAAGTAATCAAACTGTTCGCAGTATTGATGCGGAAGAAGGGGCGATGATGTTGGGTTATGCGCGTTCTGTGGTGATTGTCCCAGGTTACGGTATGGCGGTTGCTCAAGCCCAGCATAGCGTCCGCGAGTTGGCTGATCAATTAGAGCGCATGGGTGTGGATGTTAAATATGCGATACATCCGGTGGCGGGAAGAATGCCGGGACACATGAATGTATTATTGGCTGAGGCTAATGTAGCTTATACGCAGTTGTATGATATGGAGGATATTAATCCCCAGTTTGAACAGGCTGATGTGGCGTTGGTGATTGGTGCTAATGATGTCGTCAATCCGGCGGCGCGTAGTGATGTGAATAGTCCTATTTATGGAATGCCGATTTTGGAGGTTGATCGCGCAAAGCAAACTATTGTGATTAAGCGCGGTATGAGTGCTGGTTTTGCTGGTGTTGATAATGAGTTGTTTTATAAGGCTAAAACGACGATGTTGTTTGGTAGCGCTAAGGATATGGTGGCTAAGTTGGTTAGTGAGGTGAAGCAACTTTAGGTTATAGTTAGGAGTTAAGGGTATATCATTGCTATGCCCTTACCCACGCAGAGGAGCAGAGAGTTTTGTTTCTTACGATATCTCTTAGAGGACTTCACAAAAAAGATGATCCTATAAATATATGAAACTGTTTACTATTGGTCATTCAAATCATAGTATAGAAACTTTTATTGAGCTTTTACTGGAGCATAATGTTACAGCATTGGCAGACGTGCGATCGCATCCTTACAGTTGCTACTTACCTCATTTTAACCGCATACAGATAGAAAACTCACTTAGAAGTACAAAAATGAAATATGTATTTTTGGGAAAAGAACTAGGTGCTAGACCAAAAGACCCAGAATGTTATGTTGATGGTAAAGCTGTATATGAAAAAATTGCCGCTACTGAATTATTTTCAGAAGGAATTAAACGTGTAATGAAGGGGTTAAATAATTATAGAGTTGCTCTTATGTGTGCGGAAAAAGATCCTATTGTTTGTCATCGTGCGATTTTAGTTTGTCAACATTTACGAAATGAGCATGATTTAGAAATCAATCATATTAAAAGTAATGGTGACTTAGAATCACATTATAAACTTGAAGATAGATTATTGGCTAGACATGGGTTGAAGCAATTGGCTATTGCAGCAGCACCAATTCAATTATCTCTCTTTGGTAATAGTTCACAAAATCTTCAGCTTTCCAATTTACTTTCAAGGGAAGAGTCTATAAAAGAGGCTTACAGATTGCAAAGTGATGAAGTTGCTTATGTAGAAAAAAAAGGAAATGAATATGAGTAATTGCGTTGACTTATTCACAATCGGCTTTACCCAAAAAACTGCCCAGAAATTCTTTGATACTCTTGTTAAATCTGGCGTTAAGCGCGTTATTGATACACGATTGAATAATGTCTCTCAATTAGCAGGATTTGCCAAGAAAACAGACTTAGAATATTTTCTGAAAAAGCTTGGTAATATTGAATACGTCCATATTCTTGAACTAGCACCTACAAAAGATATTTTAGATGAATATAAGAAAAATAAAGGTGAGTGGTCAGTTTATGAACAGAAATTTCTTCATCTAATGACAGAAAGAGAAATTGAAAAAAAAGTTAGCCCAGAACTATTAGATAGTGGATGTCTTTTGTGTAGCGAGGCCAAACCCCATTACTGTCATCGCCGATTAGTGGCAGAATATTTAAGTACCAAGTGGGGAAATGTCAAAATATGTCATCTGTGAAGAAAATTGTCTGTCTTGCTAATTCTTGGAAAAATCAAGAACGTTGCATTGCTGGGATTGATTTGGATACTGGTAATTGGATTCGTCCTGTAAGTGATCAATATAATGATGGTCGAGTCCCAAGAGATATTAGACTCGTGGAGGGAAGAGAACCAGAATTATTAGACATTCTAGAGATTCCACTAGCAGACACAGGTGAAAACTTTGGGTTTGAAAGTGAAAACCTCACTATCTTACCGGAAAAATGGCAACTCGTAGGTAAAGCAAAACCAGAAGATTTGTTTCAATATTGTAGTAACAATTCCTATATTCTTCATAACTCAATTAAATATGTAGAACCATCTTATCTAAACTCTCTACCTTTTGAACAAAGAAGTACATTGCAACTGATTCATGTTGTTAATTTTTCTGTACAGTGTAACGGAGCAAATAACTGGAAAGGTACACTAGAAACTGCTTATGGTCAAAAGTTGACAAATGCTAAAATCACCGATCCTATATTTGTTGAAAAATTGGAAGCGGGATATGAAATCACAGATGATGATTATTATCTAGTAACAGTTAGTTTGGGTATGCCTTGGAAGCACAATGATTGGGAAGGAGAAGCTCCTTGCTGGAAACTAATAGCAGGTGTAATATAATACTTTTCTTTCTTGTCTTTTCTTTCTTGTAAAGTGGAATAGCGATCGCTGTTTAGGAAGTTGAAGGGATGCGATATCTGTTTGGGGATTTGAAGGAGTGCGATAGCGAAGCGCGACCTAGGTAGGAATCGCTTTTTGGATTTGAGGGATGCGATCGCTGTTTGGGGAGTTGAAGGGTGCGATCGCTGTTTGGAAGTTGAGGGAGTGCGATAGCGAAGCGCTCCGCAGGAATCGCTCTTACTCTGTGTTCTCTGTGACTCTGTGGTTCGTTAAAAAAGAGATTTTGGGGAAAGAGAGCGATTCTTGCGGAGCAGTTTGCGATAGCGCAAGCGCTGACTTGTCAGTTCGCTCAACTTAAACCCCAAATCCCAAAACCACATCCAAAGCAGCACGAATTTCTTCCCAATATTCAACTTCTAAAATCCCCACCAACCCTAAAACCCGACGATAATCAACAGAACGAATTTGAGCAACATCAATAAAACGATCTTTATCTAATCCATTAGTTGCTGTTGCTTTGACATTGACAATATAGGGAGCTTGCTTACTTCCTGGTCGAAATGGCATCACAATAGTTAATAATCCATATTGATTCATAATATCATTTTGAACTATCAAACAAGCACGGATTTTTTGTGCTTCTGCTCCCACCGTTGGATCAAGATTTACCCAGCGAATTTCACCCCGTTTATAAGTTAAATTACCCTCTGGCATTAATACCATCTCCAGCTACATTATCCCAAGCAGAAATCTCATTTTGATATTCTAAATCTTTGGCATCTTCTTCGAGAGCAGCTATTATTTCTGCTTCTAAAATTTTGCGTCTTTGTTCTGCTAATAGTGCATTGATATAACCACTACGATTACCTTTTGCCTGTTGATCAATAAATCTGAGAATGTCTTCTTCTAAACTAATTGTGACTTTCATCATTATGTATGACTCATTTATCTTACCAATTAATCATACCACTTTTTTGACATTGCGTGAGGTAAAAAGAGATTTTGAGGGGTTGAGGGAGTGCGATAGCGAAGCACTCCGAAGGTATCGCTGTTTGAGGAATTGAGGGGATGCGATAGCGAAGCGCGACCTAGGAATCGCTATTTGGGGAGTTGAAGGGGTGCGATAGCGAAGCACTAACCAAAAGCATCGCTGTTTGAGGATGATGAGATTTAGGAGATAGTGCTACAATTTAAATAATTAAATTCCAGGATAAATTCTATGCCAGTAGAAGCCATTTATGAACAAGGAACATTGAGATTATCACAACCGATAAAACTAGCAGAAGGAAGTAAAGTACAAGTAATTATCATTCCGCTAGAATCTAATTATCAACAGAAAAAAACATTAGAAATTTTACAAGAGATTGCTGAACTTCCTTTGGAGGGGAAAACAGATCCTTTTGACGGCAAAGATCACGATCAAGTTTTATATTGTCAATAGGTTATGATTTTTGTAGATACGGGTGCTTGGTTCGCTAGTGTTGTTCCTTCAGATTCCAACCATAAAAATGCTATTTTATGGTTAACTAATAATACAGATTCTTTAGTAACAACTGATTATGTAATTGATGAAACATTAACTTTATTAAGAGCAAGAGGAGAAGCCAAAAGAGCAATTATTTTAGGTGAAGCTTTCTTCTCAGGTAAATTAGCAACTATATATTATTTAACAGAAGCAGATATTCGCCTAACTTGGCAGATTTTTCGTGATTATTCTGACAAAGAATGGAGTTTCACAGATTGTAGTAGTAAAATTATCATGGAAAAGTTAGATATTATCCAAGCATTTTCATTTGATTATCATTTTCGTCAATTTGGTATTTTTCAAGTCGTTCCGTAATGTATCATTTTTCTTTTGTCTCTGGATAGCGATAGCGAAGCGCGACCTAGGAATCGCTGTTTGGGGGTTGAAGGGTGCGATCGCTTTTGGGGGGATGCGATCTCTGTTTGGGGGGTTGACGGAGTGTGATATTAGTATTTTATTAATTGCTATTCTCCTCAGTCCTTAAAACACTTTTAATCTTGCTGAGGATAGGGAATTATCACAGATAATATACTAATGACTTCAGTCACAAATTCAACTGAAACTTTTTCAATAAATTCAGCTTTTCTTGCTTTCCAATCAATGCTTTTAAGATGATCTGCTAAAACAACACCTGTAGTATTTATACCGCTAGGTATAGGAACTTCAAAAGGATAACCTTTTGTACTGTTAGTTATTGGGCAGACTAGAGCAAGACCTAAGTCATTATATATCATAGGAGAAATAATTAAAGCGGGGCGATGACTAGCCTGTTCACGCCCCTCTTGAGGGCTGAAGTTTAGCCATACAATGTCGCCGCGCTCCGGCACATATACCTTACTACCAAACTTCGTTACCAATTGCTTCACCCCAGTCACTTTCACCATGAGAATTTAGAGGAGTTATTTTTACTAAGAACTCTTCCAAATTATACCTCTTACATGGTGTTTTTTTCTGCTGGGTAGGATTATTTTCAGACGTATTAGAAACTATTTGCTCATATTTATCTATTAACTGAGGTAACCGTACACCAACATCTGAATCACTCAATACATTAAGAAGATAACTCTTGAATTGCAAAAACGAATCTTCGTGTTTTTTGCAAATAGCTTGAGAAATGCCAAGTTCAGATAAAGAATATTTTCCTTGAGCCAATAATTCTTGGATATAACCAAACAAAATCAAATCCTGAAGCTTCTCAGGAAGATAGTTCCAGTAATTCTCTACGATTCTGGAGTGAACATAATTAATTTCAGAAACTCTTTCGACAAACTTCTGAAAAGCCATGTCCAAGAATTTTTCTTCAAGCGCGTAACTACGCTTTGATTTATTTTCAGAATCAGGAGCAGGAATACGTTTAGTAAGCTCCTTGATTTGTGAACCTGTAATAACAAGCTGTTCTTGAAGCTCAAACAAAATTATAAATTCTTGAAGAGTTTCCGAGAGCTTATATTTTACCTGATCTATGTTTATGCCTTGACGTTGTGCAATATTTCCAAGAAATTCATAAAATTCAGCATTGGAAGAATCACAGGCTAAACACTGCTCTAAGAATAATTGAGCTTCTTCAAGCCGAAATTCTTCAAAATAACCAGGTTTGATAGCCTCTAGGATACCCATTTGCAACACCTAAGCTTATAAAGCGTATTATATTTTAACTCTACCTTAGCTTCTCTGACGAAAAAGAACAAGACCTTTGACTGCTGTTTGGGAGGTTGAGAGGGTGCGATAGCGTAAGCGCGACCTAGGAATCGCTGTTTGGGAGATTGAGGGGGTGCGATAGCGTAAGCGCGACCTAGGAATCGCTTTTGGAAAGTTGAAGGGATGCGATAGCGAAGCGCGACCTAGGAATTGCTGTTTGGGTAGTTGAGGGAGTGTGATAGCGAAGCGCGACCTAGGAATCGCTCAAACCTTTTAAATTTCTCCCCATTCCCTAGCATCAATAAAAAGAGAAAGATGCTTTTTATTACTCGTGGCAATAATTACCTCATTTCCATAATTAGCAACTAAAATAGATTGAGCAGCTAAAATAACATCACCATCTAAAGCCTTATTATCTGCTGTAGATTTACCTTTATTTCTCACTTCAGCCCATAATTCTGCTGCTTTTAACATTACTTCTGTGGTAATAGGAAGATAAATAATTTCTGATTTAAGTTGATTCAGTTTTCTGATTCCCGATAACTTATTTGCTCTCAATAATTCCCGTCTAATTTCATAATCTATAATTTCTGGTAAAATTACTTCATAACCTCTTTCAAAAAGACTATAAAACCATTCTTGACATTGCACAGATAGAGGATTTGCTTGATTGATTAGTAATTAATCCCACAGGTGCAGAATCTAAAACAATAACCTTACTCATTTTATTTTAAATTGAAATACCATTCATAGATTCAATAATTTCTAAAGTTTCTTCTTGCTCTTGTTGATCATCTGATTCATTCCATGACTCGAACAATCTTTTAATATTAGTTTTTCTGTGTTCTTTCTTAATTGCATCACTTTCATTAATTTCATTAATAGCATTTTCCCAGTTCTTTAAGGATGTCTGTTTCATCGTCACACTTTGACGAAATAAACGGACAATTTGTAGTAATTCGGGTATGTATTCTTCTGGAGTATGTTCAATTTCTAGTAATAAATCATTGCGGGGTTTTGCTGATGATTTAGCTGTAATGGATTGGTGATTGTTAATCATAAAATCCTAGATTTGATTATTTTTACATATTACCAGTATATCGGATCAGAATAAGCAATGTCTGAAATTTATAAAATGTGATAACTACGGTGATCTAAGTGCTTCGCTATCGCTGTTTGGGAAGTTGAAGGGGTGCGATAGCGAAGCGCGACCTAGGAATCGCATAGCTGATGACTATAGCTATTCTTCTTCTGCTAACATCTGTGAAATATCCCGTGCAGAATGAATTAACCGAACAATTTCAATATACTCATCCCCTTCTAAATAAAAAATTAGATGCTTTTCAAATCCTCTAACTCCCCACTTCCGTAAACCAACTAAACGCGGATTTTTAACATTATAAACACTACCAATACCAGGTAGTCGTGCTAATTGTGAAAAAGTCTGCCTCGTAGCATCAAAAAAACTCAATGCTGCATCAAAATTACTGTCAGCAATATAAGCAAACTGTTCATCAAGGTCAACACTAGCCTTTGGTCTAATTACAATTCGTCTAGTCATTGCTATTGCTTGCGGAGTCTCTCCAGAAGCTGAGTGCGTTTTTGTTGCCACCACTCATCCGTAATTTCAATCGCTTCACCACTATCTAAGCCTTCTAATAGCAATGTTTCTAGTCGTGCTTGTGCCACTTTTTCTAAATCTTGACGAATCAAATGTCGAATATATTCGCTTGTGGTACTGTAGCCACATTTTGCAACCTGTTCATTGATAAAGTCCCGCATGGAATCGGGAAGAGAAATATTTACTGTCGTCATAGCTAATAAGTCTTTATATTTCTGATTCTTTAATTATGGCAAATATTGTCAATTTTTGTCAAATGTTTTGTAGGGATGTGGATGCGATAGCGAAGCGCGACCTAGGAATCGCTGTTTGGGAGGGTTGAGGGGGTGCGATAGCGAAGCGCTCCGCAGGAATCGCTATATAGCGATAAACTATGATAATTGATCTATACTTAAACTATGCCCAAACTAGACATTATTCATAACGTTGTTAAAAATGCACTAATCAAGGATGGTTGGATAGTTACAGATGATCCTTACTTAATTCAATATAGAAGAACAACACTATATGCTGATCTTGGTACTGAACGTCCGATAGCAATTGAAAAATCGGGACAAAAACTGGTAGTTGAAGTCAAAAGTTTTGTTGGTACATCAAAGATACAAGATTTAAAAGAAGCTCTCGGCCAATATGATATCTATCTTTACCTATTAGAAGAAACTGCACCAGACCGTAAACTCTATATTGCCATTAGTGAAATTGCATATAAAAGTTTCTTCATGCAGGATGTTATTCAACTGATTCTTAACCGACATCAACTTCCGCTAATTGTTGTAGATATAGAAACAGAGGAAATTAAACAATGGATAAATTAACAGATTACCCCAAACTCATCAAACAGATTTTAAGGGAATATGTGGAGTTATCTCAGAATCATCCACGAAAAGATATAGAAACATTCTTAATTACCGATGATGAAAAAGGTCATTATATTTGGATGAATCTTGGTTGGCAAAAGGGTGAAAGAATTACAGGGATGACTGTTTATGTTCGCTTACATAATGGTAAGTTTTGGATAGAAGAAGATTGGACAGAAGAAGGTATTGCTACTGATTTAATTCGCGTTGGTGTTCCTAAAGAAGACATTGTTTTAGCTTTTCATGAACCGAAAATGCGGGAATATACAAATTTTGCAGTTGCTTAGTTTAGTTATTTCTTACTTTGTTTGAAACAAAAACAAAACAGCGATATTTGGGAAGATGTGCGATTCCTACGAAACATTTTGCGATAGCGAAGCGCGACATAGGAATCTCTGTTTGGGGGTTGAGGAGATGCGATAGCGAAGCGCGACCTAGGAATCGCTATTTATCTGTATTTATTAAATCTCCCAATCTTCCAATTTTAAATTATCAATTCTACTAAATTCTCTAGTATTGTGAGTAATTAAAGTTAAATTATTAGCTATAGCAATAGAAGCAATATGTAAATCATTATTTCCTATAGGAGTACCTTTAGTAGCCAATTTACTACGAATTTCACCATAAATTACAGCACATTCATCATCAAACTTCAAAGAAACAAAACGATCTAAAAATTCCCGCTGCTTTTGCAGAGTTCTCGCAGGATTATGAGTTCTCATTGCACCATAAAATAATTCGGCTTTGACAATAGAACAAACTACTATATCTATATCGGATAAATCTTGAAGACGCTGAATAATCTTTTCTGATCTTTGATTAAGATATTGAATAAAAACATTACTATCTAATAAATATTTCATCAGTTTGTATTCCTAACAATTAATCATTTCTTCTAAACTATCATCTAAGCTATCATCAATACCTAAATCGTTCATAATAATTGGATCATCAGCACAACTTCCTGCTGTTTGATTAATAAATTCTTGCCAGGTTAATTTGTGTTTTTCTGTGTTTATCAAAGTTGTTGGTTTATTGATCAAATTTTGACGAAATAAACGGACAATTTCCAATATTTCTGGTATATATTCTTCTGGAGTTTGGGCAATTTCTAATAATAAATCGTTCCAGGGTGTAGTTGAGGATGTTTCTGTGATTAGTTGGTGATTATTAATCATAAAATACTAGATTTGATTATTTTTACATATTATCAGTATATCAGATCGGAATTAGCAAGTGTAACTTACCCAAAGTATCCCTATTTGGAAAGTTAAAGGGGTGCGATAGCGAAGTGCGACCTAGGAATCGCTGTTTGGGAGGTTGAGGGGGTGCGATAGCGAAGCGCGACCTAGGAATCGCAGCAAAATATTTATTTAAGCAGTAGCAAATGCAGTATATTTCCTTTCTTCAGGAGGATGAAAAGCTAAGACAATATCAAGATTAGAAATACCTAACTTCATTAACTCATTAGCTATTCCCTCTTCAGTCCAATCTTCTTCAATCCAAATTTTATCATTTTTAATTCTGATATTAACTTGGATATTATTGGTTCTTTTTTTGCCATCCCAACCCAAAAAACACCAAATATAGTGATGATTATTATCATCAAAAATCAAACAACTTTCATCAGTTAAATTTGCCGCACCAGAAACCCAATTATGATATTCTGTGAGAACTTGTTTAATTGCTATTTGATATTGTTCTAGTTTATCCATTGTAATATCTCCTCCTTTTCGACATTAACTACAATCATCAAAACTGGCATACTAGCACGATTATCTGTTACTAAAACTCTTTGAGATAATTGTAAATAATGCAAAATCTCAGGATCTAAAGTACCTGTTGGTGGTGCATTATCTTCACCCACACGCAAAATATCTATTTCGGAATTTAACCTTAAAATAGCTAATTTTACACGGGGTGGCAAATTTTCATCAAGTAAAAAACGCACTTTCACAATACAGTTACCTGCTGTTGAAATTTTGCACTTTTCAACTTTCTCAATCTTCGTAACAAAGGTAAAGGATGAGTAATTGATTCTTGATAACGTTGTTCTCGATATTTTGCCAAATTAGAAAGATAAGAATCAACTTGAGGACGATTATGTAAATAATAAGTAATGGTTGCGTAAATTTGCTCTAAACTCAAATCAGGAAAATTAGCACCGATTTCTTCTGGTGTATATCCTTCTAAATAATAATCAAGTATATTATCAATACCAATACGGTGTCCTTTCAGTCGAATATCTCTCTCTGAGATAAAGTCAAAATAACCTTCTAATTGCATTACTCTAACCCTACAAATTTTGTTGCCATATTAATTTATTATGAGTAATTATATGCTTTTTGGGAAGGCGTTAGCCTAGCTCACCGTAGGTATCGCTCAAAAGATAAATTTTGTACAATTTGCAAAAAATAGACAAACAATCTATAATCATGTTTAACCCTATAAATTTTATAAGTCACTATGTCTGTCATCAGTGCAAGTGAAGCGCGTGCTAATTTTCCTGATATTATGAACCGTGCAGAATATCGTGGAGAAAGAATTTTAATTCAGCGTCATGGTAAAGCTGCGGTAGCGATCATTAGCATTGAGGATTTAAAACTATTAGAAGCAATAGAAGATGCAATAGATTCTGCTAAACTGCGACGTGCAATTGAAGAAAATGAAGGATTTACCACCATAGAAGAAATAATAGCAAAACGCCCCAATGAGTGAACGTTATACATTGAGGATTGCTAAAACTGCGGAAAAAGACCTATTAGACTTGCAAGCAAAACAATATAAACAGGTTGTATCAAAAATTCTCTCACTTCAGGGTAATCCTCGTCCTCAAGACTATGCAGCTTTAAAAGGTTATCAAGGTGGTTATCGTATTGATCAAGGTGAGTACAGAATTTTGTATACTATTGATGATGATCATAAATTAGTTGATGTTTTTCGAGTTGGTAAACGCAATGATGATGAAGTTTATAAAAATTTGTAACTTTGTCAAGCGATTACTAGGTCGCGCTTCATTATCGCTGTTTGGGAAGTTGAGGGAGTGCGATAGCGAAGCACGACCTAGGAATCGCTATAATATTTAAGCCTGAAATTTAAACTCCAAACCCCAAAACCACATCCAAAGCAGTCTGAATTTCTTCCCAATATTCAGATTCTAAAATACCTACCAATCCCAAAACACGACGATAATCTACAGCACGAATTTGAGCAATATCAATAAAACGATCTTTATCTAATCCATTAATTATTGTTGCTTTAACATTAACAATATATGGAGCTTGTTTACTTCCTGGTCGGAAATGGCATCACAATAGTTAATAATCCATGTTGATTCATAATATCATTTTGAACTATTAAACAAGCACGGATTTTTTGCGCTTCTACTCCCATAGTTGGATCAAGATTTACCCAGCGAATTTCTCCCCGTTTATAAGTTAAATTACCCTCTGGCAAGAAAATATGATGACTACCAGTTATCCGTTTTAAAATCCATCCATACTGTTCAACCATTTTACACAAAGATTTACCAGAAACCGATTTCATAAAGATAACTCAATTAACTGTTTTTCTGGTTCAATTTCTTCTTGCTGACTAGCAACTTCTAACCAACCTTGAACAGCATCTTTCAACATTTCCAATAAATGTTCGTAGCTTTCACCCCAGGTATGACATCCTGGTAAAGCTGGCATAGAACCACACCATACACCGTCTTCTTCCCAGATAATAGCTTTGATTTTCATAAATATATTTTGGCGTTGAGGATATCCTGTGAAAATTCATTAAGCTGATATTATAAATATTATACAATATTGATGTTCAAAATTTTCAACAAAGGTAAAATACCAATTGCAGTTTATGTTTGCCTAGATAATGGTAAATTTTGGATAGAAGAAGATTGGATAGAAGAAGGTATTGCTATGGATTTTGGGAAATGCAATCGCATCGGGACTCCGGTTCTTGTTAAAGTGTCTAACAATAAATTTATAAATATCCCCGTTAACAAAAAATGAGCTTATGGACACCCCTCCACGCCCAAATACATCGGACAATTCGCGCTCGTCATCTATTTGAGCAGAACCAAAAGTTATTAGTCGCAGTTTCTGGTGGACAGGATTCTTTATGCTTAATTAAATTATTATTAGATTTACAACCTAAATGGGGATGGAATATAGGCATAGCCCATTGTGATCATTGTTGGCGTGAAGACTCCCAAGCCAACGCTCACCATGTGGAAAATTTAGCTAAAACCTGGAGTACAGCCTTTTATTTAGAAACAGCTCATCAACCTGTTAAAAGTGAAGCCACAGCTAGAAATTGGCGATATCAAGCTTTAACGAAAATTGCTCAACTTTATCACTATCAATATATTATTACCGGACACACTGCAAGCGATCGCGCCGAAACTTTACTATACAATTTAATGCGTGGTACTGGTGCAGATGGGTTACAGGCTTTAACTTGGCAACGGACACTGACTGAGAACATTATCCTAGTCCGTCCATTATTAGAAATTACCCGTTCCCAAACAGAGCAGTTTTGCCAAAAATTTAATTTACCAATTTGGGAAGATTCCACCAATCAAAATTTACAATATCCACGAAACCGTATTCGTCAAGAATTAATTCCATATTTAAAAGAAAATTTTAATCCCCAAGTAGAAGCAAACTTAGCAAAAACAGCAGAACTTCTTCAAGCAGAGGTAGAATTTTTAGAACAAACAGCCCTTCAGTGGCGGCTAGAAGCCTCAATCAAGGGTAATCAAGATAATTTACAGATTAATAGGCGAATCTTACAAAAAGCACCCTTAGCATTACAACGTCGTGTGATGCGTCAGATTCTCCAAGAAATAGTTCCTGACGCTCCCAACTTTGAACACATTGAAAAATTAACCGCTTTAATTACAGCCCCTAATCGTTCCCAAACAGATCCTTTTCCTGGAGGTTTGACAGCAATAGTACACAATGACTGGATTATTTTCAATTAATCAAGAAAGAAGAATTTCGATCCTTCCTTCTTACTAAAAGACTTCCAAATAAAAAAATAACCCAAAATTTCTTGTGGTGCAGGCAAGAATGCCTGCTAATAATATTAGGACGGACCAGATGCCCATCCCACAAGATTGGATAGCGTAGAACTAGTTCTGCTGCAAGCAGTTCATCTTTTTTATGGAGTTCTATAAGGTAATCTGTTCCGCAGTTAATTTTGACAACCTTTGGTTGATATTTACTATGCGTTTTCTAGAACCCTTGTAGAGACATTCCATGGGTAGGGATTCTTGGCTCTACATTCTTTTTTGGAGATGTGTATTGTATAACCTGTTAGGAGTCTAAATATTGTGGGGTGGGCATCCCTTGCCCACCCGAATATTTAAATTAGGTGCGTTTTAGCTTACTAATGTCTCTGGCAGATTAATGAAACTCTCAATAACCTGACGCAGATCAGTTACAATTTGCACATGAGAATCACCAATTGCTTGAACTTGAGTAAAAGATTCAGCAATCTTTTGTAATTGATCCCGTAACCCATCAAGAGCATCCTGAATAGGTTGCAGAGCTTCTTGATAAAGATTGACTCTACCCCAACATTCAGCAGTTGCTGTTCGTAAATTTAGTAATCCTTCCTCTAGAGATTTTACTTCCTGACGCTTGGCTTCTACCTCCTGGGTTTGATGATCAATTGTTCCTTGATCTACTTCAATAGCAGTCAGCATCTGAGCTATATCACTCTCTAAGTTTTCGATTTGGGCAGATTTTTGCTGTTTTTGGGCTTCAAGTTGCAAAACCATTGCTTCTAAATCACTATATTCACTCTTGATATCTACCGAAATTCCTTGCCTTTGCCACAACACAACTTGGTTCTGTTGGAGAGTCTTTTGCTGTCCAATCAAATTGCGTCTTTGTCCAACCAAGCTTTCGTTCAGCATCTGGTAAAGATCCTGTTCATCAGCTAGTTCCAATTCTAAATTTTCCCGTTCTTTCCCAGCGGAATGGACGATTTTTTGTTGAAGTTCTTCTATAAGTTCTTGCTTGTATTTAAGTTCCTGCTCTTGTTCTTGCACAAAGCCAGAGTCCCTATCTAACTTCTCTTGCCAATTTTGCACCATTTTCTCCAATTCTTTCAGAGGCATTTGCTGCAAAGCTGCCACATCAATTTCTGGTTTAGGAACTTCAGCATCAGTTTTAGTCGCCAAAATATGCAGCTTTTGGTAAAATTCCTCCTCAGTGTCTAGATGCTGTTTGAGTATGGCGGTTAATTCCTGTTTACTATTAACCATTGTTATTTTTAATTGCACCTGGGTAATTTGTTGTGCTAAAGAATCTTGTGTCTGTTGCAATTCGTTTTGGTGACCAAACAAAGTTGGCACCAGTTCATCTCCCTCCTTTTGCTGTTGATTAGCGCAGTGACGTTGGATCTCCAATTTTTGCCAGTGTAGATTTAAAGCATCCTGTTGTTTCTGGGCAAATTCAAAAGCGTAACTAAGACTTTCTTTAACTTTATCAATGGGAGCTGTTGGACTAGATAAGCGATTAAGTAAATCACTTAATGCCTGATTACGCCCTTCATCTACAGATTGAGACTGCTGAACATTTAACCTGATCTCCTCTAAACAGCGCTGCTCAACCCGCAAATGTTCCCAAGCACCTTCTAACTCCTGGCGATTACGTTCAACCTCTGCCCGTAAACGGTCAATTTCTGTGCGAGAAGTATTAATTAAGTGCTGTTGTGTATCTATACGTTTAGATTCATGATCAAGTTTTTGTACTTCATCCCAACGGGATTCCATCTCCATTTCCCGGCGATTCAGTTCCTGAATTTGTAGATTCAGCGACTGTTTCCACTGGTCAATTTCCTCTTCCTTGAGTTTAAACTTTTCCACCTGTCGGGAAAAATTCTGCAAAATACTGACCAATGGACGACCAGCATCTTGAATCCGTTGTACTTGACGATTCGGACTCAATTCCACCAGTACCAATGCACCATCATTTAATTTACTTGCTTCATCAGCAGCAATCATTTCATCCGGTACTGGACTCCAATTTTGGTCATTACGTTGACAAGCGATCAATTTTAGTTCGCTTTTGCCAGCGCCACCTAGTAAACTACCTTTCTGTTTTTGTACTTCTGCTAAATACAGCACACCGTTAATCCTTTTGATGTACTTTGTGTCCGTGTTACAGGATATACTTTGAATGATTCTATTAACTTGGTTTTGTTTAACATTAGTCTAGTAACACAAGTAAGATAAAACTATTTTCTTAGACGTGACATATACTGGTATTTGCTGATGCTTAATTAAAATCATGTTTACTAAATCCCCTAATTATATATTCTTAACCAAGTAGTCTGAGGATAGCTTCCGTGCAATCACTGTTTTTATCTTTATGATACCGCAGAATTAACCGAGTCTCTGAGTTAGGAGTAAAAATCTTTTCCTGTCTGGCTTTTAACCTAATTTTTGTACCTCATATAAGTGGATATCCTTATATTACAATATTGACCTCTAGGAAACATCATGAAAATTAGGACTTAGGCACTGTACAAATCAATTATGATATGCTTTTACCAAAATACCTTATTTCAGGCTGCAACTACTTCTATTTTTAGCAATCAATCAACCGTGGGGTAGGGGTAAAGCAAGAGCTTTATTGGTTTCAGCTTCCCGTTAAATCCTTATTTCAGGCTGCAACTACTTCTATTTTTAGCAATCAATCGTGGGGTAGGGGTAAAGCAAGAGCTTTATTGGTTTCAGCTTCACGTTAAATCCTTGTAATGACGTCATATAAAACTTTATCATTTACCAATCAATCCCAAGTAATGACGTTATATAAAACTTTATCATTTACCAATCAATCCCAAAGAACCCCACCCCCGTTTTTGCTAACGCAAAATCTCCCTTCCCCTCTTGTTAGTGTCATTATTTTTTCGCCACTTGGATCATGCTCTTTCAGAGACCCTTGCATTATGACCGTTTCAAGATCAGCTTTTTGGGGGTGGCGAAAACTTCGTGACACTAACTATTTAGATATAAATTTGTTAGTAAATTGTGTTTTAATGCCTTCCATTATTGATGCGAGAACAGTATTTATTGAAGGTATTAAAAAGTAGCAATCGTTACTAGGTTAAACTTAGTAACGATATTTTGGAAATTCAAAGCATGATAGCTCAAAATTTATTGTTTTCGCTACGACCAAATACAATTTATGGCTACGCAACTCAATTCACGCGTACTCATCTCACGCTCCTAAGAGTGATCCGTGGGGCTTCTGCTGATTAAGCTAAAATTATCTTAATTAACGAAATTTGCCAGGATTTAGACGACTGGGACTTTGGCGTGTAGTATTACCTTGAATTTTGACTCCATTCCTCAGCTTTCCGCCAGTACCACCATCTTTAGGATCAAGGTATGGCTTCAAATTAATCCCACCTTTTGCCGAACTAACCTGATTTTTACCACCTAGAAATGTTCGTCCTAGATTGTATAAGCTATTTCCATCTTCACTGTTACTATTAGCGTAGGTATTCACAGCAATAGTTTGTTGTCCACTATCAGCAGTAGTTAGGTTTTGAAATACACTATTACGAACAGTAGTAGGATCTTTACCGCGAGGAACTGTCAAGACAATCCGACAACTGGGGTTGGCTTCAGTGGTAACACAGATAATATTTTCGCTATTTTGAAACCCTATTTGTAGTTCTTGTAATCCATCTGGGCGATATTGTTCTAGACGTGTAGCTATCGTTTCACAACGTCTTTGAGCATCCCAACCTCCCCCTAAATTTTGAGGTGCAGCCCAAGCAAAGAATTGTCCAGGTTGACTTTGGGGCTGATACATGACTGTAGGCTGTCCATTGTTATACTGACAACTAAACCTTTTACTACTGTCAACTGTGGTAGAAGTTGGGATGGGATTTGATGAACCTGATGGGACTGTAGTAGATGAACCTGATGAACCTGTAGGAACGACAACGTCAGCAAAAACTACAGCATTACCAAAAAATAAAGAACATCCAAGACTACTCAACAATAAAAACCGCAGTGATTGTAATGACATAAATATGACCTCTACTAGAAACAGGTAAATAGCTGATCATCTCTATTGACGGAGAATATATGTTTTTGATTCTTAAAAAACCTGTTTTTTTATTTTTAGTATACAGTTTACTAAACTTGAAATTCATTAATATATTGCAACAATTCGGAAATCTTTTGAGATCGATACCTTCGGTGGTTGTAGGTATTGCCCACTCTACTTAATATTTTTTCATAATTTAGGCTTGCTATATCCATGTATAGTGTATATAGTGTATACTGAAAAACTAGAGTAATTTACTACTCGCAAGTAACACAAAATATTGTCAAGAAATATTAAAAATGCGTCAAATTTTGTTGAAGAAATTTTTGCTGCCTATTGGTATCTTCCTTTTTGCTTTTCAGCCCATACAACCGCTTCTAGCTTTACCACTGCCACAAAACGATTTTAGACAACCCTCTGAATCTAGTCAGAAGCCTACAAAACTAACTAGATTACAACTTTATGGAGGTCCAAAAACACGAACCCCTATGATTCAATGGTATCTGGAAGAATTAGGGATTTCTTATGATTATATTTCTTTAGATATCCAGGGTAAAGAACAGCGTCAACCTAAATTTTTAGCTATTAACCCTATGGGTAAAGTTCCGGCAATAGTGGATGGAGATTTGAAACTATGGGAATCTGGAGAAATTTTACTATATTTAGCCGAAAAATATAAACAAATGCCCAATTCATTAGCAGAGAAGTCCAAAATTGGACAGTGGGTATTTTTTGCTAATTCTACCCTTGCACCGGCTTTATTTTCCGCAGAAAAACGTGAAAAAGAAATGCCAATTTTACTAATGCCACTTAATCAAATTTTGCAAACACAACCATTTTTATTAGGTGAAAAACTCACTGCTGGAGATATAGCAGTTGCTTCTTATCTGCATTATGCAAAATTACTTTTAGCTCTCGATTATAGTCAATATCCTAGCGTTGTTGCTTATCTTGATAGAATAACCGCAAGACCAGCATTTAAAAATACTTTAGGAAAGCGATAATTTGATATTCTCTACTAACGTTATATTACAGGTTTTATGAGTTCTGCACCGATGGAAATTATTATTGGTTGGCTATATCCTAAGTTAATGAGTACCTATGGCGATCGCGGAAATGTGATCACTATCCAACGCCGCGCTCAATGGCGGGGATATACTGTGACTGTATTACCCTTAGACCAAGACTCCACCGCAGAGGATATCAAATCAGTAGATGTGATCGTTGGTGGTGGCGCACAAGACCGTCAACAAGAAATTGTGATGCGGGATTTACAAGGTGCAAAGGCTGAGGCAATGCGTGATAAAATTGAAAGCGGTACACCGGGAGTTTTTACCTGTGGTTCTCCCCAATTACTAGGAAATTATTATGAGCCAGCCTTTGGACAAAGAATTGAAGGTTTAGGCATTTTAGATTTAGTTTCTATTCATCCTGGGGAAAATACTAAAAGATGTATTGGTAATTTGGTTATAGAAGTTACAGCTTCCCGGTTAGCACAGGAATTAGAAGCAATGACAGGGACAAAACCTTATTTAGTCGGGTTTGAAAATCACGGTGGCCGGACGAAATTAGGGAAGGTGGAGGCTTTAGGGCGTGTTATATATGGCTTGGGGAATAATGGAGAAGATGGGACAGAAGGAGCATTTTATCAAAATGCGATCGCTACCTATTCCCATGGTCCATTATTACCAAAAAATCCTTTCGTTGCCGATTGGTTAATTCAAACCGCGTTAAGGTTGAAATATCAAGCAGAAATCAAACTTTTACCTTTAGATGATACTTTGGCAATGCAAGGACGGGAAGCAATATTGAAACGGTTGAAAGTGAATTTACCCATTGCGGCTGGAGTTAGTTAGGATGTTTAGGGTAGGTAATGCTCACTAAAAATCAGCTACGACGGTGGGCAATGCCTACCCTCCGTATAGTATAGACATCTGGTAAAAATTAAATATGCATTTCCTAGAACCCTTGTAGATACGTTCCATGGAACGTCTCTACATTCTTTTCTGGAGATGTCTTATGGTTAGTCCACGCAAGCTATCAAAAATAAAATAGGAGTCCTATAAATTATTTTTTTGTTAAATTAAGAACAATTTTCTCTAAAATGTTTGATAAGTTACTATATAAATCTGAAATTGTTCACTTAATCACTATTTTAAATCTGTGCAACTTCCTTTCGACTCCGTTCAAGGTAAACCTTCTTCCCCAGAATTTGAAAATCAATCAAATCAGCACCCTGATAAAGGGTTAGAAAAATTACTTAATCGTCTTGTCATCAAAATCCAACGAGATGAATTGATCCGACAAACGACAAATCAACTACGAGAATCACTTCAGGTTGATCGGGTAGTCTTGTATTATTTCTATAAACAATGGGAAGGACAGGTAACATTTGAATCATTGAGTGCTGAGGAATATTCGATTCTTGGTTCTACAGGAGCCAGTGATTGTTTTAACCAGGAGTATGCTGGTTTGTATTTAGAAGGACGGGTAAGAGCGATCGCTGATATAGAATTAGAAGCAATTCAGGATTGTCACCGTGATTTTCTTCGCAGTATCCAAGTTTGTGCCAATTTAGTAGTACCAATTTTGATACCGAGAGGATTATGGGGGCTTTTAGTAGCTCATCATTGTCAACATCCCCGTGATTGGAGTTTAGCAAATATTGAATTGATGCAAACAGGAGCGCGAACTTTAGCAACAGACTCTAATATTTTGGAGAGTTAATGAATTATGAGAGAGAACTGAAAGTGAATGATATAAATGATATTTCAATCCAATTTTCTTCTGAATTTGAAAGACAATTCTTTGACTACGCAATAAACGCAGAATTTCATTAGATATCTCTAGGAATGAATGTAGAGACGTTCCATGGAACGTCTCTACATGGCTAAAGCTACGGCAAGCTTAGTGTAACACTGGTGGTCATGGCTGTCCTTAATCGTTCAATTACTTGTATAGATCGAGTTTCACATGATTTTGACCTTTGCAAATACTACCCTTGAAAATTTCCCTTTTTCTTTAACTTGTCACCAATGCTCCTTGATCTTGGTCTTGACTTCTAGAAGAAATATGTCAAACTAATATTTACCACTACCACTTTTTCAAAGACAAGATAGATTGCTTCTTTCTTGTTTTCCTTATTGTCGGCATAAATTTGTCTACATCCGAACCATAATCGTCTATTCCATCCTAACTCCTTTTCTGCTAAGGTTTGTCCACCTATTCCCAAACCTTTGACCAACTTCTGCCATGAATTGTCTTCAGTCGCTTCCTTTGAGTTTTTGCACTGTTTAGATGGACAACGCTTTTACGTCTTCGGTCAGTTGAATGATAAACTTTGGATACATAACAATAGGCTGCACACTGAAATCATCTTTCTCTTATTATAGAATCAATCATTCTGTGGAGTTCTCTTAATACTATAATTATGTAAATGTGAATAATATAGATTACAAAGATAAATATTTTTGCTTTAATATCCGCATAAAAACGGTTGCAGGGAATCTAGGAAAATTTACTATGTCCAAAAAAACATCATTCGTATTAACTGCTATCTTACTAGGATGTTTATTTACTAGCACACCTGTAATAGCAACAACTGATGTACTAGTGGTACAAGCTGATAATGCAGAGTTGAAAAATCTGATAGAAGAGGGGAAAAAACTTGTAGATTCTAAAGATTATAATGGAGCGATCGCTGTTTATCAACAAGCAGCACAATTAGATCGTAAAAATGACAGAATTCATGCTACTATCGGCTACTTATATACTCAACAAGGTAATCTTTCCTCAGCCTTAGATGCTTATCGTCGAGCTATTGCCATTAATCCTAATAATAGTGATTTTTACTATGCGGTTGGTTATATCAAAAGTAGTACAAGCGATAACAGGGGAGCAAAAGAGGCTTACCGTCGAGCTATCCAGTTAAATCGGAATAATGTCAACGCTTATTTAGGATTAGGAGTTTCTCAAGTTAGTTTGGGTGATTATCAATCAGCTTTGTGGGCTTATGAACAAGCAATTAATTTAGACAAAAATAATCCTCGCACCTATGAGTTAATTGGTTCTATGTTTAAACAACGACGACAAACGACACAAGCAAATAAAGTTCTCAAAAAAGCATTGGATTTATATCAGCGGGGAAATGACACAGAAGGTGCAGAGAGAATACAAGCTATGCTACAAGAAATAGGTAGATAGAACAGGTTAGAGAACTCCACAAAAAAAATGAACTGCTTGCATGCAGCAGCGCTAATTCCCTCCGGGACGCTCTCGCGTTCGCTATCCAATGGTATCTGGTCCCTCCTTGTATTATTAGGGGACCAGATGCCCGCACTACAAGAAATTTTGGGATATTTTTTAAATTGGAAGTCTCTTATCAATTAAAAATAGGGAGAGGGTATCATAATTTTTACCTTATCCCTACTTTTATTATCTAGAAAAATCTTATCTACCAAGCTGCTTTACCTTTTTTATCTTTTTTATGTCTATTACCTGTAAAAGGCTGTACCCCAGTCACAGGATAAGAATCATTAGCAGGGGTAAAAATCCGCATGAAGGCTTCAGAAATAAACTGAGCCATATTAGCAAACATTTTGGAGATAGTCATAAGACCTCGCGGTATGCGGGAAACTCAGTCCCTTTAGGGCTGAGAGGGAAGCGACACGGGCGGTTTGAACCGCATTGAATCTTTTTTCATTACCGCCTTGGAGTTGGGAAATTCGGGGTACTGTTGTGATGTACTTTCAACGGGACAATTACCGATTCAAATTTCTCAACTCTGTACGCATAATGTTTTGCACGCGATGTGCCTCCCATTTCTGGGGTAATGTTAGCTTCGACCTGTTATAAGAGCTTGTTATACTTGCAACACTGTTTCAGTGACCTTAAAACTGTTTAATTGCAAATGACAGAGCAGGGAACTAGCTTCGCATTCCGGGGTGTCGTGACTCAAATAACGGCTACCCTGAGACTATGCTCAGGGTGGTCTGGTCAGTACAGCTTGTTTGATTTCTCTTGCAAGCTCAGTCCCTTTAGGGCTGGGTTACTGACAATACT
>JANMEE010000088.1:0-35168 GCA_031376645.1 Dolichospermum sp. OTE_75_concoct_329_sub | reverse complement strand
CAGTGAGGAAATTACTAACTGTGGTTAAGGACAATCCGGTATCATGAGCTAAGGCTCTTTGATGGGGATAGCCATTATGTGTAACTGCTACCTTAACTTTATCAATGCAATGATGATGAACGCATAGTGATCTGGACATTGATGTTTTTTGATTATTTGCTTTACATAAGAGTATATTTTTGATTATATATTGATTTGTCTCTATTAATGTCACCTCAGACCTATCTTCCGCACCCTCAACTGTCACAATCGGTTTTTACTGTTTTTTATGATGAAATGAGGATGTATTATATACCGAATTTTGATGAATTAACGGATACATGATGCCGACAAGGCATAATTTGTATCCAAAAATTAAGAGAAAATCAAGTGATAATACTATGCGACACCCCAGGGTGCGGAAGCTGACTTTTCCCGTTAAGTCGTGAAACTCCCAATTAACAAGGGCTTTAGACTATAGCCTAATTATCAACAAGCGACTTTTAATGAGAATAATCAACGAGAAAATAGGACTTTGGGGCAGGGGTTATAGTGGGAGATCGCTCAATTAGAAAGATAACGGGAAAAGTCAGGGTGCGGAATGTGGGTTAGAAAAGTCGGTCATAAGTCAGTATTTCTCGGTACGGAAGTTGGTATAGGTTCGGGTAAGCTGGGTAAATTAACTATTCAATTACGAATTAATACAAATTCTCATGGCAAAATTTACAGTCACCAACAATAACGACAGTGGTTCAGGTTCACTGCGCCAAGCCATCACTGATGCAGGTAATACTGCTGGAGTAGATACCATAGATTTGAACAGCGTCAGTGGCACAATTAATCTCAACAGTTCTCTAAACATTGGTGCAGGTAACGATATTAATTTTGTTGATGATGGTAACACCGCCATTAGCGGTCAAAATGGCCGTCAAATTATTATAGTGAATGGAGCTAATGCTATCTTCTCCAGACTAACCTTTGCTAATGGTTATGCCAGAGGAGGCGATGGCTGGAATGGTCCTGGTGGTGGCGGTGGTTTAGGCGCTGGGGGGGCGCTGTTTATTAATTCAGGGAATGTCACCCTGAATAATGTGACTTTTACCGGTAACAGAGCCATCGGGGGTAATGGTAGCTCTGGTGTTAATGGGGGTAATACTGGCTCTAATGGCTCTAATGGAGGTTCAGGTGGCGTATTGAATTCTACCGCCGCGGTCGTCTCAGGCGGGAGTGGTGGTACTCGCAACGGTAACTCTGGAAACACTGGAGGAGCAGGCGGAAGCGGTAGCTTTGGTGCTGGTGGTGGCGGTGGCGGCGGCGGCGGCGGCGCTACAGCAGGAAGTCCCACGTCTGATCCTAGCGATAATGGTGGAAATGGTGGAAATGGTGGAAATGGTGGCTTTGGTGCTGGCGGCGGCGGCGGCGGCGGCGGCGGTGCCGATCTTGATTTCTATGGTAGTGGAAGTGAACCTGGAAGCGGTGGAGCCGGAGGAAATGGCGGTCAGTTCGGTGGAAAAGGAGGCAATGGAGATAATAACAGATCAAGCGGTACGGGTGGCGGTGGTGCTGGTTTAGGCGGTGCGATTTTCGTCAACTCTGGTGCAAATTTAACCCTACTCAATAGCGTTTTTACTGGCAACTCAGTCGCAGGTGGTACTGGTGCAAATAATGGTCAGGGTTTTGCTCCAAATATTTTTGTCAATGGAGGTACAGCCCAAACCATTGGCACAAACTATAGTGATACCTACGGTCTAATCAGTGATGTTTCCTTCCCCACTAATCCCTATGAGTATAACGGGTCTATCTATCGCCTCACTACCGTTGGCACATGGCAACAAGCTCAAGTTCAGGCACAGAGTTTAGGGGGAAATCTTGTCACCGTCAATAATCAAGCCGAGGAAGATTGGTTAGTTACTAACTTTGCTGCTACTGAATCACTGTGGATTGGATTGACAGATGAGGTGACAGAAGGCCTGTTCAAATGGGCAAGTGGTGAAACTTCTACTTACACTAACTGGAATCCTGGTGAACCAAATAATGCTGGGGATGAAGATTATGTGGAAATGAAGTACAGTAATGCCAGTAAATGGAATGATTCTTCTAGTACCCTTTCTTTAAAAGGCATCATTGAAAACAAATTTTACGAGTATAACGGCAGCAAATATCTCTTAACTGGCCCTGGAACATGGGAACAAGCTCAGGCTCAAGCACAGAGTTTAGCGGGAAATCTTGTCACCATCAATAATCAAGCCGAGCAAGATTGGTTAGTTACTACCTTTGGTGGTACTGAACGACTGTGGACTGGGTTCACAGATAAAGTCACAGAAGGCCAGTTCAAGTGGGCAAGCGGTGAAACCTCTACTTACACTAACTGGAATGCTGGTGAACCCAGTAATAGTGGTGGGAACGAAGATTATGCGGAGATGAATTTTGGTCCTGGTGGCAAATGGAATGATTCTTCTAGTTTCGTTTCTAATAGAGGCATCATTGAAATCAATCAGTATGGTGCAACTGGACGCAATACCGATTCTCAGTTTTTCGTTCTCGCAAAACCCGAAAAATTTACCATTAGTGTGCTAGGTGGTTTTGGTCCCGACATTTTCCAACTCAGATCCTACGACGGCTTAACTACCTCACAAAAAGTTTCTGGTTTTCAAGGCAGTGATATATTCAACATATCCATTGAAGGATCATCCGGTATAGTCGGACTAGATTTCAATGCTGGCAAACTCAAAGATTTGGCTGAACTTTTAGTAACACCTGATTGGGATGTTAGGGAGAAACGTCGTAATGCAGATATAAATGGGGCTTTGATAGGTGCTGGAATTGATTATGCAGCAGCAGCAGTGGGAATCGCTGCTAATTTAGATCCTACTGGTATAGCAAGTGGGGCAGTTGCAGCAGTCGCTGCTACAGCACACCTCGCTAATGATCTAGCTACTATTGACGCGAACTACGACTTAGACATAGAGGAATATAAAAACAGCTTGGCGGGTATTGGTAACTTCTTTGATGGTCAAGGAGCAAATGGTTGGGGAACAGTCAACGTAACGCAAAAACGATCCATAGTAGAAATTATGGATTTTCAACCAGGGATAGATACGATCACACTTCCTAAGCTAACTGGTAATGAAGCTTACAGGTATACATTAGTATCAGGTATTAATGGAACAGGTGTAGAAGTAGCGTACAACAACCAAACAAATGAACCATCAACGTTTTTGAGAATTTACATAGATCCAACCCTTTTACCAGCAGTACAAGGTCAAAATGTTGGTGTAGCGCAATTTATTGAGAGTTTGTTTACCAACAATGCCACTAATGGTGTTATCGGTAAGACTCGTAACAATACCAGCAAGGTAGCAGTTACTGGTTTAAGCTACACTGGAACTATTGCCGGGGATTACATTTATGTTGCCCAAAATAATCCCACTGTCGGCTCTGTCGCAATATACGGTAATGCAGGTGATGATCTACTTGCAGGACGTAAAAATGGCATTAATGAAATATATGGTGGAGAAGGGAATGATTACATTGTAGCCGGTGGAGTGAATGACACTATTGATGGTGGCACAGGATATGACCGGGTTAATTATTCACAGAATGGGGTAGGAATTTCTATCACCAGTAGTAACAGTACCAACTTCAAAAACGTTGAATCAGTCATAGGTACTGTCTATAACGATACTATCAACTTCAGTGACTTACAAGTTGCCCCAGAGGACGGATCACCCATAAATTTAGAGGGTAGGGCAGGAAATGACTATCTTGTAGGCAGTCAATATCGGGATGTCATTAATGGCGAAGATGGCAATGATACCCTCAAGGGTGGTGTGGGTGACGACATCCTTAAAGGTGGACTTGGAGCAGATAGTTTTGACTACAGCAGCTTAACTGATTCTGTATTCAATAGCTTTGATGTGATTACCGACTTCAATGCTGGTAATGATTTATTCTCTCTTTCCACTACGGTAGACCAATTCTTTGATGCCGGAACTATTGCAATGTTTGATGTCAATGAAATTGCCGTCAATTTAACCCCCGATAATTTTGGAGTTAACACTGCTGCTCAATTTACCTTTAATAATCGTACATTCGTTGTTATTAATGATGGTACAGCCGGCTTTGATGCAGATACGGATGCCATCATTGAGATGAAAGGATTAACTGGTACTTTAACAACCAGTAATTTTGTTGGTAACTTTGTATTTGACGGTACTGATGGCGATGACACCCTCAATGGTGGTGCTGGTAACGACACCCTCAATGGTGGTGCTGGTAACGACATCCTCAATGGTGGTTTAGGCGATGATATCCTCAATGGTGGTTTAGGCGATGATATCTACATTGTCGATGGCACCACTGACACCATTACCGAAAATGCCAATGAAGGCACAGATACCATTCAATCTAGCGTCACCTTCAGCCTAGCAGCCCTGCCAAATATTGAAAGGCTGACTCTGACAGGAACAGACGCGATTAACGGAACAGGCAACGCTGGTAATAACGTCATCACAGGTAACGCAGGTAATAACATTCTTGATGGTGGTAATGGTATTGATACCCTGATTGGTGGTTTAGGTGATGATACTTACAATGTTGATACTGCCACTGACATCATTACTGAAAATGCTGAAGAAGGTACAGATACCATTCAATCTAGTGTCACTTTCAGCCTAGCTACCCGGACCAACATCGAAAACCTGACCCTGACAGGAACATCCGCGATTAATGGTACTGGCAACACTGGTAATAACGTCATCACAGGTAACACTGGCAATAACAATCTCGTTGGTGGTGCGGGTACTGATACCCTGATTGGTGGTAATGGTAACGATACTTACAATGTTGATACCACCACTGACACTATTACCGAAAATGCGGGAGAAGGCACAGATACCATTAAATCCAGTGTCACTTTTACTATTGCCACTCTCACTGCCATTGAAAACCTTACCCTGACTGGCTCAACCGCAATTAATGGTACTGGTAACACAGAGAGTAATTTCATTACAGGTAATACGGGTGACAACTCACTTGATGGTAGTGATGGTAATGACACTCTCAATGGTGGTACTGGAATTGATACCTTGATTGGCGGTAACGGTAACGATACTTATGTGGTTGATACAATCACTGACACCATTACCGAAAATGCTGGAGAAGGCACAGATATAATTCAATCCAGTGTCACATTTAGTATTGACACTCTAACCAACGTTGAAAACCTTACCCTGACAGGAACAACCGCAATTAACGGTACTGGTAATGCTGGTAATAATGTCATCACAGGTAACACAGGTAGGAACGCTCTCCTTGGTGGAGATGGTAACGATACACTCAATGGTGGCGCTGGAATTGATACATTGATTGGTGGTGCAGGTGATGATACTTACATTGATATTGCCACTGACATCATTACCGAAAATGCCAACGAAGGTACAGATACCATTCAATCCAAAGTCACCTTTAGCCTAGCTACCCAGTCCAATATCGAAAACCTCACCCTGACAGGAATAACCGCAATTAACGGTACTGGTAATGCCAGTGATAACGTCATCACTGGCAACAGTGGGAACAATATCCTTAATGGTGGCGATGGCATTGACACCCTGATTGGTGGTTTAGGCAACGATACTTACATTGTTGATACTGCTACCGACACCATTACCGAAAATGCCAATGAAGGTACAGATACAATTCAATCTAGTGTCACATGGAGTATTGCTACTCTCACCAATGTTGAAAATCTTACCCTGACAGGAACAGCCGCGATTAACGGTACTGGTAATGCTGGTAATAATGTGATTACTGGTAACACAGGTAATAATATCCTTGTTGGTGGAGATGGCAATGATTTACTTACTGGCGGAACTGGAAAGGATACTCTTACTGGAGGACTGGGAGTTGATCGTTTTGACTACCGCAAATTACCTGATTCTGTCTTGAGTAACTCTGTCTTGAGTAACTTTGATGTGATTACTGACTTCAATGCTACTGATGATCAATTCCTCGTTGCTACTGCACGCTCGGTATTCAAAAACTTAGGATCTGTTTCAAATCTTGATGCTGCTGGAATTTCTGCTAAGTTAAATAGCCCTGATTTTACAGCTAACTCTGCTGCTCAATTCTCCTTTGGTAGTCGTACCTTTGTAGCTATTAATAATGCTACAGCCGGGTTTAGTGCTACTAGTGATGCCATTATTGAAGTCACAGGTTTAACCGGTACTTTGGGACTCAATAACTTTACAACTACCTTAGTGTAGCTTCTGGTATCGTTTAGAAAGATATGTAAAGGTTTAGCACTGCTAAACCTCTACTTTGAATCATTCAAATTAAGTGTTTGATAGCGAAGCGTGGCGTTAGCCATAAAGTATTAAATAAAACCAATAATTTCCAAAAACCTAACCCCCCTGCCCTGACAGGTGTAGGTTTTTAATATTCTCTGTAAAGGCAAGACCAGGAAGACAAGGAAGGATAGTAGACAAGGAGGATTTTATCCAAAAAATACTCGGTTTATGGGTTGTTTTGTTACCAATCATACATTCCTTCTCCGTTTTCCTCCCTTGTCACCTTGTCTGCCTTGTCCCCCAAGTCTTGTTCTCAAGACAATGTAAAAAACCTACACTTGTCAGGGGCAGGGGGGTTAGGTTTTTGGAGATTATCGGTTTCATCTAATACTTTATGGCTAACGCCACACTATGCCTCCGGCACACTTCGTGAACGCTATCAAACAACCTCTTAGACTTAACTTAAAATCCAGTGAATAATCTAATAATCCCCAAAATAGTACCTAGAGGTCCAGCTACAGTATTGACTCTATCGCCTGTTTTAGCTAGAGTATTGCGATCAACTACCACAACATCATTATTGCGCAGGATAGGATTGGTCTCGTCATTAATGCCTTTAGCTAAATCTACTTTAATTGGACGTTTAGTAACAGTACCATTGGCATTGAGGCGAATTAACTCTACACTTCCTCTACTGGCTCTGCCATCATTGAAACCACCGGCAGCTAATAATGCCTGATTTAAAGAACTATTCGGTTGTAGTTTAACTGCTCCTGCTCTTTTGACTTCACCTACTACACCTACTTCAATAGTTGTTGGTGACAGAGTAGTAGTAGCCAATTGTGTAGCTTCCGCAGCACTAATATCCGTAGCTGTAGGAATAATAATTGTATCGCCATCTTGCACTACTATGTCTTGATTGATATCACCACTTCGCAGTAATTCCCATAGGTTAACATCTATAGTTTGTTCCGTACCAATGCGGGTAGGACGGCGTAATTTAATCTTACGCACATCAGCCATAGATGTAATTCCCCCTGCTAGTTGTAAACTTCGCATGACAGTGGGTAAACCACCACCAGCAGCAGTACCACCACCACCAACAGATTCTGCTCCACCTCCATTCCCGGTAGTAATAAGATAGGAACCAGGACGATAAACTTGACCAATTACCACCACTGTGCGCGGTGAACTTTGACTAGCAGCAAAGTTAGCTGCAAATAAATTCCGGGCCTCAGCTACATTCAAACTAGTGGCAGTAGGGACAATGATGGTATCTCCATCTCTTAAGGTAATTTCCTGGGATATTCTCCCGGTTTGCGTCAATTCCTTTAAGTTCAGGGAGACTGTCTGCTCTCCGGAACGTCCTATCTTACGGCGTAATTGCACTTGAGTGACATCTGCTGCTAGTGTCACACCTTGAGCGGTTGTTAATGCAGCCAATACCGTTGGGTATTGTACACCTGGGTTGTTTCCCGCACCTCCTTCTAAGCTGAGGGTATAAGCTCCTGGTCTTGTTACCTCTCCAGCAACAAATACATTGATGGGACGTGGTGATAATAAGTTGACGGAAATCAGGGGACGCTTGAGAAAGCGAGCATATCTTCTGGCAATTGTATCAGCAGCCTGTTCTGTGGTTAAGCCCGAAACAGGGATACTGCCAATTAAAGGCATATTAATGGAACCACCAGGAGGAACTTGATATTCACCTGTATATTCTGGTACTTCAAATACATTGACCCTGATGCGATCGCCGCCTCCTAATAAATAATCTGTAGCGATACTAGATGTTGATCTTACTGATTCTTTTGGGGGCGTGAATATAATTGGTTGTTGTTTAAGTATTGGTTTTACTGGTTGTTTTTGCGCCAAACTCACAGATGGCAAGGTAATATTCACTGTTGTTAACAATGCTAAACCTATAGTCGAATGGCTGAGAAATTTACACAAATTTTTATTAAGCATATTTACCTGAAAATTGGAAATGATGATATTTACAGTTATTCTGAAACATTTTAACATCGAGTATACTGAAGAGTCGTAGTGACGCAACAATTTTATTTTCTAATAAATCTTTAGTTTTCCGGACATAAATCATTTGTTGCTTGGGACATTGATTAGAATTTAGAATTTAGAATAAATACAACACAAGCTTTTAACCAGATTTAGAATGTTTGGTTTGTTTACGCTGTATTCATTTTTAATTCTTAATTTTTAACTTAATTAAGGGGATGATTTAGGGTTTGAATCTGATGGATAAAAAACTCTTCTAGAGATTGACGCGATAGGTTCATGGTGATGATTTTTCCGCCCATTAACCTCAGACTAGATAGAAAATCATAATAATCTGCTTGGAGTATACCGTGCCAAAAACCATCAGCCCCAAATTCTAAATTACTTATCCATTGTTTTAAAATTTCTCCATCTCCTCCTTGACCTTTAACATGATATGTGTTTTTGTTGCCTAAAAGTTCATTGAGAGAACCGCAACAGATTAATTCTCCATGATTGAGAATAGCGACGCGATCGCAAATTTGTTCGACTTCACTCAACACATGACTATTAAAAAATATGGTTTTACCAGATGCTTTCAAAGAAAGAATAATTTCTCGCATTTGGTAACGTCCCAGAGGATCAAGTCCAGACATTGGTTCATCCAAAAAAACCAAATCTGGATCATTGATTAATGCCTGAGCCATGCCAACACGCTGAAGCATACCCTTAGAATAGCGCCGCATTTGCTTTTTGCGAGCATCGGCTTGGGATAATCCAACTAATTCCAATAATTGGGGAATCCGTTGACGTTGTAACTTCTGAGGAATTTGAAATAAACCCGCTGTTAACTGCAAAAATTCCCAGCCACTTAGATATTCATATAAATAGGAATTTTCTGGGAGATAGCCAATCCGCTGCTTGACAGAGCGATCGCCTATGGGTTTACCTAATAATAATCCCCGTCCAGATGTAGGACGGATAATTCCTAACAGCAATTTCAACAACGTAGTTTTGCCCGCACCATTAGGACCCAACAGACCAAAGGTTTCTCCTGAGTACACTTGTAAAGAACAATTCTTGAGAGATACAACTTTTTGATTGAGCCAAAATCCCGTGCGATAGACTTTTCGCAATTCACAAGTCAGGACTACGGATTGTTTGTCTAGGGGATTTTGTTGAGAATCGGGGCTGTCTACAACAGAATTCATGGTTATGAAACTACCAACTACTGACTATTTAGAGCTAACTAATAGATTAACCGATGCTGAGAATTTTTATAACACACCTTTAGAACTAGGAATTGTTTCTGCCCGACGGGAATCAATTTCCACAGCGATTCGCATGGCTCTAGCAAAGGCTTTAAATGTGGCTTCAATAATATGATGAGAATTAATCCCATCCAATTGGCGAATGTGTAGGGTCATTTGACTATGATTTACTAACGCCACAAAAAACTCTCGGACTAACTGTGTATCATAAGTTCCCACCCGTTGAGTAGGAATTTCTAAACCATAACTGAGATGAGGTCTACCAGAGAAGTCTAAGGCCACTTGCACCAAGGCTTCATCTAGAGGAGCAAGAAAATTTCCAAAGCGGACAATTCCTTTTTTATTACCCAAAGCTTGAAATAAAGCTTGTCCTAAAGTAATTCCCACATCTTCGTTAGTGTGGTGATCATCAATTTCCCAATCACCTTTAGCTTGAATATCCAAATCAAACAACCCATGAGAGGCGATTTGATGGAGCATATGATCTAAAAAGGGAATACCTGTAGAAACTTTACATATTCCCGTACCATCTAGGTTAATGGTGACATGAACATTAGTTTCACCCGTGGTGCGATGAACTGTGGCTATTCTGGGAGTTTGGATATTAGTCATTTGTCAGTTGTTAGGTGTCAGTTGTTAGTTGCAATAGGCAAGAATATTCTCCCATGCCCAATGCCCAGTCCCCAGTCCCCAGTCCCCAGTCCCCAGTCCCCAGTCCTTACATTCCCATAATTTCATATCCTGCATCTACATACAAGATTTGTCCAGTAATACCGCTTGCTAAATCACTACATAAGAACGCCGCAGTATTACCTACTTCTAGTTGAGTGACTGTGCGCCGGAGGGGAGCTACTTGCTCTACATGATGAATCATATCTAAGATACCACCCACTGCTGAAGATGCTAAAGTGCGGATGGGACCAGCGGAAATGCCGTTAACGCGAATATTTTCAGGACCGAGTTCTGCGGCTAAGTAACGAACACTGGCTTCTAATCCGGCTTTAGCCACCCCCATAACATTGTAGTTAGGAATTGCCCGAACTGCTCCCAAATATGTAAGAGTAATAATACTTCCACCTTCAGTCATCAAAGGTCTAGCTGCACCGCTTAATTGTACAAGTGAATAAGTGCTAACTTCCAAAGCTGTATTGAAACCAGAACGAGAAGTTTGACTAAAACCTCCAGTCAAATCTTCTCTTTTAGCAAAGGCTAAACAATGCACTAAAATATCTATTTTCCCCCATTCTTGCCGGATGGTTTCAAAAGTGGATTGAATTTGCTCATCATTTTCGACATTGCAGGGTAAAAATAGGCTAGGACTGAGCGGTTCTACCAATTCAGAAACTTTTTTTTCCATTTTACCCTTGTCATCTGGCAAGTAGGTAATGCCCAAATTAGCCCCGGCTTTGTGCAGTTGTTGGGCAATTCCCCAAGCGATAGAACGGTTATTGGCAATACCTGTAACTAGGGCATTTTTTCCAGATAGATTGAGCATAGAAATTGCTAATTTAATTCATCATTAGGAGCATACTAGAATCTGGCACTAGTTTGACTGCATCGGGGTAGAGATTTTCCAAAATGCTCCAGAGGTAGGCAGTAATCCCCAAAAAACCATGCCCATGTTTACAAAAATTCTCAAGAAATTGAGAATTTATTAGAGGCAAAACTTTTAGAGTACAATTGGTGAAACTACTTATCAATAATTAATAGCTAAACGGATCAACAATTATGTATCATTATAAACGAATGACTAAGAATTTTGGATTTGGGTATAGGAAAAAACAGAAAGTTAATGGTGATTTATTAATTTTTCAGGTGTATTCTTAGGTAATCGGTTTTTGTTTTTCTGGCATTGGGTAGGGGAAGGGAGAAATGATAGTGACACAAGATAAAGCCCTAGCAAATGTTTTTCGCCAAATGGCAACGGGGGCATTTCCTCCGGTTGTGGAAACGTTTGAACGCAATAAGACGATCTTTTTTCCGGGAGATCCTGCTGAACGAGTTTATTTTCTTCTTAAGGGTGCTGTAAAACTGTCGAGGGTGTATGAGGCAGGAGAAGAAATAACGGTAGCTCTGCTCCGGGAAAATAGCGTTTTTGGTGTTCTGTCGTTGCTGACAGGTAACAAGTCTGACCGATTCTATCATGCAGTGGCATTTACTACTGTAGAATTGCTTTCAGCACCAATTGAACAAGTTGAACAGGCACTGAAGGAAAATCCAGAGTTATCAATGTTAATGCTGCGAGGTCTTTCTTCGCGGATTCTTCAGACAGAGATGATGATTGAAACTCTTGCTCACCGCGATATGGGTTCAAGGTTAATTAGTTTCTTGTTAATTCTTTGTCGAGATTTTGGCGTTCCTTGCGCTGATGGCATTACCATTGATTTAAAGTTATCCCATCAGGCGATCGCGGAAGCAATTGGCTCTACTCGCGTTACTGTCACCAGACTGCTGGGAGATCTCCGCGAGAAGAAAATGATTTCCATCCATAAAAAGAAGATTACTGTGCATAAGCCTGTGGCTTTAAGCAAGCAATTTACTTAGAAACAGGAGTTAAAATCTTTGTGGAGACTTTGTAGAGACGTTCCATGGAACATCTCTACATCTAAATTCATACTTTGATTCAGCAAAGCCCTGTATTCTTCCAAAAATTTCTGGGTAATGGAGTTGGTGCTAGTTCTATTTGCGGAAATTAAGCCGATAATTTAGAGGAAAATTTCAAAATTGGATAATTTATACTTTTGCCCAACTCCATTTACCCTATTACAATGGTTAAGTGCGGTAGGATGTATCGGTCAGGATGGCGGTAGCTAAAAATGACCACTGGGTACATTCTGATTGCAGCAATTCTCATTTTGGGAGGCGTAATTGCCACCGTGGGCGATCGCATCGGCACACGAGTTGGCAAAGCCCGTCTCTCACTCTTTAATTTGCGTCCGAAAAAAACTGCTGTAATTGTCACTATTTTTACTGGCGGTCTAATTTCTGCGACAACTTTAGCAATTCTCTTTGCTGCTGATGGTGGATTGCGAAAGGGCGTATTTGAGTTAGAAGATATTCAACGAGATTTAACGAACAAGCGGGAACAACTAAAAACCGCAGAAGCCCAAAAAAGTCAAGTAGAGGGTAAGTTAAATAAAGCCAAACAGGAACAAAGTCAGGCCCAACAAGAATTACAGAAAATTAATAAATCATTACAGATAGCGAATACTAAACAGAAGGCTACACAAACTCAACTTAATCGCACTCTGAATCAGCAAGCCAAAACCCAAGCGCGACTCAATGAAACTCAAAGTCGTCTGGGTGGAATTGTCATTCAGTATCAACAAGCCAGAAATGAATTACAAACCCTTTACAATCAGCGTCTGACACTGCAAGCAGCGGTGTCAGAGTTAAAGACAGAACGGCAGAAATTGTATGCTGAGGCTAAACAAGCCATTGATGAAGCCAAGACAGCAATTGAAAAACGCGATCGCAAAATTGCCAAATTAGATAAACTTATTCAAAATCGTAATCTAGAAATTAAACAACGAGAAGAAGTGATTCTGACTAGAGAATCTCGCTTGAAAGAATTAGAGAAACAACAACAATTTTTAGAACTCGAAGTAGCTAGACTAGAAAAATATTATCAGTCCTACCGTGACCTCCGGTTAGGTAAACTAGCATTAGTGAAAGGTCAAGTGATAGCAGCAGGGTTAATTACTGTGGATAAGCCTATAGCGGCCCATCAGGCAATTATCCAAATTCTCCAGGAAGCTAACCGCAATGCCAATGTTCAGTTAACTGAGCCTGGTGGTACGCCAGTAAATAAAGAAATACTGCGTGTTACCAAGGATAAGGTTGAAGCCCTAATTGCCCAAATTAAAGATGGTCGAGAATATGTAGTGCGAATTTTCTCCGCTGGGAATTATGTCAGAGGCGAAAAGCAAATAGAATTTTTTGCAGATGCAATCCACAATCAACTGGTATTTTCATTAGGTGAAGTACTGGCTACGACTACAGCGGATTTGAAAAATATGACATCTGAACAAATGCGTCAACGCTTAGATCTACTAATTTCCGCTTCTCAATTTCGCGCCCGCAATGCCGGAATTATCGAAAGTGTCCAAATAGATGGCACTTTTTTGCGCTTTGTGAGTCAATTACAGCAGACAGAGCAAGAAGTAGAAATTAAAGCTATAGCCGCAGACAATACTTATACGGTTGGTCCGTTGAGAGTCAAATTAGTAGCCATCTTGAATGGACAAATTCTTTTTAGTACTTGAAATCAATTCAAAATTCCTGAAATATTGGGCGCAGGCCCTGCGCCCCTACGGAACCAATGAGTAATACACAACCTGTAATTTTAGGATTTGATCCTGGTCGTGATAAATGCGGTGTTGCAGTGATGGGATTGGATCGGCAACTGTTCTATCATCAAGTTGTATTGGCAAATGAGGCGATCGCTAATATTGAAATACAACTGCAAAGATTCCCCGTGTCCTTAATGGTAATGGGAGATCAAACAACAGCTAAAAAGTGGAAACAGCAACTTAATCAAGAATTAAGTAAACCCACCAATATCATTTTGGTTGATGAACGTTATTCTACTTTAGAAGCCCGCGATCGCTATTGGCAGATGTATCCACCCCAAGGTATCACTAAACTATTACCCAAGGGTATGCGTCAACCGCCACGGCCAATAGATGATATTGTTGCCGTTCTTCTGATTGAACGCTATCTCAACCGACTAACTGACAAGTAATTTAAAGTTCAGCCCGAATCGTAAAAGCATAATCCCCCCCAGGTTCTAATTGATAATCTTGTTGTTCCAAAAAACGCCCTAGAGGTTCTTTGATTAAAGCACGACCTTGGGAAGGCTTCACAGAAAGTTCTCCCCGGCGGAAATGCCACTGGAAATGCCAATGGAAATTACCGGCGCTAACTTCACCTTCAAGAAAGCCTTGTTGCCAAGATTGGCGGGTAACTCTCACATGAGCAGTAGTTTCTGGCAGACGTTTAGCACTCACTAAGCTTGATGTCGCGTATGGGATAAAGGACAATTATTTATAGCGTTATTTATTCTATGTACTAAAAATAGCTTAATTCTACAAACTAATAAAAACAAGATAAGTTACTAAAGTCCAGTTTCTTAACTGTTCTTTTGTGATTAACTTACGATAAATGCAAAATAACAATGCAATTATTACATAAAACTATTTATGAAGAGTGTGCTTTTTATATCAATCTAGAATGCACTCACCCTGATGAGATGGCAGTTAATTGTGCTACTGTCACTTTTTGCAATTCATTTACTCCAGCAGTAGAAATTGATGGTCCTTGTGTATCTTTTGGTAATGATAATACAGCGGTTTCCGCTCTTATGAGGTACATCTTAGCCCCCTCCTCGCTTGCGGGGAGGGGGTTGGGGGTGGGGTTCTTGTACCTCATAACACAAAGGAAGTGCTGTATTGTTATTCTATTGCTGTCTTAATACCTAGATTTTAGGGAGGCTGTTTCCATTGATTATTCTATGTACTCATAATGATGGTGGTGTGGGAAAAACTACCCTTGCTGTCCATGTTGCTGGTGTTCTTCTTAACAGACAAGATAGTACACTTCTAGTTGATTGTGATGATCAGGCAGATTTTTGGCAGTTTTACATTGATCGCAATCCAGAAAAATCAAAAGATTGGGAAAGATTTGAAAATAGTACAGTAATGTATAATGAAAAGCGTGAAGCAATCCCGAAAGAGCTACCAAAAGGGCAATATGACCATATTGTTTTAGATATTAACAGTCCTCTAAAAAATACTGTACAAACAATAGTAGGTAATGACCCGGATTTAATTTTAGTACCAGTTAATAAATCTCAGAGAATCAAAGCATTGCGTAATCTTCCCAGAACTCTAAAAGTTATTGCTCAATTAGAAACAAAAGTAGGCTATGCTCCACAGGTAGTAATTGTACCTTTAGGAATATCACAATCCTCTATATATGATATCGTTGACAGATTAGAAGATGATTTGAAACCTCAAAGATACAGAGTTGCGGATCAAATGGATGATTATCAAGAGGAGATGCAATCTGCTATTTATCAAGACAGAAAATATATTTGGGACTATGAAGGTTTAGAACATTTATACGATTACTTTGTTGATTTATTAGATGGATAATCTTAGGAGATGAATTATGTCTATAGAAGATAAATTAACTACGCCAAGTAAAGATTTTTTGACCGATAATGCCATCCAAAACGGCATAAAAAAAGTAGAGGAAGAAAAACAAGAAACTCAAAACTTAGATATAGAATTAAGATATACTAACTCTGAGTTAGAAAAAATACGAAAGCTAACTGCAATCCTAAGATTAGGAAAAGAACTATTTCTAGAATCAGTAATTAGTTACGTACATTTTCTTTTCTCTGAGCATAAAGAAAGTATCCAAAAAATAATTGATGAAGAATCAGAAAATTATCAAGCCGAGTTAAAACAAATTACTCCAATAGAGAAGATGTCTAAAAAAGACCGTGATAGATTCTCAGGAAAAATTAGGCTATCACCTGAAACATCAGACAAAATAGAACAGTTAAATATGAAAGATAGAATAAATGAATGTTTGTTTGTTGGTATTAATTTACTTTATAAACAATTAGTTGGAGAATTTAAAACTGTTAATCAGGAAAAATAAAAATGGATTTCTTAGAAATTGATGCGTTAGTAAGCGGCATTATTTATTCTAGTGAAACAGCAAAACAAGATTTAGGTAGACGTTTTGCTGCTTATCTGGGATTAACACCAGGAAAATCTGGAAGTGATGGAGGAATAGATGGTTATGCCAAAATAAATCATGCTATTATTTATTTTCAATCTAAATTATCCCAAAATATATTAGATGCCTCTTATACAGCCGATTTGATTGGTAACATGATGATTCATGAAGCTAATATTGGCATAATGTTAGCTGGTGCTGGTTATACAGACGGATTTCGTTCTCGTTTAAATAAAGGTATTCAAAGCAAGCAAATTAATACACAGCTAAAGATTCATTTATTAAGTCTTGAAGATGTGTTTGGAGAAACAGAGATATTGATAAAAGCTACTCAAGATTTACCTTCATTGAGGAATTTGAGTAATGGTGAATGGGCTAAATATAAATAGTATTATTTTAATATGTATTAATAGTATGGTTACCTAAATGTAGATATTAATATCTTCCTTTGCGTCTTTGCTCCTTTGTGCCTTTGCGCGAAATAAAACTAAATCTATGCAACTACCATTAATTAAATATCCTACCTTGGGGATAATCAGTTTGTTATTATTAAGTATTAATATTAAACCAGTATTTTCCACTTCTTCTCCTACTCTAATACTGGCACAAACCACAAATACTAAAGCCGCTACAGAATCTTTAAATCAAGGATTACAAGCGATTCAGTTAGGAAAGATAGAAGAAGCAATTACCGCTTTTCGTCAAGCTATTAAACTAGATCCTAAATTAGCAGCAGCGCACTATAATTTGGGTTTAGCATTACGACAATCGGGAAAGTTACAACCTGCGGCAGATGCTTTTTATCAAGCTACCCAAGTGGATTCTCAATTTGCTTTAGCTTTTGCAAATTTAGGTGGGGCTTTATTAGAAGGAAATAATTTAAAATTGGCGCAAGATTATTTAAATAAAGCTTTGCAATTAAATCCAAATTTGGGTTTTGCCCATTATAACATGGGGTTACTCAGGGAACAGGAGAAAAATTGGTCAAGTGCGATCGCCTCTTTTCAAAAAGCCAGAACCTATAGTCAAAATGCTCCAGAACCAGCCTATCATTTAGGTATATGTTATTTACAACAAGGGAAAATTGAGCAAGCGAAGGTAGCCTTTAACCAAGCAATTAAAATAAATCCCAAATATGCAGAAGCGTACTATAATCTTGGTTCAATTTTATTTAATCAGGGTCAATTAAATGAAGGTTTAGCAGCTTTTAGAAAATCAGCCACCGCTAATTCTAGTTATGCTAATGCCTATTATGGTGCAGGGTTAGTTTTTATGCAATTAAAACAATACAAGGAAGCTATACAGGTTTTCCAATATGCACACGATTTATATAATATTCAAGGTAACTTACAGTGGGCTAAAAATTCCCAACAGTTATTACAACAGTTAGAGAATAGGAAAAAATGAGATTATGCTATAAACTTCATCTGTGTTCATCTGCGTACATCCGCGTTCGATTATCCTTATTATTCATTAGATCAAAAGTGATGTCTAACTATTAACAATCCAAAACAAAGGAAGAAGAGGTGAAAAACTAATAATGTAGTTTCTCCCTCTTCGGATGATTGTAATAAATGATGATTCTAACGAATATACTCTTTCAATACGCTGTTACGGTTGGGGTGGCGTAATTTACGGAGTGCTTTGGCTTCGATTTGACGAATCCGTTCGCGGGTAACGTTAAAAATCTGGCCGATTTCTTCGAGAGTTTTCATGCGGCCATCGTCTAAACCATAGCGTAGTCGGAGAACGTCTCTTTCCCGAGGGCTGAGACTATCAAGGACTTTTTCTAGGTCTTCCCGCAGCAAGTTCTTAGAAACTTGATCTTCTGGGGTTTCACCATCAGATTCAATAAAATCGCCTAAACGGGAGTCTTCTTCTTTACCAATAGGTGTTTCTAAGGAAATTGGTAACTGGGCTGATTTAGCAATAAACCGCAGTTTCTCGATGGTCATTTCCATGCGAGTCGCAATTTCCTCTTCTGTGGGCTTGCGTCCCATTTCCTGGGATAGAAGTTTGGTGGTTTTCTTAATCCGTGATATGGTTTCGTAAAGATGAACAGGTAGACGGATAGTCCGGGACTGATCAGCGATCGCTCTAGTAATTGCTTGACGTATCCACCATGTAGCGTAGGTAGAAAACTTATAGCCTTTTTCGTGATCAAACTTTTCAGCCGCACGAATCAAACCCAAACTACCTTCTTGAATCAAGTCTTGGAAGGACAAGCCCCGATTCATATATTTTTTGGCAATGGACACTACAAGCCGCAAGTTAGATTGTACCATTTTGTCTTTCGCTCTGCGGCCTACGTGGAGGCGATAACGAAAGGTTGGTAATGGTAATGATACTTCTGCTGCCCATTCACTGTCTCTAGGATCGCGTTCTAGGCGTTCACAAAGCCTTTCCCGCGCTCGTTCTAGTTCCAGTAATTCCGCAATTTTCCGCGCTAGTTCGATTTCTTCGTCTGCGCGTAACAAACGAATTCGCCCAATTTCTTGCAAATACAAACGAATAGAATCTTCGGTGTAGTGCTTTTTCTTGGTTTGTGTCCGACGACGCGATTTAGCCGCGGCTTTTCCAGACTTTGCGTCGTCCTCATCAGACTGAGGCTCTAAAAAATCATCAATTTCGCCGTCATCAGTCAGCAATAAGTCCTCTTCTTCTATTAAGAGTGCTTGTAATTCGATCTCAGGCGGATTTATCATTTCTAGGTCAGGCTGATAAATATTTTCGAGTACGTTGTTAGCCTGGTTCATGCCGCTTTCCTCATGCTCCTTGCAGAATCAGTTAATGAAGACATTTTGATTACTTTTGGCATTAAGTAATCCATAAACCGAAAATTGGGTTTTGGCTGATTACCCTGAGATATTTTCGGTGATTTTTTCCTGTTTTATGCAGGATTGTTTAGTAAAAGTAGCTAATGTCACTTTTAGCGTGAATTGCTCGCTTTTTTAATTGTCATCCCTGAAAATTCTGCATATCCCTTTTGATTGTCCATATCTATCACTTAGATCGGTCTTTTTCAAAAAGTTTCCTGATGCGAATATAAGTGAATGACACTTGACAGATTTAACTGTAAATACTGTTCCGATTGTAGCCTGTTTCACAAAAATTGCCCTGTTTTTGTGCATTATTTATGAACTCATTTACTAAGACTAAGCCACCTTTATCAAAAAGACATTAAAAATGGCGGTGATACCATTAAATCTTGTCGAAAACTTTTTGGTTTGGCAGTGGCATTCTTATTAAATTAAGAGGTAGGCACACTCGCTGCTTTATAAAACTTATCCAAATTGTTCCCAACTGAACAACTAGCTTTTATGTCCTGCTTTAACTCAACCCGACGGCGGGTAATTGTTTACAGAAATTAGTTCGGGTTAAACTAATTGTACATATTAACTATTGGTGAGTGATTGGTGTTTGTTTCCAGGCACTAACCCTTGTATATGCTATACCAAGAACCTGAACTAAGGAGCTAAAGTTATGGCATATTTTATTGGGGTGACAGATGAATGGAGATTTCACTCAATTCAGCCTTACTCACACATTAGCGCAGAGTTGAGATTTCTACCCTGTGCAAGTTGACAAACTGTTCCTTCTGTATACAACGATATTTTAATCAGGTGATAAATAATATTGTTGCTAAAGTTGCCCAATGATATATCTAGGTAAATTAACGTATGTCAATTGTGCTTTTAAATACTTTGGATTTTAAGAAGGTGGCTGTATGCGGAAAACTCAGTATCTTTAGACCTGAGAGGGAAGCGACACAAGCGGTTTTAACCGCCGTCAATCTTCTGATCTAGTTATGAAAAGTTTTGTTTATGCTTACTAATCTTTGCTTGTAGATAATATCTAGTTGCGCTTTATAAGCATAGCAAATGCTTTCCCTCTTTGTGGAGAAAATTTCTGATTTTCAGGAAAAAAGTTATGGAAAGAGGAAACAGGGGATGTGGAGAAGTAATGACCAATTACTAATTACCAATTACCAATCCCCCAATTACCCATGACTTTAGATATCTAAATCTGTCATATTCAGTTTAGAACCATAGGTTTCAATAAATTCCCGGCGGGGTGCGACGCGATCGCCCATTAAGATAGTAAAAATCCGATCAGCTTCGGCTGCGTCTTCAATTTCCACTCGTTTGAGGGTACGAGTTTCAGGATTCATGGTGGTTGTCCACAGTTGTGCGGGCATCATTTCCCCCAAACCTTTAAAACGCTGAATGGTATAGTTAGCATTGCTGGGAAGAGTACCGAGGTGCTGTTGCAATTCCCGTTCGCTATAACAATACTGGTAATTTTTGCCTCGTTCTACTTTGTAGAGTGGAGGACAAGCAATATAGATGAATCCTTGTTCAATCAGTGCCCGTTGATAACGATAGAAAAATGTTAATAACAGCGTGCGGATGTGCGCCCCATCTACGTCAGCATCAGTCATTAATACTATATGATGATATCGTAATTGCCCGGCGTTGAATTCTTCACCTTTGACACCTAAACCAAGTGCCGTAATTAACGATTGAATTTCGTTATTTTTATAGATTTTGGCATCGTCGGTTTTTTCGATGTTAAGAATTTTACCACGAAGCGGGAGAATTGCTTGGGTACGGCGATCGCGTCCCTGCTTGGCGCTATTGTGAACAAATACACCACAGGCTAAGGCGAAGTTATGAGTTTCAGGAACTTCGATATCATAAACATCTACCTGTTCTGCTAAACATTCAATACTCACAATCCGGTGGTTGTAATTAGCGACAGCTTCATAAGCTAAGGCTGGATTACCATCAAAGTAGCGTTGACAGAAACTATCAAACCGTAATAAAGACTTATCTTTTGTCTGCTTGCGGTAGGAGTTATAAGCCTCTACATCAACCTTACCTTGCTCAATTTCAATTTGCTTGAGAACAGCAATAGTTTTGCGATAGTAAGTTTGCTGTAAAGTAGCATGACGTTGAGCGCGAAATTCAGGTGTCCATTGCTGTTGTGTTTTTTCCCGTCGCCATGCTAACAAAGTTTCATCTTGCCATTGTTCCTGAGCTAACAGTGATTGAGTTTCACGGGCTTGGGGATTATTGGCAAAATAGTTGCTAACTCGTTGGGCTTGGGCTAAACGGTTGGCTTCATCACTCCAATAGTCTTGCTGTGCTTGATTGAGGCGTTCATGATTTTGTTGACGATAGGTTTCATTATTGTCATAAAACTCGCGCCACTGTTCAAGCATATAGCTTTTATAAGTCTCAGAATTCCATTGTTCCTGAGCTTGTTGTGACAAAATCTGCCGCGTTTCAGGCTGCTGCATTCTTTCGCTCATCTTGGCACGGAATTCCTGACTTTGACGAGTTTTCCGGCTCTTTTCCATGACATCTGGACGATGTAATGTTTTTTCAATATGAGCGCGATGTAAAGCCAAGTGTGATTCAGCCGATAAACGCTGTAAATTCGTTGGGTTATTATTACGCTTATTGAAATCAAGATGATGGCAATGTTCTCCGTCTGTTAGTTTGTAAACTTCTAAAGAACGGTTATACCAATCAGCTAAGGTATGAGTAAATAACCAAGAATCAGAACGGGGATTCCAAACCATTTCATAACCATCAATGGTAATTCCGGGATTGGTTGTATCAGATATTTGCCGATACAAAGGCATGAGAGAATCATTAGCTGTTAACAACGCGGCTGGCTTGTAGCTACCATCACGTAACATGAAGCGGTGATCGGGTGTACAAATAATTGTTTCCCCATTGTCTAATGTCACCTTGATAACTTCAGCATTGGCTTTAGTCATGCGGGGGTTAATGATCCGTTCTACCCCAATGGTGCCATTATTACGAATGGTGTAGCAAAAATGCTTTTTTCCTATTGCTTGTTCGGCGACAATTTCTTTAAAACTGAGCGATCGCCCATCAGCTAGTGCTACCAGTGTATCACCATCAAAACAACCACCCGCTGAATCGCCTTCCACGATGTATATTTCTGATTCAGCAGGATCACGAGAACTACAATCTGCTAATTTGCCAGGTAGAGGCGAAGATTCTAATACCGATTTCCGGCGGACCAATTCCCGTGCATGACGAGCAGCTTCAGCGGCTTTAAAAGCTTGAATAGCTTTGTCTAAAATGGAATCAGCTATACCAGGATGAAAGTCTAGATACTCCGTGAGGACTTCACCGACAAAAGAATCAACAATACCACGAACTTCTGTATTTCCCAGTTTAGTTTTGGTTTGTCCTTCAAATTCAGGATCAGGAACTTTAACAGAAATTACAGCGGTTAAACCTTCGCGGACGTGTTCACCACTGAGGTTAGATTCAGCTTCTTTAATTTTATTCCGTTTGCGAGCCGTGGCATTTAATGTCCGAGTTAAAACTGCTTTTAAACCTTCTAGGTGTGTACCACCATCAATAGTCCGAATATTATTAGCAAAGCCGAGGACATTATCTGTGTAAGCATCAGTACACCACTGAAGGGCAACTTCTACTTGGACGTTGTTGCGTTCTCCCTGGACATAGATAATTTCTTCATGGAGAGGTTGCTTCTCACGATTCATGTAGGCGATATACTCTTTAATACCACCTTTGTATTCGTAAGTTTCTATTCTCGGTGTGTCACTTTTCAGGATTTCTAAACGATGATCCGTAAAAATAATTCTGACACCTGCATTCAGATACGCCAACTCGCGCAAACGTCCTGATAAAGTAATGTAATCGAATTCTATGCTGGTGGTAAAAATTTGTGTATCTGGCTTAAAGGTAATAGAAGTACCAGTTCTATCTTTTTCATAAGGCTGTGCTACCAACTCCGTAACGGGGAAACTCCGTTCATACCGTTGGGTATGTACCTTGTGATCTCGCCAAACCGTAACTTCTACAAACTCAGATAAGGCGTTAACTACAGAAATACCGACTCCGTGTAAACCACCAGAAACTTTATAGCCACCACCACCAAACTTACCACCAGCATGGAGAACAGTTAACACTGTTTCTAAAGCTGATTTCCCGGTTTTGGGGTGAATACCGGTAGGAATACCCCGACCATCATCTGTTACGGTGACAGAACCATCAGCATTGATATCCACTTCAACGTGGGTACAGTAACCCGCTAAAGCTTCATCAACTGAGTTGTCCACTACTTCGTAAACTAAATGGTGGAGTCCTCGCGGACCTGTAGTACCAATGTACATCCCTGGTCGTTTGCGGACGGCTTCCAGACCTTCCAGAACTTGAATCTGATCGGCACTGTAACTGCTCGTCATGAAAATTCTCCTGATGCTTGGGGTTGAAATCGCCAAAAGGCGAAAAAAGTCAAATCACCCCAACATTATAACACAAAAGCCTTCCTGCCGTCTGTAGCGCAATTTGATGATAAGTTCATCTAGGGGATATGATGTGATGTGACATACTCCACACACTCACCCGAAGGGGAGTGTGGGCTTCTCAGCGACTCCTCTATGAGGACATTGACTGAGCTTTAAGACCGTGTGTCCCACGGTTCTTGATATTAATTGAAGCATTCAAATCCCGGCACAAGCTGACCTTACAGTTAGGGCAATTGTGCGTTCTTTGGGATAGCGGCTTTTTAACTTTGTGACCACAACTAGAGCATTCTTGGCTTGTTCCGTTTGGATTTACAGCGATTACTTTCAAACCAGCATTCTCGGCTTTGTTTGAAAGAATCGTTATAAATTGTCCCCAGCCGGCATCGTTAATACTTTTTGCCAACCATGTTCTAGCGAGTCCTTTTATATTCAACTTTTCCACAGCTACTACATCGTACTTTTTGAGTAGATTGTTTGCAGTTTTAAAGTGAAAATCTTTGCGGGTATCGGCTACTTTTTTGTGCTGAATACCCAGTTTTTTAATAGCTTTTTTACGACGATTAGATCCTTTCTTCCTACGAGAGACGCGACGCTGTGCAGCTTTTAATTTGCGTTCAGCCTTGCGTAAAAACTTAGGGGCGGGGATTCTTTCATCGTCTGAGGTAACAATAAAATCAATTAAACCTACATCAATACCAACGATATTATTAGCATTAAAATCAGGTTTAACCGTTGGAACTGTTTTGTCGTCAAGACTTAGGGTGATATAATACCCGTCTGCTTTTTTGGTGACAGACACAGTTTTAATGTCAAACCCATCGGGTATTTGACGGTGAACAATTACTTTAATATCACCTATTTTTGATAACGTAATTCTGTTATTAGTAAAGTGATTTTGCTTAAACTGAGGAAAAGTAAATGTTCTATATTGCCCCACACCTTTAAATCGAGGTCTGCCCGATTTTTTACCATTAATATCACCTTTTAACCATCGGTCAAAGGCTAATTCAACTTTTTTAGGGACTTCCTGTAGCACCTGAGAATGAATTGTTGTGTACCAAGGACGGTCTTTTTTAAGTTGGGTTAATGATGCTTTTTGGCTGTAATAATTCGGTTTATCTTTGAGTTCTGGTAAATGACAAACGAAAATGGAACATCTATCAATAGGGGAACGGTTTTGTTCGTACCAATTAAACCGTTGAGCCAGCAAATAATTATACTGATAACGCAACTTTTCTAGCGTTTCATCAATCTTTTCAGCTTGCTCTTTTGTCGGTTTAATTTTGTATTGATAGGATATTCGCATCTGATTATTGCCTTTTCCTAGTGTTGGTGTTACCGTTTTAGTATACACTAATTACAAAAAATATGGCAAGAGGCTTATGAAAAATGATTTTGTCTCAAAGGGAAGGTCGGTCAGTGACCTAAAGGTACATCTAGTTTTAACGACAAAATATAGACGCAAAGCCTTTACTGGAGAGATGTTACAAAGGCTGCACGTCATATTAGAAGAACTATTAGTTAAATGGGATTGTAAACTTGTGGAGTTCAACGGGGAAGAAGATCATATCCATTGCCTGTTCCAGTACCACCCGGACTTAGAATTAAGCAAACTGATAAATAATCTTAAATCAGTTTCTTCTAGGAAGTTACGCCAGGAATTTTCGGAACATTTAGCGAAAATTTATTGGCAAGATGTTTTTTGGAACGGGTCTTATTTTGTGGCTAGTTGTGGCGGAGTGACTATCTCAACATTACGAAAATATATTGAAAATCAAAATTCACCGGAAGAATAAGAAAGTGTTCGTTTCCGACCTGTCTCCCTTCCTTCGTGCTACGCACATTAGTCAGGGAACTGTCGTCAACTCACGCGCCATTCATCCCACGCTCCGTCTAGTGAGACGTGGGGCTTCTGTCGGTTAAGCTAAAGAGGAGGGCAAAAAATATCTCCCTTGAGAGGTTGAAAGAACAAGTCTAATTTATAACCCACCTCCGTGGGTTAAAAATAAGTATTTTTTCTTAGTCCACGGAGGTGGACTTTGTTTGTGTGGTTCCGCGATTTATAATCGCCAGAGCTTGTCTTGGGTAATCAGATCACTTGTGTGTACACCGTAGCCTTTCCAAGGGGGGGTAAGGGGGGTAAGCAATCATACCTGATATCACTTTATGGCTACGCCACGCTATGCCTTCGGCACACTTCGTGAACGCTATCAAACAACCTCTAATAACTAATGACTAAATTAATTGTAATTTGTGGAGCGACAGCAACGGGTAAATCTGGTTTAGCTTTAAGTTTAGCCCAGAGATTGGATACTATAATTCTTAGTGCTGATTCTCGTCAAGTATATCGTGATTTTGATATTGGTACAGCTAAACCAAATGTAGCTGAACAAAAATTAGTTCCCCATTATTTAATAGACATCTGCGAACCAACTCAAATAATGACATTATCAGATTATCAGGAACAAGCACAAGCTTTGATTGCTAGTTTGAAAGTTGAGCCATTGTTGTTAGTAGGTGGGACTGGTTTATATATCCGTTCCATTGTTCAGGGAATGAAGATTCCTAGAGTTTCACCACAGCCAGAATTGCGATCGCAATTAGAATCTCTTGGTCAACATCAACTTTATCAAATATTGCAACAAGTTGATCCTATTGCTGCTCAAAAAATTCACGCTCACGATTTGGTGCGGACGTTAAGAGCTTTAGAAGTTTATTATGTCACGGGTTCTCCTATTTCTGAACAACAGGGAGAAAATCCCCCCGATTATCCAATTTTGCAAATTTGTTTAGATAGTAATGCAGAACATTTAGATGTGAGGATTCGCAAACGAACTGAGCAAATGATAGCAGATGATTTAGTTGGTGAAGTTGAATATCTCTGCCAAAAATATGGTACTGATTTATCTTTATTAAATACTTTGGGATATCAAGAAATTAAGCAATATTTGACGGGAGAAATTAACTTAGAAGAAGCTATATATTTAATTGCTTTACATACAAGACAATTTGCAAAACGTCAACGAACTTGGTTTAGACAATCTCCGAATATTGAATATATTGATATGGATAATCCTGATTTATTAGAAAGTATCTGGCGGCGAATTAATGAGTTTATTTAAATCTCGATTCCAGCAAAATTGATTACTAAGAGACTTACAATTAAAAAAATATCCCAAAATTTTTTGTGGTGCGGGCATCTGGTCTCCTAATAACACAAGGACGGGCAAGATGCCCATCCCACAATGGATCATCTTTTTTGTGTAGTTCTCTAACTCTATTATTAGCATCAGTTTTTTGCCTAGGTACGCGTACACGATAAATAGATGCGATGAAATGAGTATAAAATAGTATTTTCGACATGACTAGCTTAGAAGCTGATCCTGCAAGAATATTATACTTGTTGTGGGGTGGGCATCCTGCCTGCCCATATTATATTTAATTATACCTACCTACTTAAAAGAAAAATGTATTAGATTTTGTAAAATACCTGAATCTTAATTAGATCATTGATTGAAGTAATTTTATATACTATACGTAGTGATTTTTTTAAGTTTACTTACTTATAAATACTATCAGTATCTAGGAAACATGGAGTATTTGCAATTCAAAAATATAGTATTTTCTAGGTTATACCTTGGGTATCAACAATGCTATAATATGTATATCAAAAATAATAAAGTTGAGTGTAACTTAGCTAAAATAACTACTTTTATCCGCAACTATTACTATAAAGCCCCAGTAGTTGGTCTTATCAATATAACATTCTGCCCTAAATTTGTCAGTCAAAATCATAACTAGACAATATTCACTTTAATTATTTGTCAGGGAAGCAGCCATGTCTCGAAAACGTCAGCACTCTAAAAAGAATACTAATATATATGCGAAATTTGTCCGGCGGTTTTTAGCAACCACAAAAAAACAACTTATTTGGTTATTAAGAACTGTTTTTAGGACTCAAAAACAACAGCCAGGGGCAAACGCAGGTTTCGTATTGCCAACAGTTGTAATGGTATCTATAGTAGTAGTTTTATTAACCACTGCTATTATGTTCCGCTCCTTTGATCGGGCGCAAACTGCTAGTAATGTCCGCGTCAATCAAATAGCCATGAATTCTGCTGCTCCGGCAATTGACAGAGCCAGAGCCAAATTAAAGAAACTATTTAACGATAACCGACTATCACTAGCCACACCCACTGAATCAGGGTTAGATGGGGTTTTAGTCACATATAAAGATGAATACACCTTTGGTGATGAAATTAATCTGAGAATCAACTGCATTGATCCTAATATTAGTAGCGGTCTAAATAGCGGGGTCTGCCTTGATGCTGATGACAATGCACCAGACCCATTGAGAACAGCATGGCGATTTCCAGTTGATACCGACAATAATGGTAAATTCGATAGCTACACCTTGTATGGGATTTATTATAAAAATCCAGAATTGAAGAGTGATAACACTCAATATAAAGTCAAAAGAAATCCCATCCAAGCTAGAACCACACCGATGACTTTTACGAGTATCGGTGGAAGCTGTGGTACGAGTAAAGTGACTAGTGCTAGTTTGGTTGGTGTCAATGGTTGGTTTAAAGGCAATAAATCATTGAGATTGGTTAAAGGATTTTTCGTCTATACAGTTACAGTTCCTATCACCTCCACTACCACCATTCCTACCGGGACTATTAGCAGTAAATACGAAATCAACACAGGTAATAAAAGTTTCTCAGCCCTAGAGTATGAACAAGATAAAGTTCAACAATCTCTAATTAACAATGCCGTAGTTTATCAAGATGACCTAGCCATAACTGCTGGGACTACATTTAGACTGAATGGTCGGATTTTTACCAATGCCAACTTGCTGACTTTTGCAAAGGGAGGTACAACCCAATCGATCCGTATATATCAAGTTAGTAGTAAATCTTCTTGTTTTTACGAGGCTGAGAATGGCAAAATTACAGTAGGTGGTAATATAGTCAGTCAGGGATTGGGTACTAGTTTTAATACTAGTACCGCTAATGGTAATACTCCTTCAGACTATACCACTTTCGATTTATTCCCAGGTAAAGCCGCTGTTCCTGGTCCCGCCGATATTGTAAATGGTACTCCTAAGACAGAAAAGATATCTCTTGATGGTAATCAATCAGTCAGTAATGCAACAACTGCTGTATCTTACAACAATCTAGCTTATACACAGCGTCTGAATCGCTTGGTTGCTGCTCAAAAAATAGCTTATCCTGACAGTACCGCTGGAACTGGAGCAATTCAAACAAATGATCCACCGGAAGTTCAAGAAGGGATTAAACAACAAAAGGATGAAATTGGTCTATCTAGTTATACAGATGCTCAGGTAGCACAATATCGTTCAGAACAACTACAGCTTTACTTTCAAAAACGGACTCGCCGAGTCCCTTTCAATGAAGTTGCTTTTGATGGGGATGCTTTAGATCCTTATACCACTACAACTCCACTACAAGGTAGTGGTGATGAACTCCGCCCTAAAGATACCTGGAGTTTCCCCACAAACCCCACAAATGGTAAAACTGGTACGGGTTATACAGGTTTAACGTTAAATATTAGTGGTACTAACCTTGCTCCCGATGCGACAGAGCCAACACTGCTGCTGAAAAACGCCAAGGAAGAATTCTTAGGAGACAGGATCCAGGTTGGTAATAATTTACCTCAGTTATGGTGGAAGACTTCTGAATCTAAGTTTGTTGGACCAGATCCCTCGGATACTCAAAGCATCAGTGGCATTAATTGGAACAAGCCTGCTTCGCCCGCCGAAAATCGCTATCGTCTATCGCAGATTCAGACATTAGCTGATGTCGGCTCTACTGATAGAGATAGAGATTGGGAACTAGCGGCTGCAAAAATCCCAGAGAATCCTCAAGATCCTGTCGGTGGGTTGCGAGTAATTACAGGGGCGGGAATTTATTTACGTAGTGCTGATGACGCAACAACTACAAGTTTTACTGGCGCATCCACTACAGTTTGGTCGGATATGAATCCAATGCCTAACAGTGTGATAAATGCTAAGACAACGCAGAGACCTTATTCAATGTATGATAATGGACTAGCATTTACGATCCCTACACCTAGCGCCAGTACTCCTTATCTGAAAATGCGGGCAACGGCAGTTTATCACTACAAGCAAACCGGCTATAGTCAAACAGCCCCCACACCAATAGCCTGTGTTAGTAGTTTTTATGATCCTACAAACAGTACCACAGCAAAGAATCTCACTGCTCTGATTACATCAAATCCTACAGCCGAGTGGACTCCTCCTACTGGTTTTGGTGGAGGTAGCACAGGTGGTTTATCTAATAATGGGATAGTTTATGGACCACCCACAAGAGGTGTTACTGATTATGAGAGTCTTTTAAACTATCAATCCACATTAATATATGCCAATGGGCGCTCCATAGACGATGGACTTTTAGCTAGGGCATTAGCAAAAACGGCAGCAAACCGGACTCTTTCAGAAGTATCTACCATTGATGCGGCTATTTGCGCTTTGCAGATTTTAGATGGTAGTGTGACAGCTTCAAGCACAGTGATTCCTCATGGGGCAATTTTTGAAGCTGCATTTTTAGATGGTAGACAAGTAAAGGCAATACATAAAGATAATACCAGCACTGGAACTGTTGATGAAAGATTCATTAATATTTCCCCTACCATTAACTATGTTGATAGTGGTGCTAGACCCAGTACAGACTACGATCTTCCTATAAGAGATAGACAACCTGTAGAAATTCGTGCCACTGTATTAGATTTGAGTAAATTAAGAACCCAAACTATTGGTGATGCAACACCATCACAGGAATACTTAATTCCTAACAGTGGCATTATCTACGCTACCCGCGATGATGCTCTAGTAGATAGAACTTCAAGTAATGCAGATAAAACGGCAAATAAGCTAGAAAGTTCAGTGGACTATAAACTTGACCCCACCCGTCGTCCTAATTCTATTGTCCTAGTAAATGGGTCAAACATCTCGCGGGAATCAAATTATCGAGACGCAGAGAAAGGTTTAATTGTCGCTACCGATTTACCTGCGTATATTAAGGGTAATTTTAATTTACATAGCAGTGGTGAAGAATTTAAAGGTCTTCTTGATGTTGATAAATTAAGCAGTGACTGGAGCAATTTTTACACAAGAAGTAGTCTCAATCAGAATTTCGCTTGTCGTCCCAATGACCCAAGATTGAGCGTTAGTGGTGTTGATCAATGTTCTACTGGTGATAGCTGGCGATCTGCGGCTGTGATTTCAGATGCCATGACTTTACTATCTGATAGTTACATATTGGGCTTCCGTAATCAAGGAGATTATGACTGGAATAATAACTCCAGTGATCCTAATTCAATTACTAGTCGTTCATTTGCTACTGGTGTTGGCACTAACACTAAGTTTCAAATGAATACTTACGCTCCCAGAACTACTTATAGTGGTACTTTAACTCAAGGGTTTGAGCGTGGAATAGAAACCGCCGTTGGTTACGCTGGAAATACTTACTATGGTTTTCGTGGAGGAACACACAGTTCTTATTTGTCTAATTTTGTCACCCCTGTAGTCAGGCAAATACGATACAACAGCGCCAGAGATTACGTGTATGAAGTTTGTGACACTACCAGATACGCAGATTGTAACAGTCTTACTAGCGATCCTAAAAGTTGGGTGATCACTACTCAAGACTACAGTGCATCTGGGGTGATTAATTGGCGAAATGGCGGAACAATTAACACACTAGCAGCAACTAGTCTGAAAACAGGCACATTTAGTACCCCTGCTGTTTCTACTGTCCCCCCTGCTGTTGCGGGCTGGGGTAATTTTCCGAGGAGAGTTGCTTTTAAACGGGATTTTACTACAGGTATTCCAGTTAGTCCTCCTACTGTTTATGGAGTGGATGGTTCAGGAAATGTAGGGGAGTTTTTAGTATCAAGTATAGGTGATATCAGAACAGTAGCAGCCGCTAATAACGATAGCACAAAAAATCGTATAGATCTCATTCCTGCCTTAGAGCTTAATAGTAGTGACGGTGAGTGGCAACCTATTTTATGGAACGCCCGTGTAAATCCTTCACCAACGAGCAACTATAATTATTGGAGTCAACAACCTAGTGCAGATGCTACTTACAATGTCATAATTGCCGCTGGTGATACTCCTGCTCGGACGGACGAAGATAATGGTGGTTTGGAGAACTATGTCCGATTTGCTGAGAACTGGGTAATAGATAGTAGTACAACCAGAAAAGCCATTATCAGTGGTAGTTTCATGCAATTGAGAAAGAGTTCTTATGCTACAGCCCCATTTATTACAAGTCTAGGAGATACTACTGCTTTAAAATACGCTGTCAGTAATGGACAGAACAAATTGCCCTACTACGATACTCCAATCAGATCATGGGGTTATGATGTTGGGATACTTTCTCAGTCACCAGACCTGTTTTCCCAGAAATTAGTTATCCCAGTAGGTGATTTACCCAATGAATATTTTCGAGAAGTGGGTAGAGATGATCCTTGGGTACAGAATTTGTTGTGTGCTAAGAACAATGGTAACACCGCCTATGTAATTGACCAAAATCAACGTCCGAGCATCTGTCAATCTTAGTCAGCATGGTGGAGGCATTATATACAATGTCTCTCCACTGATGATGTTTGCTGGATTGGGGAAGTTAAAATGTATAAATAAGGATTTGGTGATTGACCATGGTGCAGCTTACAGGGAAACATAATATTAGCAAAGATGCTGGTTTTACTATTATTGAGTCGTTAGTTGCCATGATTGTAGCTTCTGCCTTAATGTTAGCTATAGCACCAGTTTTGATTCTATCTACAGCAACTCGTGTTCAGTCTCGCAGAGTAGAACTAGGTTCTCAAGCTGCAAGTTCATTTATTGATGCGGTCAGGTCTGGAAGGATAGCCACACAATCAACAGATGCTACTCCAACCCAATATATACCGACAGTCGGTACTACTGCGGCTTTAACTGCATCTTCGCAGAGAGTCATTACAAATAACACCAAAATCAGTGACTATTTGATTAGCAGTACGAATATGTCCGCTCCCTCATCAGCAACAAATTTATATTGTGTTCAAAGTGATGGGATTATTCTGACACCTAATTGTTCTAGTAACACTAATCAAAAGAATTTGTTTTACGTTCAAGCGGGTCGAACAAAGATTACCGGTTCTGGTACTAATGATGGTTATCGTTTAGCGGTGAGAGTGTATCGCCAAGATATCGATTTCACACAAACTGTTTTAGCTAATACAAGCAGTACCAATAATACACAAGCAGTTGTCACCGCCGGCTCTGGGAACAAACAAGCGCCGATTGTAGAAATGGCTGCTGATGTGGCTAATGGTAATACAAGTTTTGAGGCTTTATGTAAGCGCTTGGGTTTTAAAGCTGGTTCTGCAACTATCCCTTGTAACTAAGGACTGTCCTATTTTTATGCTTTAAGCAGGAAAGATTCTTGCATTAAGAGACTTCCAATTAAAAAAATATCCCAAAATTTCTGGTGGTGCGGGCATCTGGTCCCCTAATAATACAAGGACGGGCAAGATGCCCATCCCACAAGATTAGATAGCGAACGCGAGAGCGTCCCGGAGGGAACTAGTGCTGCAAGCAGTTCATCTTTCTTGTGTAGTTCTTTAACTATTTTAATTAAATTCGGATGATCAAATTTACCAAAAGTGAAACTGGAATATGCTTAAACCAATTAATTTCTTGCTTAAAGGATGGATGAAATTTTCTAGGGTAGCAAACCGAGATCATGGTTTTACCCTCATGGAACTGTTAATAGGCTTGGTAATGGCATTTTTAGTCTTAACACCATTGTTTGGATTAATGATAGGCATTATGAATACAGACAGAAGTGAGCAAGCTAAGACGAGTTCTGAGCAAGAATTGCAAATAGCAATGGATTTCATTACTCGTGATTTACAACAAGCTGTTTATATATATGGTTCCCAAGGTGTTACTAGTAATTACAGCACCACAGCCGCAAGTAGTGGGATTAAGAATTCTTTGCCTACTGTTACAAATGGAGAGCCGATACTGGTTTTCTGGAAGCGAGAATTAATCTCAAATGTTGTTCCTACGGAGGCAGCGACAAACGATGATGCTTTTGTTTATTCTTTAGTTGCGTACTATTTGATTAAGGATAGTAATGCGAATTGGTCGAATGCGGCTCGGATTGCTAGATGGCAAATTAAGGATGGTGTCCGCAGTATAAGTAATACTACGGGTACAACTTGCACTGGCTCTTATGATACAACTCTTAAATTTGTTGCTACTGCTAATTGTCCTGATGGTGGTTTTGTGCCATTTAACCTGGATAGAGGAACGGGTGATATAACTCAGAAAATGAATCAATGGCGATCGCCTGATATCACTAACTATCCCAATTTAACAACAAGTTATACGGCTACTCCCCAGGTGCTAATTGACTATATTGATCAAACTGTTCCCCCAGCAACTTCCACGACAGATAGTCCAGATATAACACCATCATGTGGTACTGATGCTAACCAATCAAGTGTTGCCATAACACCAATATCAAGTACAACAATGACCAGTTTTTATGTCTGTGTTAGTAATTATCTAGACAAGAACAAAAAAGGGCAAGTAATTTCTACAGCCCAGATTTTTCTTCGGGGTAATGCTTTAGCTCGTATGCAATCAACTAGTATAAATTACACTGACAAGAAGCAACAAACTTTTTTTCCTACAGTCAGTGCCATTGTTCAAGCTCGTGGCTTTTTGTACACTCAATAAATAAAATCATCTCAATTATAGGAGTAAACAATGGTTACTGATTATAGAGTTAAAAGTTTAATTATCAAGTTATTACAGTATTATCGTCAACGATTTACTCATCAAGATGTTGGTTTTACCTTGATGGAAATGATGGTAGTGTTCTTAATGATTGGTATTTTATCAGCGATAGCCGCCCCTAGTTGGTTGGGATTTATTCGTAAACAGCGTTTAAATCAAGCCAGTAATGGAGTTGCATCCGTCATTCAAAAAACACAGTCACAAGCGAAAAAAACAAAACTTACTTATAGCGTGAGTTTTCGCGTTAACAGTGTCACTAATATCCCTGAGTACATAATTTATCAGGGTACTCCTCCTACTACTATTAGCGCTACCACGAAACCTAGTTCAAACACTAATTCTAGTTCAGGTTGGAGCAGTTTAGGTGACACTGTGAACCTAAAATCCAGAGAAGTTTTTTTGTACACTAATCTTCCATCTCTGACAGCTTATAATACGGCTAATACTACTACTACTAGTGGTGTAACTACTACTGATCAAATAGTGCAAACCGCTAGAGGAACAGGCACAATTACTTTTGACAATCAAGGCATACTAGCAAATAAAAGCACTGGTCTTGTTGCTGATACACCTTTAGCAATTATGGTGGCTGCACCATTATTAACAGGTAATACACCTGGTAATTTAAAGCGCTGTGTTATTATTCAATCTTTAATTGGCGGAATACGAACAGCGAAGGACTCAAGCTGCCAGACCATCTACACTGGTTCTTGAACTGCTTGCAGCAGCGC
>JANMEE010000087.1:0-14446 GCA_031376645.1 Dolichospermum sp. OTE_75_concoct_329_sub | reverse complement strand
TTCCATTCCCCTATTACCTTCATTCTGCTTGTTTTGCTTCCCTAAAACTTTTTTATGGGCTTTTAGGCATTCTTCTTTTTATCACACTTTCTGCATGAAGGAAATCCCTAGCTTGTCTGTCAAAATTAACACACTAGATGTCCCCTCAATTCGTGCTTCTGTTGCTGGTACTATTGGGCAAAAGTTTACTGAGTTTCTAAATAGATGATGTTTTTTATAAACGCGTAATTCCTAAAACCGTAAATAGTAATTAGCATTTTTGACTTTTTGCTAGTTGTCTCTAGAGAAACTGGTTTTTTGTGCTTTGATAGAGACAGATGAAGTTTTATAAAGAACATTGACTACTACTTTTAATCCCACAAATGACCTAATCCTACCCAGTTCTTGGCATTGTCTAACTCCCATTTGGGAAGGTGGGGAGGAAGCTATTAAACGCGGTTTACCTCACACTCAGTTAGCACCAACTTGGCAATTACTGCTTTTGGGTGATGGTTCTCCGACTCGACACGTACAACTGCTGACTGGTGAGCCAACGGAGGTAGATGTGATTGATATGTCAGCTATTGGTATGAACTCAGATCATGCCCCAGCTATGATGCAGATGCTACCTGGTCCAAGAGTGCGAAGACAAGTATGGGTGCGAACTGCTTCTGGTCAACGGTTATATTATGCTGCTTCTTGGTGGGAAGCAAGTCATGTAGATGAATATTTACAAAACAAGTCTTTACCAATTTGGGCAAGTTTAGCGCGGTTACGGACTGAGTTGTATAGAGATGTTCAAGGTATTTATTATGGTAGATCAGAAGCGTTAGAGTCGGGTTTTCAGGAAAAGGGACCTTTTTGGGGTCGCCATTATTTGTTTTGGCATCATGGACAACCGCTAACTTTGATTTATGAGGTTTTTTCGCCTTTTTTAACTAAATATTTGGGTGCGATGAATTATGAAGGTTAATCTTGCCAATTACTAATCCCCAAAACCAGATAGGGTCAAGGTTACATCTATAGCAGTTGCGGAAACTAATAGACTTTTAATGTCAAATTTGTGTCATAATCAATCCCAAATGGGGAGAAAATGACTTTTTGAATAAAGGGTAAATCTTATGATAGGCACGATTATAGACAAGCGTTATCATATTATTCAAAATCTGGGAAAAGGTGGGTTTGGGACTACTTTTTTAGCGAAAGACACCAAACGTCCAGGAAATCCTCTTTGTGTTGTTAAGCAGTTTACACCAGCCAGTACAGATCCAGCTATCTTAACAATACTTAAAAAGCTTTTTGATCAAGAAGCAGTAATTCTAGAAACTTTGGGTAAGCATGAACAGATTCCCCAACTTTTAGCCCACATAGAAGAATATCAGAAATTTTATATAGTTCAAGAATATATCGAAGGTAATGATTTGAGTGATGAATTAATATCAGGTCAAAAAATGAGTGAATTTGATGTTATTCAACTCCTCATAGAAATTTTAGAAGTATTAGAATTTGTGCATAAATACAAAGTTATTCACCGAGATATTAAGCCAGATAATATCCGTCGTCGTCATTTAGATAATACAATTTTCCTGATTGATTTTGGTGCAGTTAAAGAAGTTAGTACACAGCTAGTTAATAAACAGGGACAAATTACTTCTACTGTAATTATTGGTACTCCTGGTTATATGCCACTTGAACAACAAAGAGGTAAACCACAATTGAGTAGTGATGTTTATGCCGTGGGAATAATCGCTATTCAAGCGCTTACAGGTTTATTACCTGATAAATTAGAAGAAGATATAAAGACGGGAGAAATTATTTGGCGTAAATATGCAAATGTTAGTCCAAAATTAGAAACTATTTTAGATAAAATGGTAATTTATGATTTTCGTAACCGTTACCCTACAGCAAAGGAAGCTTTGCAAGCAGTTAAAAGCTTAGTAAACAAGCAGAAGATCCCCGACTTCTTTAAGAAGTCGGGGATCTATTATGGACTGCTAGGAATTACAATAGTTATTGGTTTAATTATTTTCCTAATTTCTAAAAAGGATGATTGGAATGTATATAAAAATTCTCAATATGCAATCACAATCAAATATCCAAAAACCTGGGAAAGACGAGATTTAGAAAACCCAATTACAGCCGAAATTGTGACTTTTATCTCTCCTAAACAAAGTGATAAAGATAATTTTCAAGAAAAGGTAACAATTAGCATTGATAAGTTTTCTGGCAAATTAGATGATTTACAAAAATCCAGTATTCAGGAAATTCATAATACTGTATCGGGTGTAAAGATTGTTGATGAAAGTGTAACGACTTTAGCAAATAAAGAAGCTAGTCAATTAGTTTTTACTGGTAAAAATGGTAAAGATATTTTAAAAAATATACAGGTTGTAACTTTAAAAGGTGATCAGGCTTATACGATTACTTATACTGCGAAAGTAGATGATTATGATCAGTTTGTGGAAACAGCAAACAAGATGATTAATTCGTTGGAAATTAATTAATTGTCAGAATCAGGATGTCCAGGATTTAAGGATTTTCAGAATGAAAATAACATTCTTTTCGTGTATCCCTGTATGTTAATTGTCAGAATCAGGATGTCCAGGATTTGAGGATTTTCAGGATGAAATTAACATTCTTTTCGTGTATCCGTGTATGTTATGTTTCCTGCAAAGTGGCAAAGATGCAAAGAAAAAAGTAACTGTGAGAATAATAGAAAATCCGCAAAATCTCATTATTCAATTACAATTAAACATCCTGTTAATCCTTAAATCCTGGATATCCTGATTCAGACAGTAAATATGATAATCTTCGCTAAACTCCTATAGCATATTCTGTATGTTTTCTGACATTAACAGGATGAAAAGCTAAAACTATTTGATTTTTGGGAATACCAGCATTGACAAGTTCATTTGTAATACCATCTTCTGTACCATCTCTTTGAATCCAGACTTGATTATTGATAATATCAATATGAATTAAACAGCCATGTACTCTCTGTTTGTTTTCCCAACCAATTGTTAGTAATAAGTAACTGTTTTCAGATTTATCAATAATTAGTTCTCTTTCTAGTTCTCCATAGGCATAAGGTAGTGCGGCATATTCTTTTAATATCTTTTCAATGATTTGGCGATAATTAGTTAAGGTATCCATTTGAGAATTATCTCCTGTTCAGAATCAAAGACAAGTAAACAAAGACGTTGATTTTCTAATAATATCTTACCAACTGGTTCTTGAAACAACTCTGAATATGTTTCTTGCCGAATAGCAAGATATAAACAACGATTGGGTTCTAATTGTTGAAGAATGTCATGGTATAAAATATACTTTCCTAAAGCCTTTTCTAAATCAGAAATTGGGGGAGTTACTGACAAAACTTTTAACTTCTACTGCTATTTTTTGTCCAGTTTTCTCTGCGGCTATGAGTTTTTCTGCACCTAAATCAATATATAAATCTCTTATGCCCCATTTTAGCACAAGTGGATCTTTGGTAATTTGCCAATTTTCTTTTTCTAGGGCATTTCTAACTTGATTATGATAAATATCTTTTGCTGGCATAAGTTGTTTGAATTAGGATTTTTATGGTCTAATTGTTGTCTGAATCAGGATGTCCAGGATTTGAGGATTTTCAGGATTTATGATCATAAATGTCATTAAGATTAAGTAAAAGGGTTAAAAAGAGGGATACCACAACTATCAAAATCACGAATATTGCGCGTTACTAAAGTTAATTGATGTATCTGGGCTGTAGCAGCAATCATCATATCTGCTTGGGTAACTGTTTTACCACTTAATCTTTGTTGACCTCGGATTTTACCGCAAAGTTGAGCGATTTCAGCCGTGATAGGTAAAATTTGGCAATCATTTTTAATAAAATTATCAAACCAATTTTGAATTTTTAGGTTAGGTTTTGATGTTAATCCATAATGTATTTCTTCCAGAGTAATTACACTAATATTTATGGAAGATAAATTTTTTACCCATATTAAAATACCAGGATTCGGCTGAGGTCGCACTAATTCGCTAATAATGTTCGTATCACATAAAAAAGTCATTGCGGATATTAAAAAAAGAAATTAGGACGGTCTTGACGAGAGGGAATTTCTAAAGAATAATCTTCTTCAATACAGATTTGCTGAAGTTCGTTAAAAGCATCAGCTAAAGTTCTTGTTTGTTTATCTTGTACTAAATTTTCTTGATGATAATCTAGAGAAATTTGAGATTGTTTTAAAAAATGTTCAGTTTCTTGCAGTGAGGAAAATTTTAGTAATTTTTGAATTTGCACAGAAGTCATGATTTTATTTCTATAAGCTTCTACTGCTAAAGCTTCTAAGAGTTTTTGTGGTACGTCTTGCCAGTTTTGTTGTAGTTGGTTGCCAATATCTTCAGGAATTTCAATAGTAATTTGCATATTTTTGTCTTTTTCCAGAATTAGGATTTGTTTAATTATACATGATATTTTCTTGTCTGAATCAGGATGTCCAGGATTTAAGGATTTTCAGGATAAAATTAACATTTTTTTCGTGTGTTCCTGTGTGTTAATTGTCTGAATCAGGATGTCTAGGATTTGAGCATTTTCAGGATAAAATTAACATTTTTTTCGTGTATTCCTGTGTAATATGTTTCGCGCAAAGTCGCAAAGGAGCAAAGAAGAAAGTAACTGTGAGAATAATAGCAAATTCTCAAAATCTCATCAGTCAATTACAATCAAACATCCTGTTAATCCTTAAATCCTGGATATCCTGATTCAGACATTCTTTGTTCCTTTGCTTGAGATAATTATGAATTAGTTAAGCTTCATTGCTGCTGAATCTTTCTAATATTTTCCAAAGTCATTTGATATGCTCCTAGATTTCCTTGTTGCTGAAAGAGGTTTGCAGCTTGCTGTAAGTCACTAATTGCTCCTTGCTTATCTCCCAATGCCAAACGGGCATTTCCCCGGTTGTAGTAGGGTTCGGCTAATTTAGGATTAATGTTAATAACTTGGTTGAAATCTGTTATTGCACCCTGCTTGTCTCCCAATGCAGAACGAGCATTTCCCCTATTGTTGTAGGCTAAGGCATTGTTAGGATTAATCTTAATAGCTTGGTTATAATCCTGTATGGCAGCTTGTTTATCTCCTAAAGCAGAACGGGCAATTCCCCGGTTGTTGTAGGCTTGGGCATAGTTAGGATTAATTTTGAGAGCTTGGTTATAATCATTTATGGCAGCTTGTTTATCTCCTAAATTAGAACGGGCATTTCCCCGGTTGTAGTAGGCATAGTCATCGTTAGGATTAATTTTGATAGCTTGGTTATAATCTGCTATTGCCCCTTGTTTATCTCCTGAATCATAACGGGCAATTCCCCGGTTGATGTAGGCTTGGGCATGGTTAGGATTAATTTTGAGAGCTTGGTTGTAATCTTGTATGGCAGCTTGTTTATCTCCTAAATCATAACGGGCAAATCCCCGGTTGTAGTAGGCTCCGGCAAGGTTAGGATTCATCTTGATAGCTTGGTTGTAATCATCTATTGCTCCTTGCTTATCTCCTAAATCCTCACGGACAAGTCCCCGGTTGTTGTAGGCTAGGGCATCGTTAGGATTAATCTTGATGGCTTGGTTGTAATCATCTATTGCTGCTTGCTTATCTCCTAAATCATTACGGACATTTCCCCGGTTGTTGTAGGCTTCGGCATAATTAGGATTAATCTTGATAGCTTGGTTGTAATTATCTATTGCTGCTTGTTTATCTCCTTTCTCTTGCTTATCCACACCCTGAATAAAAAAGTCATCAGCTTTCGGTGCTGTGGCTACTTTCTGCGGAGGTGGAGTCACACCCACATCTACCTCAGATTTAGCTGACAGTCGCAAAAAAGTATTAATAGGAATTCCAGAATTTCTACCTGATTTCACAGTAGCAACCGAGGAATTTATCTTATCAATATCAACATCACTTGATTCTTCTCCTCGACCATGAATACCTATTACTTCCTCTTGATCATTCAACACTGCTCCCCCACTCATTCCGAAGAGTGTAGCATTATCATAAATTAAATTATAGCCATTATCAGCAGTTACCTGAGTAGCATTAGCAATCACTTGTCCACCACGACAATCATAAATAGATAATTTTACTGATGCTGTTGCTTTAGGGAAACCAGCTACATAAACATTTGTCCTTCTTGTTAATGTGTCTGAATTACCCAATTTAGCAACTTGATAATCTTTATCGCTAGTAAACTGTACAACTGCCAAATCTATCTTATTTGATAACTGTTTGACAGTCTGATAATTAAGTGGATAACGTTGTTCATCTGGGGTGACAATAGTATATTTGAAATTTCGGTTTTTAACTACATGATAAGCTGTAAGCACAGTATAAGTATTACCCTCTTTCTTAATTATCACGCCAGAACCTGGTTCTTGACTATCAATTAAAACGGTGATTTTTTCGGCAGTTGCATCTACTTGACTATTACTACATATTGCCTTTGCTACTTGCGGCTGTACCAGGGCGATTGATACCCCTATCAGTGCTGCTGGAATTGTGTATTTATAATTCATTGATTTTTTCTCCTCTTTCAAAATCTGGGATAATAAACTTGGTGCAGTATGAAAACCAGCCCGCCTCAGAATGAATTCTGAGTCTAATAGCAAAAGTCGTCTAAAGATGACTGAATAAAAATTTATAGTCCGTTTTAACGGACTTTAGTTATTAGCCCTGAACTTGAGTTCGGGGCGGTTTATTTTTATAACGAAATCTGAATTATAAATCTTCAATTCTCCCATCATTTGTACAACTTTATCTATCGGTATAGCCCAACTCAAACCCACGATTTGCTGATGTAACTTTTCCTCTGCTTCTGAACCATCAATAAATACAGAGGGAGCATCCCACAAAGGATAAGCGTGCATTCCATTTACACCCACAACCTCACCCTGTTTATTCAATAAAGCACCGCCACTCATCCCCTTTTCCAAACGATTTGTATATCCCACCTGATAACCAGCCTCTAAAGCTTTTGATAATACCAAAGATACCTTACCACTAATAAATACAAAGCCGATTTTTTCGCTTTCTTCCTGTACAGGAAACCCAGCAATAAATACCTCATCTCCCACCTTGGAAACAGTACCTAAATTTGCGACAGAATAGACTTTTTTAATAGTCGAAAATTGCAATATTGCTAAATCATAATTGTGAAAATTCGCATTTTTTAGTACATCGGCTTGATAGATTTCACCATCTGGTGTTTGAATGTGATAGGGTGGATTATCTGCTCGTAAAACATGGGCATTTGTTAATACTGTATAAACTGAATTTTGTTTATTTAGTAATATTCCCGAACCCAAAAAATCCGTTGATAATATCTTGACAGTAATAGCCGCCGCTTTTTCTCGCAACTGTGCTGCTGATAATTGAATTGGCGGTTTTGTCGTGCTAGTTTCTTCAGCATAAATACTAATATTTCCTGCCGAACTTGAAAGCAACATTGACAAACCGCCAATACAAGCGACAACTTTGAATATCCGCCAAATCATGTTAATTTAATCCGGTTCAACGGTGGCATTATCCAGGTAAAGCTGGAAATCAATGTTAATTGTGTCACCTGCACTTTCATTGAGTGTATTACCAGCCGCTAAACCCCGACGGTCTAATAGTCTGCGTAGAGTAGCGCCGGGATTAGCTCCACGTTTGAGGGTAAATAATAAATTATTACCCGTACAAGCAGTATTTTGGCTAGTACCAGCACAAACAACAGATTCACCTCTCAGCGTCCCCGTGGTGATATTTTTCAGAGTGCCGTTATCATTACTCCTTTGAAATCTGCGTGATACCTCATCACAACGGCGTTGAGCAGTCCAAGGTGGTGGAAAGTAAGCATTAGAAGTCCAGCGAACTATTGTCACTTTTCTACCATCTTGAGTACGGGCAAAGGTAACAGGTATACCTTTACTTTTGCCACAGTAAAAAGTTGCCCCTTCAGCATAACTGGGCTGGTTGATAGTCGCAATTGTCGTTAATGCTGTCAGGGAAGCGAGAATAACAACTTGTGTCAACCCTATCCACCCTTGACTAAATAACCTTTGTTTCATAACTTTAGGTAATTTTTGTGATATTAATTTGATACTGTTCTTGTAATAAATTATATGTAAACATGGACAAGTTTGGGCAACTCACGGACTAATTTATATTCAAAACGTTTTAATCGTGTGGTTCCATAGTAGGGATTTAGCACTGCTAAACCCATACACATCTCGGTTTTTAACTAAATATCTGGGTACAATAAATTATGAAGGTTGATTTTTCCCAATTACCAATCCCCAAAACCAGCTAGGATCAAGGTAATCGGAATTGATATGTTCAAGCGTCCACTGGGGAGAAGTGTTTATGAATCTGGTTGTACTCCAGAACTGGCTGGATAATGCCTCTTTTGCTGTCTTATTCTGTACGATGTTGGTCTATTGGGTGGGGGCGGCTTTTCCGAGTTTATCGGTGACTGCGGCTTTGGGAACAGCCGGAATGGCGATCGCTAATTTGTGTATGGCGACTTTATTAGGGGCAAGATGGATAGAAGCTGGCTATTTTCCTCTGAGTAATCTTTATGAGTCTTTATTTTTCCTCGCTTGGGGAATTACTGCTGTACATTTAATTGCTGAAAATAGTAGTCGTAGTCGCTTGGTGGGAGTTGTGACTGCACCTGTAGCCATGGGAATTGTGGCTTTTGCGACTCTGACTTTACCATCAAATATGCAGGTATCAGAGCCTTTAGTTCCTGCTTTAAAGTCAAATTGGCTGATGATGCACGTCAGTGTGATGATGTTGAGTTATTCGGCTTTGATGGTAGGTGCATTGTTAGCGATCGCTTTTTTAATTGTGACTCGCGGCCAGAATATCCAATTACAAGGAAGTTCTTTTGGTAATGGTGGTTATCGGAGTAATGGTTACAAATTACTTAAAGCAGGTGAGTTAGTTACATCTATACCCGCTGCGGAAACTAATAGCTTTTCTCGGTTGGAAAGTAATAATAACGGGAATGTAACTGCGGTTTTAGATTTAGTCACTGTGACTGAAACCCAATCTGTAGCAGCTACTGAAACCCTTTCTCCTCAACGGCTTAACTTGGCTGAAACCCTCGATAATATTAGTTATCGCATTATTGGCTTGGGATTTCCCCTCCTGACAATTGGGATTATTGCCGGTGGAGTTTGGGCTAATGAAGCGTGGGGTACTTACTGGAGTTGGGACCCCAAGGAAACTTGGGCGTTAATTACTTGGTTGGTATTTGCTGCGTATCTACATTCAAGAATAACTCGCGGTTGGCAAGGACGAAAACCAGCAATTTTAGCCGCGATTGGTTTTGTGATGGTTTGGATTTGTTATTTAGGTGTAAATCTTTTGGGTAAAGGTTTACATTCTTACGGCTGGTTTTTGTAAGTACATCACTTTTTCTCCCTTTTTTTCTTGAGAAGGGAGAAATTGGGAATTAAAAATTAGAATCCCACATCTAAATGAATTATAAATTATCAATTATTTTAATTTTATGTTCAACTTTATTAACTGGGTGTTTTGGCTACCCGCGTTTACTTAGTTACCCATTTGATTCGGGGGGAAGGAGTCTTAATAGTTTTTCATCGGAATTAAATCCGCAAATTTCTGGAAGATATATTGTGTTTACGAGCGATCGCCGGGGCAGTCAAGATGTATATATGTTTGATACAGTGACTCGTGATTTAGTATATTTGCCTGATTTAAATTCCTTTGATACAATTGCTTCTCATCCTGCGGCTTCAGCCGATGGTAAATTTATTGTGTTTGCTGCTAGTCGTCAAGGGCGAACACAGATTGTTTTTTATGATAGAGATGTGCGCCAATCACGGAATTTAGCTGGTGATATACAGGGAGAAGTCCGCAATCCCACAATTAGCGCTGATGGTAATAGAATTGCCTTTGAGTATAGTAACAATGGACAATGGGATATTTTAGTTTATGACCGTTTTGGTAGAAAATTGAATATTCGTCAAGATCCCAGTTAATCGAGGAGTCAGTAGGGGCGCAGGGCCTGCGCCCATTACACCCATTACACCCATCACGCCCATAATTCACAAATTCAAAATCAATTAGAGACTTCCAAATAAAAAAATACCCCAAAATTTCTTGTGGTGCAGGCATAAAAAGCCTGCTAATAATATTAGGACGGGCAAGATGCCCATCCCACAAGATTGGATAGCGAAGCGCTGCTGCAAGCAGTTCATCTTTTTTATGGAGTTCTCTTAATCAATGTTTTGTACAGATTCGATGAGCGATCGCACTTCCTGAGTTCCTTGAGATGGTTCAAAGGAAAGAGGAAATTTACCTCTGACTAGCATTCGTAAACCCAAAGGTGCAATACTAAGTAACCCTTGCAGATCGCGCAAATAATTTCCAACTACTTGCACACCAAATTGACGTTCATCAATCCAACCACCTTGTTTGACTAAATCTACCAAAACTTTGCGGTGACGAATTGCCCGACTGTCACTAGCTTGTTTACGCTCCAGAATTTCCTGTTTAATTTTGGTAATTTGCTCTAATGGGGCAACTTCCATGGGACAAACAGAATCACAATAAAGACAACGAGTACAACCCCAAACCCCTTGAGTTCCTTCGCTATAGTTTTCTAATCGTTGTTCTGTATTGCTATCGCGGGAATCTGCCACCATCCGATATGCTTTAGCTAAGGCATGGGGACCAACAAAGTCAGGATTGACTTCTATGGCATTACATTCAGAATAACAAGCCCCACACATAATACAATTGCCAGTTTGATCAAGGAGCGATCGCTCTTGAGGCGTTTGTAAAAACTCTCTTTCGGGAACTTGTCTAGCTGCTGTACTCACATAAGGAGCAACCGTCTCCAAATTATTCCAAAAACCACTCATATCCACAACCAAATCCTTAATTACAGGCATATTCCCCAAAGGTGCAACTGTAATTTCTGGAGTAGTTGGAGACTGATTTGCAGATAATGAGATTTTTGCTAATCTGGCCAGTTCACTCCCGACATTTTCCTTACAAGCCAAAGCAGAACGCCCATTAATCCTCACAGCACAGCTACCACAAATTGTATTGCGGCAATTTTTGCGAAATGCTAAAGTTCCATCTTGTTCCCACTTAATCTGATTGAGACAATCCAAGATAGTATTACCTGGTTCTACCTGCAAAAGATAAGATTTGAAAACAGGGTGAGAATTTTCTTGTTGTCGAGTAATCTTAAAAATAACTTCCATTATTATCAATCCAAATTTGGGGTTTCAATCTTCTCTATTACCTTGCCCACCTCAAAAATCATGAAGTTGGATAGTATAGCGTAGCGTAGTCCATAGCGTAAAGTATAAAAATAGGTTTTCTTTGATGCTTGAGTTGGCCGCAGCTTTCACTCTTAACCCTTTACACTTAATACTTATTTTGTCAAGCCCTAGTAACGCAGTCCAGAAGTCAAAAGTCTGATGACATAGAATTTTCCTCTATTTTAAATGGTTGCTTCATTTACGCTGTGCTGTACTAGTTATAAAAATTCTACATCTTTAAATATATATAAGTGTTAAAGCAAGTGAATATCTTTCCTCATCGCTATCAAATACCCAATAGATGTGGTAAATTTATTCTTCCCCCAGACAGACGTAGATAATTTTATCAGAGCTTTGAATCTGATGATGATTAACAACGGGGATTTTCTACCCCGCTTTTTGTGGCTAGTCATTGATAGCTTGCGTGACGAAGCCATAGAAACTCCCTTGATTTAACTCGCTCACTCAAATAAAGCTAGTCTGAATAAGATTAACTTTTATAAAAGTTATGACATTATCCTTATGACAGTAAGAAGCTCTAGGAAAATCTCTACTGCTTTTTACCTCCTCAATTTCAGGGAGTTAGATCAAAATTTAGTTCAAATATGAATTTTAAATTCAAAAAATATTTTGCTATTATTATTTCATGCTACTATTTAATAAAGTAATTACGAAGAAACAAAATCAGGAACAATAGCCGTATAAGCACAGCTAATACTTCTTTTGTTTCTTCGTAATGTAGAGACTGGAAAATTCATGTCTCTACAGGCAGAATAAAAGGGTGTATGTCCGTCAGACCACATATAAATCATAATGCTGTCTTTAGCCCGATAATTTAAAGGCAAGAGAGAGCAGCACTGAATGTGAAAAACCTGTAATTTATTGGCTCTACGACTTTTTTGGAGTAGAACTAACCTGATTTGTAAAGGTGGCTTGAAGTTACACCGCTACAGTAGCGCCCAAAGAGAAAATAATTTAATTTCTGATGGCCAATGATGGTTAAAATTGCCGTAAAATTACTGAAATTAATGTCTGTGGCAACTATGACTTATAGAACCCATTTTGGATAACTATAATAGAGTCTTTTGTTGCTGCCATATCAGCAGGAATTCACCCATCACCCTCACCTCTGTCACTATCTGGAGTCTGGTTCTTCCCTAAAAAGCTGGATACTAAACCCAGAGAGAATTTTTAAATGGCTAACGCCACAATACCCTATCAGTTTGAAGAGATTAAGGAAAATTAGAGCATAATGACTGAAACTGCAACTGCCCCATTAACAGGAAAAACACTGCTATCGAAAGTAAAAGAACTTTCGAATTTACCACGTCGGGAAAGAGCAAAGCAGTGTGGTTACTACACCGTTACTAAAAATAGCCAAGTTCGGGTTAATTTAACAGACTTTTATGACGCTTTATTGTCAGCTCGAGGCATTCCCCTCAGCCCAGAAGCACCAAAAGATGGACGTGGCCGCGAACCGACATACCGGGTCAGTGTTCATCAAAATGGTCAAATTGTGATTGGTGCAACTTACACCAAAGCGATGAACTTAAAAGCTGGTGATGAATTTGAAATTAGACTAGGTTATAAACATATTCACCTAATTCAACTTGGTGAAAGTGATAAACAATTAGTCCAGTCTGATGATGCTGACGAATCAGACGCAGAAGAATAAATTTTTTCACTTATCAGGGATAAGTTTAAGGTAAATACTGGTGAATTTATCCCTAAAGCTACCGCTAATTAGTGGCTGTAGTTAAATAATTTAGTGGCATAAGACATAAAAAACTATTTGACCTCTTCCATGAGTCACAAATTCTAGTAGAGTCTTGATTATTCATCAAGAAATCTATTGTTGCAGGAAGTTAGTCATGTTTTTTATGTCTATTCCACTGTCATTTTTAGAGTCATCGGCCAATACTTTGCTGGAGTTTCTCAAAGATACACCAGTATTTTTAGTCATGGCTTTTTTTATTGTTTGGGTAGGTTGTTGGTTGCCAATAGTAGCAATTTTAGCCATTACTTTGAATTGGCAAATACACAAATCTTTACAACCAGAGCAAAAAATTCCTTTATTGGTGTCTCTCTATTTATTAGTCCCGCTGATTCTCTGGGGATTCCAATGGTTAAAATTGGGTTCTTTTCCTGATTATGGATTAGTAGGGAAAATTTCTATTTTCGGTTCTTTCTTCCTGGGTTTTGGCTTAGGTGTTTTTAGTCTAGCTATGGTATTTTTCGGGCAGATTTGCGCCGGTTGGTGCTATTTAGAAGCATCTCATATCAAATTAATACCATCTAGTTTATTAACAATTTCCTTAGTAGCTTTATTCGTGGGGGGAATAGAAGAACTGGTATTTCGGGGATTTTTATTGACTAAGTTAGAACAAAATTATTCAATTTGGTTAGCTGCAATTATTTCTAGCTTGATTTTTGCTGTCTTACATTTAGTATGGGAACAAAAAGAAACTCTTCCTCAACTTCCTGGACTATGGCTAATGGGCATGGTATTAGTATTAGCCAGATTAGTTGATGGGAATAATTTAGGGATAGCTTGGGGACTCCATGCTGGTTGGGTATGGGCGATCGCTACTATAGATACAGCAGAATTAATTACCTACACAGATAAAGTATCTGCATGGGTGACAGGTATAAATAAAAAACCCCTCGCGGGGTTAACAGGAATTAGTTGTATTTTGGCAACTGGAGGAGTGCTTTTACTGATTAAGTAATCTTTATTTCACGCAATAGTTGGACTTTGCTCACCATGAAAGGCGCAAAGATGAAAGTTACTTGGTGCTAGCTAAGAATTGGCGTAAACTTACTAGACTTAAGGTTTGACCTAAATTTAGGGGTAACATTGATATTCCTTCTAAGCGAGATTGTACCCAACCTTCGCCCCAGTACCATTCGTGAAAGCCATCAATACCTCCACTGAGTAGTAAGCGCAGACAATTGGGTTTTACTACGTCTACTCGATGATGAATGGACACAGGACCTGTCCAAGTTGTGAATTCAAATCCTGGTGGTAATTCTGTGGGCATTTCTGGAGGAAAACTTTGTCCCAATAGCCATTTTTTTAACTGTGTAGGATGCAGAATACTGTCATGAATAGCATCGGCTGATGCTGCAATTTCGATGCGGATTTGGCTTTGTTGAA
>JANMEE010000056.1:0-8125 GCA_031376645.1 Dolichospermum sp. OTE_75_concoct_329_sub | reverse complement strand
ATAGGGAGTAATAGAAATTGCAATATCCAAATTACCTTAAACCATCAAAAGCACCACGAAATTACGTTTCAATCCCTAATAGGGAGTAATAGAAATTGCAATCTTCTCAAATGGTGTGCTTGAAATTGCCACTGGTAGTTTCAATCCCTAATAGGGAGTAATAGAAATTGCAATTTTGCTGATATTGAGTTTCATGAGTCCGTAGAGTGGACAGTTTCAATCCCTAATAGGGAGTAATAGAAATTGCAATGATTTCCTTCTGAACTGGCCAGTTTAAAATTGTCTGTTTCAATCCCTAATAGGGAGTAATAGAAATTGCAATATAATTTTCACCCTATCACCGGCTGCAATATCGCTGTTTCAATCCCTAATAGGGAGTAATAGAAATTGCAATTAAAAAAAGATCATCAAGATCATCACTTGCTGTAACTGTTTCAATCCCTAATAGGGAGTAATAGAAATTGCAATTTTTAAAATTGTGGGAGTAAACAGCTTTACATATTTTGTTTCAATCCCTAATAGGGAGTAATAGAAATTGCAATGGCTTACGAGTAATTATTCTGTTAACATAACTCCAGTTGTTTCAATCCCTAATAGGGAGTAATAGAAATTGCAATATTAATATTTTAAGAAAGTAGCTATGTCTACCATCAGGTTTCAATCCCTAATAGGGAGTAATAGAAATTGCAATAACATAGATGCCTCTAGTGCCAGCGATTTTATCAAGTTTCAATCCCTAATAGGGAGTAATAGAAATTGCAATTTGAGGCTGATTAAACTGAGGAGGAGGAACTGATTGTTTCAATCCCTAATAGGGAGTAATAGAAATTGCAATTAGAGTCATTCAAACTGTTGATGTTTCTGAAAATGCTAGTTTCAATCCCTAATAGGGAGTAATAGAAATTGCAATCATCAGCAAGCTTTAACAAATAATCAGCAAAAATATCAGGGTTTCAATCCCTAATAGGGAGTAATAGAAATTGCAATAAGATTACTGTTTTGGTATCGCAATCACAAACAAACCTGTTTCAATCCCTAATAGGGAGTAATAGAAATTGCAATGGGTAACATCTGCAATCGCCGGACTAGCACAATGTCGTTTCAATCCCTAATAGGGAGTAATAGAAATTGCAATTATCTTCCACCGATATCCACTTTTTAAATCTAATTGTTTCAATCCCTAATAGGGAGTAATAGAAATTGCAATTATATTAAAAAGAGGACAAAAATGAAACTACAGGTTTCAATCCCTAATAGGGAGTAATAGAAATTGCAATTTAAGAAATGGCATTGCCTGACAATTTTTCCGAATGGGGGTTTCAATCCCTAATAGGGAGTAATAGAAATTGCAATTGGTTTTAGGGAAATTCAGCGGATTGAAATTGATGTTTCAATCCCTAATAGGGAGTAATAGAAATTGCAATAGCGGGAGGCTGAAAGCCTATATATATGTAGTTTTCAAGGTTCAGTTGCGCGAGAGATATCATTATAGTCCATTTCAGAAATTGTGTCAAGAGAAAAAATAGCTGAAACCCTTGCTATGTAAGGTGCGCGAGGGTGTAGACAGAAAATAAATGAGCAAAGCCTTGTATAGAGATGATTTCAGGCATTTTTTAAGAAACTGAAATTTTCACACCCACCCCCTCGCGCACCAAGGGAAGAAAATATAGCAATCGTCTATCTTCTACTCTTCAATTTTATGAACCGCAAATTTATGTAACGGCAAACTGAGAATACAAAAAAATGTTAAAAAATATGACAAAGCTATAGTAATTCTCAAGCTGACAATGATAACGTTCCAGTCCAATAAAAATAATTTATCAATGCCAAAGGCGATGCAATAAACTAACCAGTAAGCAAAGCTCATTCTCAAAAGATTTTCTTCTGTTTCTTGAAAATCATCTATTGCTTGATTGCAATCCTTTAGCAACCATAGACCAAGAATGCAAGCAATTGAAGAAATAGCGACTACAAACTCATGACAACACAAATTTACCGTAGGCATTTGTCCAAGGTCTCCATTTTCAATGGTGGATATTTCTATCGAAACCTAGTCTAAAGGAATATGCCAGAGAGTTGTCCAAAATAGTTACAAACCGAAATCCCTCAACAACTTTCTTCACATATACCAATACTTACCCAACTAGTAGAACCATTTTGCCAATGTTCTTTTTTCCAAATCGGCGCATTGTGTTTTAAGGTATTAATAGCATACTCACAGGCTGCAAAAGCTTCACCACGATGGGGACAACCTACAGCCACAACTACACTAATTTCCCCAACTAATAATCTGCCAATGCGGTGATATATTACTACCCGACTGACAATCGGCCATTGATCACGAATATCATTAGCAATTTGATAAAATACCTGTAACGCCATCGGTTCATAAGCTTGATATTCCAATGCTACTACAGGCTTACCATCGGTTTGATTACGAACCATGCCACTCATCACTACTACAGCACCATTGGCAGGATTATCTGCCTTATTGTAGATTTCTTCTATAGACAATGGTGCTAATGTAACCCCAAAGCTATCTTCAATTTTTGGTTTAGTTATGCTCATTTCCCCTATCCTTAAATATAAAATTTAACAAAAAATAGACAAACACACCTAATAAATGTAGAGACGTTCCATGGAACGTCTCTACAACTGCTGTAAAATCATGTAAACTTATGTTTCTATCTATTCAATAAAAACTACAATCATCCCATGCAAGTGCAACTCAGTGGATCTAAAAATCCCCTAGCTTATCTACTATTAATTGCTCCTTTTTTCCTTTGGGGTACAGCAATGGTAGCCATGAAAGGAGTAATTCCCCACACCACACCCCTATTTATGGCCGGAGTCAGGTTAATACCTGCGGGGGTATTAATTCTCATGGTGGCTGCATTTATGGGTAAACCTCAACCAAAAAGTTGGTTAGCATGGTTGTGGATTATTATATTTGCTTTAGTTGATGGCACTTTATTTCAAGGCTTTTTAGCAGAAGGTTTAGTCAGAACCAATGCCGGATTAGGTTCGGTAATGATAGACTCCCAACCGTTAGCAGTGGCTTTACTTTCTCTGTGGCTTTTTCAAGAACATATTGGTGTATGGGGATGGTTGGGGTTAGGTTTAGGAATTGCAGGAATTAGTCTGATTGGTTTACCCCAAGAGTGGATTTTTCATCTTCTAGACTCAGGAATCACAATCTCTACGGATAATTGGCAACAGTTATTTAATAGTGGTGAGTGGTTAATGTTACTGGCTGCTTTATCAATGGCTGTGGGAACAGTGATGATTCGGTTTGTCTGCCGATATGCAGATCCAGTAACAGCTACAGGATGGCATATGATTATCGGTGGACTGCCTTTGTGGGGAATTTCTTCAGGATTAGAATCTCAACAGTGGCAAAATCTTATCCCATTGGATTGGATAGCCTTAAGTTATGCTACTGTTTTTGGCAGTGCGATCGCTTATGGTTTATTTTTCTACTTTGCTTCTAGTGGAGATCTCACCAGTTTAAGTTCTCTGACTTTTCTTACACCCATTTTCGCTTTAATATTCGGTTATATTTTTCTTTCAGAAATCCTCACAACTATCCAATGGTTAGGAGTTTTTCTCACCTTAATCAGTATTTATTTAATTAACCAGCGAGAAAATATCGAGGGAACAAATCAGACAATTACTATCCCGGAAACAAATACCACAGAACAATCATTAACTTTAGAAGTATCCATCAAAAAAGGCGAATAGAATTCGCGTCTACACAAACAAAGTCCACCTCCGTGGACTAAGAAAAATTAGTTGTCTTCAACCCACGGAGGTGGGTTTTGCCTGTGTAGTTGCGGTTTCTAACCGCCGATTTAAAACCCCTTACTTACATTTTTTGCTAATGTCACTTCCGATCTTACCCCCAGCCCTCAAACCAGGTGATTTACTGCGCGTCATTGCTCCTAGTGGTGCATTACGAGAATTTGAGGCGTTTAATCATGGTGTGGAAATTTGCAAAGCGCACGGCTACCGCATTGAAATCAGTGATAACATAGATAATAGACATGGCTATCTCGCTGGCACAGATGCCCACCGTCGTCAGCAATTAACCACAGCCTGGCAAGATCCTGAATGTAAGGGTATTCTCTGCGCGAGAGGGGGTTTTGGTGGCGCTCGCATTTTAGAAAATTGGACTTGGCAAGAAAATGAAATTACACCTAAATGGTTAATCGGCTTTTCTGACATCACAGCCTTGCTTTGGAGTCTCTATAACGCAGGAATTTCTGGTATACATAGTCCAGTCATGACTACCCTAGTCCATGAGCCAGAATGGTCAATCCAGAGGCTATTTAACATAGTAGAAGGTCGTCCCCTCGCACCTTTAAAGGGTAATGGATGGGGTGGTGGTACAGTGACAGGAATTTTACTTCCTGGTAATCTCACGGTAGCAACCCATCTGTTAGGAACACCGATTTTACCTAACCTTAATGGTGTTATCTTAGCCTGGGAAGATGTGACAGAAACACCTTATCGCATTGATAGGATGTTAACTCAGTGGCGTTCTAGCGGCGTTTTATCCCAAGTTCGCGGTATTGCCTTGGGAGGATTTACACAGTGTGAAGCCCCACCAAATATCCCTAGTTTTACTGTAGAAGAAGTATTAAGAGAACGCCTTGGTGATTTGGGAATTCCTATAGTTTCTGATTTACCTTTTGGTCATGATAGCCCTAATGCTGCTTTACCCGTGGGAGTTATGGCAACATTAGACGCTGAAGAAGGAATACTGCATTTTTCTTCATAGTTTGGTGCGTTACGCTGTCGCTAATACACCCTACGAATAGCTGGCTGAAAAATTAGTAAAAACCACATTTATCGTAGAGGTTTAGCACTGCTCATAGGTGTCAACTTAACGTAAAATCCATAGCCCGCCTGGGAATGAATTCCCAGTCTAATAGCAAAGGTTGTCTTTTGATGACTAAATAACGCATAAATTTTTGAGTAAACTTTAGTTTACTTTCGTTATTAGCCCGGAAATTCATTTTTGGGCGGGTTTATCAGCTAACAGACAAGACATTTTTAGCCTAAGTTGACACCAATGAGCACTGCTAAACCTCTACCCAACGGTTGATTTATCGGTAACATTAGAATTAGTTGCAGCCTGAAATAGGGTATTTTGGTGAACGCATATCATGATTGATTCTTACAGTACGTAAGTCCTAGATTATTATTTAATCTTCTTTCTTCCTTTGCATGAGACAAAAAATTAAAATGTCACCACACTCCGAATTGATTCCCCTTTGTGCATCAAATCAAAAGCGTCATTAATCCTTTCAATCGGCATTACATGAGTAATTAAATCATCAATATTAATTTTCCCATCCATATACCAATCTACAATTTTCGGTACATCTGTCCGTCCTCTTGCACCACCAAAAGCCGAACCTTTCCAAACCCTTCCTGTGACTAATTGAAACGGACGAGTGCTGATTTCTTTACCTGCACTAGCCACACCAATAATTACACTTACACCCCAACCTTTATGACAACATTCCAAAGCCTGACGCATGGTATTGACATTACCAATACATTCAAAAGAATAGTCAGCACCACCTTTTGTTAAATCTACCAAATAGGGAACTAAATCACCCTCAACTTCTTGGGGATTTACAAAATGTGTCATCCCCATTTTTTCAGCCAAAGCCCGTTTATTAGGATTAATATCTACTCCAATAATCTTATTTGCGCCCACCATTCGCGCCCCTTGAATCACATTTAATCCTATTCCCCCCAAACCAAAAACTACCACATTTGCGCCTGGTTCTACCTTGGCTGTGTAAATGACTGCACCAATACCTGTCGTCACACCACACCCGATATAACAAACTTTGTCAAAGGGCGCATCTTCCCGAATTTTAGCAACGGCGATTTCTGGCAATACCGTATAATTAGCGAAGGTGGATGTACCCATATAATGATAAATCATGTCACTACCGATACTAAAACGGCTCGTACCATCGGGCATTAAACCCCGTCCTTGTGTACCACGAATTGCTTGACAGAGATTAGTTTTGAAGCTTAAACAATAATCACACTGCCGACATTCAGGGGTGTATAGAGGAATTACATGATCTCCAGGTTTGAGACTTTTGACATCAGCCCCCACTTCGACAACTATACCCGCCCCTTCATGTCCTAAAATAGCGGGAAATAAACCTTCAGGATCATTCCCAGAGAGGGTAAAAGCATCAGTATGACAAACTCCACTGGCTTTAATCTCAATTAATACTTCTTCGGACTGTGGTGCTGCTAATTCCACTGTTTCAATAGTTAGGGGTTTACCTGCGGTGTAAGCTACTGCTGCTTTGACTTTCATTGAATTCTCCTGTCTTGTATTAATAAATAGTGATTTTCTAATTGGAACTTTTAATTTCAAAACATCCTATATCTTAATTAGCCCACATTGAACAGGTAATTTTTAAAATCTTAGAAGTTGGCAAAATCTCATGAAAACAAGCGTTTTAGCTGTTTTATGAAAATTCAGTTTTTGACAAAAGAACCTGCAAATAAGAAAATTTAAGTATATTTACTAATATTAAATATTGAATAAAAATATTATATTGTCTAGTAATTACATGGAGTAAATTTAATGTCTACTGTAAAAACATATTACGTAAGTGCAGGTGCTACTGGTAATGATAGCAACAATGGACTCTCTACCTCATCACCCTTCAAAACGATTCAAAAAGCGGCAAATCTCACCAATCCGGGAGATACGGTATTTATCATGAATGGAGTATATAAAAATACTAATCTTTCTGGCAATGTAGTATCAATTACACGCTCTGGAACTGCAAATGCATTTATTACTTATAAAGCATATCCTGGTGATTCTCCGAAGCTTCAGAGCAATGGCTGGAATGGGATCTCGATTGATAATGGAATTTCCTATATCGAGATTAACGGATTGGAGTTGATCGGGAATAATAGCAATATTACTCTTGAGTATGCACTCAGTCAAAAGAATAACCCTAAGAATCCGCAAACAAACGGCAACGGTATCTCGATTGATGGACGTAATAATGGTCATTCTCATCATATAAGGATTATTAATAATAAAATTCATGATTTCGGGGGGGGAGGTATTTCTGCAATTCAATCCGACTATGTGACTATAGACGGTAACGAGGTGTATAATAATGCTTGGTACTCTGTTTACGCTAATAGTGGTATTTCTACTTGGCAAAACTGGCAATTTGATAGTAGTCAGGGATACAAAATGATTATCACAAATAATAAAGTTTACAATAATCGTCAATACATTCCCTGGCTTGATGGTGGGGGAAAGATTACTGATGGCAATGGTATTATTATTGATGATTCTAGAAATACGCAAAATGGGTCTACATTAGGTGCATATAGTGGACTGACTTTGGTAGAAAACAATATTGTGTTTCAGAATGGAGGTTCAGGGATTCACACCTATCAGAGCGATCATGTTGATATTGTTAATAACACCGCTTATTTAAATAGTCAAAGTCCAGAAATAGACAATGGAGAAATATTTGCCAGTAATTCATCTGATGTCAAAATTATTAATAACATTCTCTATGCTATTTCTAGTCAGAAGGTTAACAGCAATTATAACAACACAAATATCACATATAACTATAACCTATACGCTAACAGTACGATTATACCGATAAAAGGTGCTAATGATATTGTTGCTGACCCTAAGTTTGTAAATGCCTTAATTGGGGATTTTCGACTTCAGTCTACCAGTCCAGCAATTGACAAGGGTTTTCTGTGGACAATTTTAACAACCGATTTTGCAGGTAATACTCGTCCATCTGGTTCCGGGTATGATATTGGTGCATTTGAGACAGGTGCAAGTCCCATCATAGGTGGTCTTGGCAATGATTCCTACTATGTTAATAATATCGGAGACATTATTACAGAGGTGGCTAATGGAGGAACTGATACAGTTTTCAGCACAGTTAGTTACACATTAGGAAATAACCTCGAAAACCTAACTTTACAAGGCACATCTGCTATTGATGGTACTGGTAACGCCCTGAATAATCTCATTATAAGTAATACTGCTGATAATATTCTCACAGGTGGAGCAGGTGCAGATACCATGATTGGT
>JANMEE010000306.1:0-8866 GCA_031376645.1 Dolichospermum sp. OTE_75_concoct_329_sub | reverse complement strand
AAGAGGGGAATCCAGAAATTATTTATGTTCCGTAAGACAATCTGGATTCCCGCTTTTGCGGGAATGACATTGAAAATGGTTTGTGGAAATTTTCACGCTTACTATGGGATAGCGAAGCGCTGCTGCAAGCAGTTCATGTTTTTTGTTGAGTTCTCTAAGTTATATCATGTCATTGTAAATATGAAATTCAAGGTTGTATTTTGCTGGTCTGATATTTCTGGGTACATGACAGCTTGCTGGCGAGCATTGCAAGCTATACCTGATATAGAAGTATTTGTCATCGCTTTCCAAGCTCGGACTCAAACTGCTTTTGCTGATGAGTTAATGCAAGGTATTCCCCACCGTCTTCTAGATTTAGAAGCACGAAACAAAGCAGAATTAATAGAGCAATTGGTAATTCAGGAAAATCCTAATGTGGTAGTTTTGTGTGGATGGTTTCACTCACCCTATCGTCAATTAGCTTTTTCACCGAAATTACGCCATATTAAATTCATTATGGCTATGGATACTCCCTGGTGGGGTAATTGGAAGCAATATTTGACTCCTTGGGTATTGCGCTCTTATTTACAGCGCATGGCACATATAGTAGTAACTGGGGAGCGAAGTTGGCAATATGCTCGACGTTTAGGAATACCTTTAGAAAATATTTCCTTGGGACTATATGGCATAGATTATCAAACTTTATCTCCTCTGTTAGAGGAGCGAAAACAATCATCCTGGCCACGTTCTTTCTTGTTTGCAGGACGGTATAGCCATGATAAAGCAATAGATATTTTAGCTACCGCTTATCAACAATATCGGTTACAAGTCAAAGAACCTTGGAATTTAATTTGTTGTGGTAAAGGTGAATTAGAATTTCATCTAGAATCACAACCAGGTATTGAAAACCGAGGTTTTGTTCAACCCAGCGAGATGAAAGATATTTGGCTTCATGCAGGTGCTTTTTTATTACCTAGTCGCTTTGATCCTTGGCCATTAGCACTGGTTGAAGCGGCTGCGGCTGGTTTACCTGTTGTTTGCACTCAGGTTTGTGGTTCGTCAGTAGAAGTCATTCGTTCTGGATATAACGGTATAATTATTCCGCCTCATGATTCTCAAACCTTAGCTCAAGCCCTAGTAAAAATACATAATGATTATGATAAATTGTCAATATGGGGAAAACGGGCCCAGCAATTTTCAGAACCTTATGGATCTGAGCAATGGGCAGAGCGTTGGTTATCCATAATCAAATCTGTATAATCAATAAATATTTATGAATTTTGTCAATCAATTAGTTAATTTTATTGCCACTCCTTTAGGTTTAATACTGATGGTTGGTGGTTTATTCATGTTTATACAAGCTAACCAAAAACACCCACGCTTAGGCTGGTTTTTAGTAGCGATCTTTGGTTTTGCCGCTTCTCTGAATAAATTTAGCAACGAATTTATAACAGAACCCCCACCTTTGGTTTTTCCTTTACAACAACTTCGTGAATTAGGGCGGCCATTAACAATACTTCTACTAGGAATGTTAATAGTTATTGCTTTAAAAGGAAAAAATATTTGGCGAAAGAAAATCATTCCCCAGCCTCTGATTTATATTGTCCTAGTTCAATGTGTAATTTTTCTCAAAATCTTGGTTTATGGAAATTTAGAATTTGCTTTTTTAAGTGCAGCTACCTTTGGATCATTGGTTTTAATGGTGATTTTAGGTCCATCACGATGGCTTCAAAATAAAGAGAATTTTCAACTTGGGGTGTGGGCGATCGCTATGGTTGGGGTAATCTTTGGTGTTGCTAATGGTTATCAAGCATTAATTAACAAATATGCCATTACATTTGTTCATGGCTGGTTTTTAGGTACTACAGGTAATCCTCACCATGCAGCCATTTTGATTACTGCTACTATACCTGCCTTCCTATTTCTCCTTTTTAATAACCAAAAATATCTGTGGATGAAGTGGATATGGGCAGGATTTTTGGCTTTGGCAATATTTGGTTTATTGATGACTGCCTCACGTACAGGTGCAATTATGGCTGTTGTCTCAATCTTGATTTTCTTCCGCTACCGGGGTGGAAATTTATGGCAAATGGTATTGATTGCTGGCGTAATTATCGCTATTTTCTTACCTTCATTTATCCCTACAAATGTATCAGATGTAAACAGTTCAGGAATATTATCTAACACCTGGAATAAGTGGAATAATTTAGATAGCAATACTCGTGCTGGTGTTTGGAGTGGCTACTGGCAAGCATTTTTACGAAATCCCTTATTTGGTTTACCCTTTAGAGGCGATCGCCTGCGTTTTGGAGAAAGTTCCTGGTTGGGAGTTTTGGGAAGTTTGGGTATAGTTGGTACAATACCTATGATGATGTTTGCTTGGACTAGCCTACAGATGATTTTTAAGTTAGAGCGATTATCAAAAATTAGTCCAGACTATTATCTAAAATGCAGTGTTGTTATGTCTGGTTTGCTTTCTTTATTAGTCGGTGGTATATCAGAAGCCTATTTATTAGGTAATTTGACATTTTCTATTCTTGCTGTTTTACTATATCTTGTACTTGGTAATTACATAATTGAATTTGCCCAAAAAGAGCGTGATTATTTAATATCACAGCAATACGAAAATTATATGTTTTCATCCCAACCATGAAAATTCTTCATATAACTCCTTCTGTTGGTTCACATCGTGGAGGAGCCAGCCAAGCTGTATTGGAAATGGTGCAATCTTTACAAAATAAGGGACTTAATGTAGAGATTGTATCCACTAATGACAATGGAATTGATATTCTTAATGTGCCATTATGTCAACTAATTCAGTATCAGCAAATTCCTACTAGGTTTTTTCCTCGCTTCTCTCCCCCAATTTCTTTTATTCGGGAATTTGCCTTTTCCTGGGAGTTAACAAAATGGCTCTGGAAACATATAAGAGAGTATGATCTAATCCATATTCATGCTTTATTTTCCTATACCTCAACTATAGCAATGATAATTGCAAGATTGCAGCAAGTACCTTATATTAATCAACCTCATGGTCTCTTATGTGAATGGTCTTTACAACAAAGTAAAATTAAGAAGCAAATATATTTATCATTAATAGAACGTAGCAACCTCAAACACAGCCGTGTTTTACAACTTACTTCTTCAAAAGAAGCTGAAGAAATCAAAAGTTTAGAGTTAGGAGTTCCACCTGCTATCATCCCATTAGGGTTGGAAATTTCTCCTTTGCTTCCTGATGCTCGCCAAAAATTAAGGCAAATGTTTAATATACCTTCAGATCAGCCTATTATTTTATTTTTATCTCGGCTGCATTATAAAAAAGGATTAGATTATTTAATTCCTGCTTTGAGTAAAATTCGAGACAAAAACTTTACATTTATCTTAGCAGGTAATGGATCGGCTGAATATGAGGCTAAAGTCAGTGAATTATTAATCAATAACCAAATTGAACATTGTACTCATCGGACTGGATTTGTTGCTGGGGAAATGAAAGATATTTTGCTCCAAGGCTCAGATATATTTGTTCTCACCTCTCATTCCGAAAATTTTGGTGTTGTTGTCCTAGAGGCAATGGCAGCAGGTTTAACAACTATTGTAACTCCTGGCGTGGCTTTAGCTTCTATGATTAAAGAAAATCATGTTGGATATGTTCCAGAGCTAGATATTGTCGAAATTGCCAACGTGATTGAAAATTGTCTGAATTATCCGCAAGAATCTCAAGAAATTGGCGATCGCGCTCGTCAGTTTATATTAGACAATTATACATGGGATAGTATCGCTGTCAAAATGGTTTCCGTTTATCAAGACATTATCAATAGCTGTAGTATGAAAAATTTAAATTTAAAATAGGAGTAATGAATGGTGGCAAACAAAAATCATAAAACTGTTGAATGTTCAGACTACCTTCTCGTTATGACAGCATGTATAGTCCCTAACAATGACTCTATCAAGGTAGTTATAAATGATCCAATTATTCGACTGGAAGATTACCGAAAAACATTAATATTTTGGTTGCGTTATCCCGATACACGGATTGGAAAAATTCTTTTTATTGAAAACTCAGGGTTTCCTTTAGACTCCCTAAAAGAAACAGTATTACTTGAAAATAATTTGTCAAAACAAGTTGAATTCATTTCTCTTATGTGTAATGAACAGCCTCCAGGAATTCACTATGGTTATAGTGAATTAAATATGATAGATCAAGGATTATCTTTAAGTGAGTTAGTTAAAAATAGCCGTTATATTATTAAAGTAACAGGTAGGCTTGTATTTCCAGACTTGACGGCATTACTAAAACTACTACCAAGTGACTATTACTTTGCTGTTGATTGTCGTAAAAATTCTTTTTTTGTGAAACATCTACAAGAATTTGTGACTACACAATTAATGTTTTTTTCTACTGATTTTTATGAATTAAAACTTCGTAACATTAAGAGTAAAATGACCCAGAAAATGTTCCTGATTGAGAACTTACTATACTCGGAGCTTATTAATTACATGGGATCAGAAGGCACAATTTTCCGTTGGCCTATTAATGTTGATCCTGTAGGTTATGCGGCTCATTGGCACAAGGATTATAGAAGTTTTAAACAAAGATTAATATACTTTTTTAGAGGTATATGTAGATTATTTCTGCCCCAATGGTGGGTATGATTCACATCCCTAATAATATAGTCGTATTTACTGTCTATGCTAGAACAAATTACTGTCCTGATTCTTACCTATAATGAAGCATCCAATATTAATCGTACCCTCAAAAGTCTTACCTGGGCAAAGAAAATTTTTGTTATTGATAGTTATAGTACAGATGAAACTTTAGAAATTCTCTCTACCTACCCTCAAGTAGAATTATTTCAACGCAAGTTTGATACCCATACTAATCAATGGAACTATGGATTAGATAAAGTTACAACAGAGTGGGTTTTATCCCTAGATGCTGATTACGTCCTCACTGAGGATCTGGTTACTGAAATTAATAATTTATCTTCAAATACTACCATTGACGGCTACTTTGCTAAATTTAAATATTGTGTATTTGGCAAACCTTTACGAGATACTATACTTCCCCCCCGTGAGGTGCTGTTTCGTAAAAATAAGGCTATTTATATTGATGACGGACATACTCAACTTCTACAGAATAAAGGTAAATCTAGTCAATTATCAGCATATATTCACCATGATGATCGCAAACCCTTGAGTCGTTGGCTATGGGCGCAAGATCGTTATATGGTAATTGAAAGCAAAAAACTCCTACAAACGCCAGATCATGAACTTAGTTTAGGCGATCGCATCCGCAAAAAGAAAATATTAGCACCTTTAATCATTTTAATCTATTGTCTTATCCTTAAAGGCAGTATTCTTGATGGTTGGCATGGCTGGTATTATACATTTCAGCGAGTTCTAGCGGAAATTCTTCTGAGTATACATATAATAGAAGCTGAGAAATTGAATTCAAAATCCGTAGAGGATTGTTAACCCTGTAAAAGAATTATCCTCAAGAATCCCGAGAAATTGGCGATCGCGCACGTCAGTTTATCTTAGAAAATTATACATGGGATCAGATAGCATTAAAAATGATTTCAGTATATAAAAATATTATTATCAGTGACCGTACCATCAAAAATGCCAATTAAAATTGGAGTAATTTTCCTAGTTTTTAATTTCTAATTCATCTATCTGAGTGAGTGATTAATATTTGGCACTAAGGAAAATTGCTATCATATACATAACTAGCAACTTGGGTTAATAGACATATCTGAAAAAGAATTAAGCTTAGTGCCCATATCTTTGACACGTTTGAGCGCTTGTTTAGCCCCGGCTCGCTCTGGCATCTTAGCGGAGGTAACCAACACTCGCAGCACCAATCCCAAGGTATCAACAGTCATAAATCGTTTGCGTCCCTTGATTTTTTTGCCTGCATCATAACCCACTTCCTCCGTGACCATCGCTGCACTTTTTACACTTTGGCTATCAATTATTGCTTCCGATGGGCTAGCAGCTCGCTCTGCATCAACTCTGACCCAATCCCTGAGTTGGTCATGGATGCTAACCCACGTCCCATCTTGACGCCAATTGCGGAAATATGTATATACAGTTTGCCATGCGGGAAAATCTCCAGGTAAGTTTCGCCATGTACATCCTTGAGTTAATATATAAAAGATGGCATTAAGTACGCACCAAATATCTACTTCTCGTTTTCTACCACCAGTTTTAGCTGCTGGAATTAAAGGTTCTATTAGTTCCCACTGTTCTTCAGTTAGGTTGCTGGAGTATACTTTACTCATTGCTCTCTACGGTTCTGTATCTTTGTATTTACAGACTATACCCGGAGAGCTTTTTTTACTCAACTTCTAACTTTTCAAACACCCTCTTAGATACAGAATTTATTTCTGTCTGCACATGATTTACATGAATAAAACAAGGATATCATAACTATGAACTCATTTTTTTGGTTATTAATTGACAAATTCTATAACAAGAACCCACAGTTAAGAAAATTATTAATGACAATTTTGTTTGGTGATAATAATATTACAGTTAATCTTTTCGATAGAAAATTACTGATTAATTCTATTAAAGAGAATGGATATTATAGAGCATCTAGAATTTGTAATACAAGCAGCCTACTTCGTGATGAAATTTCTGTATTATTAAATATTTCTGCAATTTTATCGGCAGGCGATACTTTCATAGATGTGGGAGCCAATATAGGTATATTTTCATCATTATTATCTCGTTATAAGTCAATATTCCCTGATTTAGACATCCATGCTTTTGAAGCTAATCCAGATACATATCAACGTCTAAAAAATAATGCAGAGAATTATGGGTTTAAAATATATAATACTGCAATATCAGATACAGAAGGTGAATTAGAGTTTTGTGAAGGAGCCGTATCTCATGTTTTTACAACTTTAGAAAATGCCTCGAAATATAACTTTAAAAATAAAGTTACTAAAGTAAAATCTCAAAGACTAGATAGATTAGCAATAAAAGGTAATTCAATTATATTGAAAATAGATGTTGAAGGACAAGAAATGGTAGTTCTCAAAGGAGCAAGTTCATGGTTTGATGCAAAAAGAATTAAGGCAGTATATTTAGATGGTTTTGCCGATAAAGATAAACAAGAACTGCTTAATTTTCTGAGATCATATAATTTTTCGTTATGGGATGGCAGAGAACTAGTAAAAACAGACGGAAATTTATTTTCTCTTCTAGCAATAGCCCAAGAAAAGCCACTCTAAATGATAATTTAGAAAATGTTTATTGAAATTTGAATTGACTAGAACGCTTATAACGATAATCCCGATTTTCCTGATTTGGACTCACCACCTCAACCACCAACAGAGGTGATGGCATATCCATTAAAATCAGAGAGCGCGTAGCTCCTTCCATAATCTTAGCTAACTCCTCAGAAAACACTACTAAATCAGGAACACGCACCCCTACCTGACGGCTATTTACAGCCATTTCTGTTTTCATTCTCAACCGATAATATGGAATACCTAATTTCAAAAAACAGGCAACTAAAAACATCGCTATCCGACAATTTAACTCACTTTCTAAAGGCATAGGTATTAATTCTCCGTTTTCCAATTCATATAAAGCATCCGTACCATCGTTATAATTAAGAAATTCCTCAAAGGTCATCTTTTTAGCAGTTGCAACTGTCATTACTGTTCCTCCTATTGACAATTTACGAAAGCGAACTTATAATGTTTTATACGAATTTACCACAATAAGTGTATAATATTAATTGGTGATAGTGAAAGCACTGCTGCCAGCAGATCACACCCCCAGATAGAAAATCTCACCATCTTTTATTATTTTAATCTATTGTCTGATCCTTAAAGGCATTATTCTTGATGGTTGTCATGGCTTGTATTATATATTTGGGAGAGTTGTAGCGAAAATCCTTCTGAGTATAAATATATAGCGGTTCTCAATCGGATGAAATACAATACAGGACGCGGAAACCTTGCCCTTAAAGGGTTTACAATTTAATAACTGTATCTCATCTAAGTGCATACCGCTATAATAGAAGCAGAGAAATTGAAATCTTGATAGAAAAAGTTCTTTCCCCATTTTATGCGTCTAGATAATTACAGCCTTGGTAACTACACACCTGGAACATCATACAGTCAACAACTTTTATGGTATTTCATGGGATCACCTTTAGTAGAGAGTTATTGGCTTCCCGTATCATCTATAAAAGTTTGGATACTGAGGCTTTTTGGAGCCAGTATTGGACAAGGTGTGCGGATCAAATCAGGAGTCCGCATCAAGTTTCCCTGGCGCTTGACAGTTGGTAATTATGTTTGGATAGGGGAGGATGTCTGGATTGATAATCTAGCTTTTGTTATCATCGAAAATCACGTTTGTTTATCCCAAGGCGTTTATCTCTGTACTGGTAATCATGACTGGAATCACCCCAATTTTCTCCTAATTCCTGCTCCTATTCATATTCAAGAGGGTAGTTGGATAGCGGCGAAATCAATTATCGGACCTGGTGTTACTATTGGACGAGGAGCAGTGTTAGCATTAGGTAGTGTCACAGGCAGATCCTTAGAAGCCAACATCATCTACTCAGGTAACCCTGCTCAACCAATCAAAAAAAGGATAGAATCCGAAGATACTATTTTTCAATCCGCAAAAAGTCACTGACTCAACCCTAAAGGGATTGAGCTTGTAAAGAACAAACTTTACAACGCAAGCAGCGACTAGCCCATTGAGACTAATCCTGATCCGCACTTCCGAATACTTCCCCAGTATGGCTTACGCCACGCTCCGCTATTGGATTATCTGCAAGACTGTTTGTATGGCTTACGCCACGCTCCGCTATGAGTCGTTGGTATGCATACAAGACATTTTGGATTAGTTGGGCGAG
>JANMEE010000294.1:0-19000 GCA_031376645.1 Dolichospermum sp. OTE_75_concoct_329_sub | reverse complement strand
TGGTCGGTTTGACCAGTCCTTATTTCTAAGTAAAGTTTGCTGATGCCTCCGGCACGCTGCGCGAACAACCATGTTATTTAAGCTTGTTATCGTAAAGACACTTTCATGAAGGAATGTTTAATCAGTACAGACAGAGCATGGAACTAGCGAATCCCAAGGTGTCATGACTTAAATAACGTTTACCCTTCGACTCAATTCGCTGACGCGAATGACTAAGATTAGGGTGGTTTGGTTCACATCTAATACGTATTACTACGATTTAGAATGATCCCTTATCCCAACAACAATTTTTAACGCTCACCTACTTACTTTTGGCTGTGGCATCATTTCAACTTGCTTTTTCAATGACACCATAGCCCCAATTTTCACACCCTTCACGCTCAGTCTAACTCTATCTTGAGGCTTAAATCCATTATTTGCTTATTAATACTGCTAACATTAGTTATACTCAAAACAGCTTAATTATTTGATTCTATAGGTAGGGGTTTAGCCGTGCTCATTGGTGTCAACTTAGGCTAAAAATGTCTTGTCTGTTAGCTGACAAACCCGCCCAGAAATGAATTTCACAGGCTTTTAACGAAAGTAAACTAAAGTTTACTCAAAAAATTATGCGTTACTTAGTCATCAAAAGACAACTTTTGCTATTAGACGTAATCCAGGTTATTGTCAAATGATAGAATAGAACGTCAGTACTTAGATTCCGTATAAGTTCAATTTTGTAACCATAATGGAGATTCATTCAATGAATTGGGATAAGTTTAAATATAATATCAGACGGATATTTCATAAATATAACTATGACCTTGTCAGGTATCCAACAGCTGATCTAGCCTTTTTGTCATACGGAATTAATAAAGTTTTTGATGTTGGTGCTAATGTAGGACAGTATGCTGAACGACAAATCTCACTAGGCTATACAGGTCAAATCATATCATTTGAACCGATTTCATCAGTCTTTACTGAGTTAGAAAAAAATGCCCGTAATTATCCTAAGTGGAAAGTTTTAAACTGTGGACTTGGCAATTACGATGGAGAGGCTGTAATTAACATTTCTAACAGTTCTGTATTCAGTTCGCTTTTGAAACCAACTCCATTTCTTAATCAAATGTATCCTAATTCAGTATCTACAGTCCAAGAGAAAATTAAGATACATAAATTTGATTCCCTTTTTAACGAATATTATCAACCGGGAGATAAAGGTTTTCTAAAAATTGATACAGAAGGTTACGAACAAAATGTTTTAGCAGGTGCAATAAACTCACTTGAACATATATCAGGACTTCAATTAGAGCTATCGTTTAAAGAGCATAATCAAGGTGAATTGTTATTTATGAATATGGTTAATTTTTTATTAGAAAAAGGATTTACATTAGTATCATTAACACCCCTTTACCATAATTTAAAAAGTGGCAACATATTAAAAGCCGACGGTATATTTTGGCGTTTATAATCCTATGGCAGTAATTAACTGTCTTGTTAACTCTCAAACAAAAACGCAAAGATGCTGAGTATCACCTTTGCGCCTTTGCGTGAGCTAATTTTTAAGAAGCGACCGCAGTAGAACGAGTGCGTCGTCTTCTACCATCAGAAACCTTCACAGCAGGCTCTTCAGGGATTTGCATTAACAGAGTCAAAGCAGGTTGACATTGCAACTCTCTCCGCATTGAACGCGCCAATTCCCGCTCTAAAGTTTCCTGCAATCCACCCCAATCTGTATCTGCGGGCTGTCCTTCGAGGGGAGAAAACTCAGTCCAACGAACGCCCAGAATTTCTTCAATGCGTTGTTGTACCCATTTTTGTAAAAGCGATCGCTCGATACTTGTCACCACACCTTGCATATGAAGTTCTGGTTTAGCCATTAACTTACCACTCCAATCAATAGCAGCAGCAATAGTTACAGTCCCTTCAGAAGCCATGCGTTGGCGTTCTTCTAATACTTTAGAACTAACCATGCCAGAACTAGAAGTATCCACCAATTCAATTCCAGATGCTACTTTTCCAGCCACGCGGATAGAAGTTTCTGTCAACTCTATGACATCCCCATTTTGGATAATGATCATATTTTCTGCTGGGATGCCCATACTTTGAGCAGTTTCCGAATGTTTCACCAACATTCGATGTTCACCGTGAAATGGCACAAAGAACTTGGGACGAGTTAAAGCAATCATCAGCTTTTGATCTTCCTGACAGCCGTGTCCAGAAACGTGAATACCTTTATCCCGTCCATAGACCACTTTTGCCCCTTGAATCATCAATTTGTCAATGGTATTAACCACGGCAATTGTGTTACCAGGAATGGGGTTAGCGGAGAAGAGAACCGTATCTCCTTTGCGAATTTTGATATGGGGGTGTTCTTTGTTAGCAATTCTTGTCATCGCTGCCATTCTTTCACCCTGAGAGCCAGTGGTTAAAATCAACACCCTCTCATCTGGCATTCCCCGAACAGTATGCAACGGTTGGAAAAGGCTATCTTCACACTTGATATAGCCTAAATTTCGGGCATGGGCGATTAAATTCAACATAGAACGCCCTACAATCGTCACAACACGATTATGTTTTCTTGCTAGTTGCAAAATCATGTTAATGCGATGGACGCTGGAAGAAAAGGTTGTGACAAATAAGCGTCCAGTAGCGTGAGAAAATTCTCGGTCAAGGTTGGGAAAAACAGCCCGTTCGGAAGGTGTAAATCCTGGTAATTCTGCGTTAGTGGAATCACTCAATAAGCAAAGTACGCCTTTTTCACCATGTTCGGCTAAACGTTGCAAGTCGAACTTTTCACCATCTACGGGAGTATGATCAATTTTGAAATCTCCGGTGTGGATAACTACGCCCAATGGTGTATGAATAGCAACAGTGAAGCTATCAGCAATAGAGTGAGTATTACGGATATATTCGGCAAAGAAATGTTTACCAATTCTTACCATGTCACGGGGGAGAACTGTTCTTAATTCTGTGCGATCTTTTACTCCTGCTTCTTCCAATTTACCCTCTAGCATCGCCATTGCTAGTCTTGGTCCATGAATCACCGGAATATCAAATTGCTTTAGGTGAAAAGGAATCCCACCAATATGATCTTCGTGACCATGAGTGACGATCATCCCTTTGATTTTGTGCTTATTTTCCCGCAAATAAGTAGTATCAGGTAATACAATATTTACCCCGTGCATCGCTTCTGTGGGAAAGGCTAATCCTGCATCTAACAGGATAATTTCGTCCTCATACTCGAAAACACAAGTATTTTTACCTATTTCGTGTAAGCCGCCTAAAGGAATAATTTTGAGAGCGGAATTAGCTTCGTTTTTAACCATGTTCTCCTGGAGATTGTTGTGAGTTGTGAATCAGTTGATAGTTTGGTTTCTTGTATCAAAGAAATGACCAAATTTATATTTAAATTCAGCTTCTATAAAGTCCTATTTAATTTCGTTTACATCAAACTGAATGATTCTTATATTGTTCAGTTGTAGCACAAGTGTTAAGATAATAGGCTGATAACAATTTGTACACATTATTTATAAATCACTCACCTATTGTTGCTTAGATTAAATTCAGCTTTTGCATGACCGATTCTAAGTTTTTAGATACATCTGTATCAGCTTCACATAGGGGTAGACGAGGTGAACCTACTTCCCAACCTTGCAGCTTTAGCGCTTCTTTGACAAGAATAGGATTTGTAGTTAAAAATAAAGCTTTAAACAATGGGAACAGTTGCAGATGAATCTCGGTAGCAATTTGAGTTTTCCCCATTTTCCAGGCTTGAATCATTGATTGGATTTGATTACCCACTAAATGAGAAGCTACACTGACTATACCTTGAGAGCCTATCGCTAACATGGGCAGGGTTAAAGAATCATCTCCAGCGTAAATCTGAAATTCTTTTGGTGTCAAGCGCCGGATTTCACTCACTTGATCTAAATTACCACTGGCTTCTTTAATGGCGACAATGTTCTCAATTTCTGCTAACTTTACCACTGTTTCTGAACTGAGGTTTTGACCTGTTCGTCCAGGAACGTTATACAACATCATGGGCAGGTCTGGACAGGATTTTGCTATTGCCTGAAAATGTTGATATAATCCAGCTTGTGGTGGTTTGTTGTAATAGGGAACTACTTGTAAGGAACCATGTACTCCTATTTTAGCCGCTTTTTGGGTGGCTGCGATCGCTTCCTGGGTGTTATTGGAACCACATCCAGCAATTACTTTAGCTTTACCTGATACAGTTTGCAATACCTCAATAAATAATTGGTATTCTTCATCCCAAGTTAGGGTTGGGGATTCCCCTGTTGTTCCACATACCACCAATGTATCTGTACCGTTGTTAACTAGATAATCTGTTAGTTTGGCAACTACATCATAATTAATACTACCGTCTGTTTTAAACGGTGTAATCATAGCGGTTACAATTATTCCAAAATCTCCCACACTCTTTTCTCTCCTAATTTGTTAGTTGACTGTTGACGGTTGACTGTTGTTTGTTTTTGATTATCCAATGACTAATGACCAGTAACCAATGAATGGGCGCAGGCCCTGCGCCCCTACTGACCAATGACTAATAACTCGGCAATTTGTACCGCATTTAAGGCTGCACCTTTACGGATTTGGTCGCCGCATAGCCACAATTCTAAACCGCAAGCATGAGAAATATCCTGGCGAATTCTTCCTACTAAAACTTCATCTTTACCACTAGCATCTATGGGCATGGGAAAATAATTTGCTTGCCAATCTTCCACTAATTTCACACCAGGTGATTTTCTGATAATTTCTCTAGCTTCGTCTGGATCAAAAGGTGTTTCAAACTCTAGATTAATGGCTTCAGAATGGGCGCGGAGTACGGGAACCCGTACACAAGTGGCGGTAATTCTGATTTCTTGACTACCAAAGATTTTGCGGGTTTCGTTCACCATTTTCATTTCTTCCTCACAATAGCCCCAAGCTGTTAAGGGAGAATTATGAGTAAATAAATTAAATGCTAATGGATAAGGTAAGACTTCCGCTACTGGTTGCTTTCCTTGTAGTATAGCCTCACTTTGAATTTTTACCTCCTCCATTGCTTTGGCACCGGCACCACTAGCAGATTGATAGGTAGCAGCTACGATCCTTTTTACTGGTTTGACTTGATGTAATGGCCACACTGCCAAAGACATGAGAATTGTTGTACAGTTGGGATTGGCAATAATTCCTTTGTGAGTAAATGCAGCTTGGGGATTTACCTCTGGGACTACCAAAGGAACATCCGGGTTCATGCGGAAAGCACTGGAATTATCAATTACCACTGCTCCCTTTTGAACAGCTATCCCCGCCCAAGTTTTGGAGATGCTACCCCCAGCACTAGCTAAGACTATATCTATATTTTCCAAACTGCGATCGCTCACCGCTTCAACTAGGATATCCTCTCCTTTGAATTTTAGTATTTTTCCCGCACTGCGTTCCGATGCCAACAATTTTAATTCCGCTAGGGGAAAATTTCGGCTTTCTAATAATTCCAGCAACTCAGTACCTACAGCACCAGTTGCTCCCAAAATAGCTACACGATAGGACTTAGACAAACTCACTCCTCCTTTAAGAGGTAATTAGCACTTTTTCTTTTCAGGACAACTTAAAAAATTAATTGTTTCTGTTGTTCCGCTCAACAGCAGATTTTAAATAGTAAAATTTGCATATTTTTGTGATTATATATCAATTTTTGATGGTTATGGGGGAATTTGGAATTTTGTTGTTTATATTGCAGTTAAAATTAGGTGATATCGTAGTTTACAAGAATATCTTATAATATTCTATTATACAGCAAACTGCAAAAAAAATGAAGAGCGATTAACATTTAGGTATTTTCGAGCAGCCCTGCCTGTAAAGTTATGTTACTGGAATTAAGGCTGCTATGTTGAAAGAATATCATTAAATGTTCAGTCCCTTACTTTTTGCAGTATACTAGGTCTCTGATAAAGGACACTCACACGCATTTATGTCTGAATGATACTTATTCAGAATATAATCACGTCTTGAAGATAGAGCCTAAGTTTAAATCGGGATAAATAATCCCATAGTCCGTAGAAGTAAATGTCTAGACTTGTCTAGTATTTATATAGCACATTAAAATACCAGAAAAATAGCAATAAAGCATGAAAGTTACCCAGGAAAAACTTCCCGCCAGTCAAGTTGGTTTGGAAATAGAAATCACACCAGAAATCACCCAACAAAAATACGAGCAAGTCATTAGAAATTTAAGTAAGACTGTAAATATTCCTGGGTTTCGCAAAGGCAAAGTCCCCCGGCAAGTATTAATACAACGGATCGGCGATACTCGTGTTAAAGCCACCGCTCTGGAAGAAATCATTCAAGAAAGCCTTGAGAAAGCAATTAAACAAGAAGCCATTACCGCCATTAGTCAGCCTCAATTACGCTCCTCTTTTGATGATTTGATTATTAATTATAAACCAGGACAACCCCTGATTTTTGCTGTTGCTATGGATGTAGTCCCAGAAATCCAGTTGAATCAATACACTGGTTTAACAGCCAAAGCGGAAGAAATCAAATATGATCCTACCCAAGTAGATACCGTTATTGAAGCACAAAGAGAAAAGTTAGCTACTTTAGTTCCCGTAGAAGGACGTGCTGCCCAAATCGGTGATATGGCAGTGATTGATTTTAAGGGTGTAATTGCCAAGACTGAAGGTGACGATCCTGACACCGAACCAACACCAATTCCCGGTGGCGAAGGAACTGATTTTCAGGTTGAGTTACAAGAAGATAAGTTTATTCCCGGTTTTGTTTTGGGTATCGTGGGTATGAACCCTGGCGAAACTAAAGAAGTCTCGGCTCAGTTCCCAGATCCTTACGGTAACGAAGAATTATCTGGTAAAGTGGCTTTGTTTACCATCACACTCAAAGAAATTAAAGCCAAAGAACTACCAGAATTGGATGACGATTTTGCTCAAGAAGTTAGTGAATTTGAGACATTAGAACAGTTGCGGGCATCCTTAGAAGAACGGTATCAAAAAGAAGCCGCCGAGAGAACCAAAACCAATCAGCAAGAAGCTTTAGCAACAGAATTGCTGAATCATGTCGAAATAGACTTGCCAACAACATTTATTGACCAAGAGATTGATGCCATGCTGTCACAGACAGCCATGAAGTTGTCTGAACAGGGGATAGATGTCAACAAGCTATTTACCCAAGAAATTATTCCCCAACTACGGGATAGATCCAAACCTGAAGCAATAGGTCGTCTCAAACGTTCTCTATCCTTACAAGAAATTGGCAAGCGCGAATCTATTGAAGTGGCAGCCGAAGCAGTGCAAGCTAGAGTCGCAGAATTGATGGCTGAGTATAGTGATCAAGACATAGATGAAGTTAGACTGCGTGGAGTTGTCAAAGAAGAACTTTTAACCCAAAAGATTTTTGATTGGTTACTAGAACGTTCATCTGTGGAACTAGTAGCGGAAGGTTCTTTAACTCCTACAGAAGAACCTGATTCTGATGTGGAAAGCATTGAAGCAGTTCAGGAAGAAGAAACCAGTAGTCCTGAGTAATTGGGACTGAGTAATTGGGACTGGGGATTGGGGACTGGGGACTGGGGACTGGGAATTGGGGACTGGGGATTGGGGACTGGGGACTGGGAATTGGGGACTGGGGACTGGGGATTGGGGACTGGGGACTGGGGACTGACTCCTGACTCCTGACTCCTGACTCCTGACTCCTGACTCCTGACTCCTGACTCCTGACTCCTGACTCCTGACTCCTGACTCCTGACTCCTGACTCCTAACTCCTGAATTCCAGCAATTCTGCCATAATGGTTAACAGTTCACAATCCATTCCATTTATTGTTAAATATTCTAGTATGTTTGTATCACAGTCGGGAAATTACCCAATCAACAGCTTGAGTCATATCGGTACTAGAGGCAACTTAAACAGCCCTAGTAATATTGTGCCGATGGTAGTAGAACAATCTGGGATGGGAGAAAGGGCATTTGATATCTACTCCCGTCTACTCCGTGAGCGGATTATTTTTTTAGGAACGCCCATAGATGATGTTGTAGCTAATTCCATTGTTGCCCAACTACTTTTCCTCGATTCTGAAGACGCGGAAAAGGATATTCAATTGTACATTAATTCTCCTGGTGGCTCTGTCTACGCAGGTATGGCAATCTATGATACAATTCAACAAATACGTCCTGATGTTGTAACTATCTGTTTTGGACTAGCCGCGAGCATGGGGGCTTTTTTATTAACATCTGGAACTGCTGGAAAGCGGATGTCTTTACCTGACTCCCGGATTATGATTCACCAACCCCTAGGTGGCGCTCAAGGACAGGCCATTGACATTGAAATTCAAGCGCGAGAAATTCTTTATATTAAGGGTGAATTAAATCAATTAATGGCCAAGCATACTGGTCAACCCTTGGAAAGAATTGAAGCTGATACAGAGCGCGACTTTTTCATGTCAGCAGAAGAGGCGAAGAATTATGGTTTGATCGATCAGGTCATTTCTAGACAAAATCTTCCCACAGCAGGGTAAAAAGTCACCATTCTGAAATAAGAGGCTGATATGTCTAAGTACGACTCCCATTTAAAATGTTCATTTTGTGGCAAGTCTCAAGAGCAGGTACGTAAACTAATCGCAGGTCCGGGAGTCTACATCTGCGATGAATGCGTTGACTTGTGTAATGAAATCCTCGATGAGGAATTGCTAGATACCAGTACAGCGGCAGCATCACAACCGGCACAAAAGTCAGAACCTTCTGAAAAACGTCGTACCAATTCGTCTAGTCTCTCGTTTAATCAAATCCCTAAACCGAGAGAGATTAAAAATTATTTAGACGAACACGTTATTGGCCAAGATGAAGCCAAAAAGGTGTTATCTGTGGCTGTTTACAATCACTACAAACGACTGGCTATTCTTCAGTCTAAAGGCAGTGCCAAAGCTGGGGCAGATGATGCTATAGAACTACAAAAGTCTAATATTTTACTTATTGGACCAACTGGTTGCGGTAAAACGCTATTGGCACAAACTTTAGCAAAAATTCTGGATGTCCCCTTTGCTGTGGCTGATGCTACAACCCTAACGGAAGCGGGGTATGTGGGGGAAGATGTGGAGAATATCTTGTTGCGACTGTTGCAAGTGGCAGATTTGGATGTGGAAGAGGCTCAACGGGGCATTATCTACATTGATGAAATTGATAAAATCGCCCGCAAGAGTGAAAATCCCTCCATTACCAGAGATGTTTCTGGGGAAGGGGTACAACAAGCTTTGCTGAAAATGTTAGAGGGGACTATTGCTAATGTGCCTCCCCAGGGCGGACGTAAGCACCCATATCAAGATTGTATCCAAATTGACACAAGCAATATTTTGTTTGTCTGTGGTGGTGCTTTCGTAGGTTTGGAAAAGGTTGTAGATCAGAGAGTTGGCAAAAAGTCAATCGGTTTTGTGCAACCAGGAGATGTTCAAACTAAGGAAAAACGCGCTGCTGATACATTGCGTCATCTACAACCAGATGATTTGGTGAAATTTGGCATGATTCCTGAGTTTATTGGGCGCATTCCTATGGTGGCTGTGGTAGATCCTCTAGATGAGGAGGCGCTGATGGCAATTTTGACTGAACCACGCAGTGCTTTGGTGAAGCAATACCAAAAATTGCTGAATATGGATAATGTCCAATTAGATTTTAAACCAGATGCGTTGCGAGCGATCGCTCAAGAAGCCTACCGGCGCAAAACTGGGGCGCGGGCTTTACGAGGTATTGTGGAAGAGTTGATGTTAGATGTGATGTATGAGTTACCTTCTCGTAAGGATGTGACTCGCTGTACTATCACTAAGGAAATGGTAGAAAAACGTTCTACTGCTGAACTAATAGTACATCCTTCTTCTTTACCTAAACCAGAGTCGGCTTAAGAGTCATTAGTCATTAGTCATTAGTCATTGGTCATTGGTCATTAGTCATTAGTTATGGAAATTTTGGCTTTTGGCTTTTGGCTTTTGAATTTTAAATTTTAAATTGTTGCAAATGAGTTATATCAATGTTCGGGGTGTTGATCATTATTACGAGTGGATAAAAAAACCATCAGATGTTATTAAACCGGTGATGGTTTTTTTGCATGGTTGGGCAGGTTCGGCTAGATATTGGCAAAGTACGGCTGAGGCTTTATTCGATAATTTTGATTGTTTATTATATGATTTACGGGGTTTTGGCCGTTCTCAATGTCAGCCTCATTTAAGTTATGAATTAACAGAATATGCGGAAGATTTGGCGGTTTTATTAAATGAATTAAATCTTGATCGTGTTTATATTAATGCCCATTCTATGGGTGCTTCTATTGCTACTTTATTTTTTAATCGTTATCCCGAAAAAGTGGAAAAGGGGATTTTAACTTGTAGCGGAATTTTTGAATATGATGAAAAGGCTTTTTCTGCTTTTCATAAATTTGGGGGTTATGTAGTTAAATTCCGTCCCCAGTGGTTAAGTAAAATCCCGTTGGCCGATAAAATGTTTATGGCTAGATTTCTCCATAGTCCGATTCCTAAAGCGGAAAGTCAGGCTTTTTTGGAAGATTTTGTTAATGCTCATTATGAAGCGGCTTTAGGGACTATTTATACTTCTGTGAGTAAGGAACAAGCGGAAACAATGCCGGGAGAATTTGCGAAGTTAACTATCCCAACTTTGCTAATCGCTGGGGAATATGACATTATCATTCCGGCTGAATTGGGGAAAACAGCGGCGGCTTTAAGTGATAAGGTGGAATTAAATATTATTCCGAATACTGCACATTTTCCCATGTTGGAAGATTCAGAAACTTATTTAGCAATAGTCAAAGAGTTTTTAAGTTGTTCGTAGTTGGATCAGATCTCCGACTTCTCTAAGAAGTCGGGGATCTTATATGTGTCTTATATGTGTGTTATTTTAGAGGTAAATAGGGGGTAATTACTTTAGAAGGATTAAGGATTTTACTATTTACAATAATTCATTAAGTTTGATTACAAGTAAAGTTTGTTATCTTTTGAATTTTTGTAGTCAGAACAACTGATAATCTGTTAGTCATGGTGATGACGGGGAGAATAGGATTTTTAATATGTATAAAATAGTTTGACAAATCTCTCAAATAATTAATCAAAAGTTATAGCGGTATGCAATTGAGTAAGATTCAAAACTTAGGTCAAAAACCATACAGTAAGAAATTTTTACTTTTGACTTCTGACTGAGAATCTTTGAGTTATGAAGATTGACGGACGGCACACATTTACAATACTAAGTTAGTATTTATTATGATAAATCATTACTCTATTCAATGGATTGAGGCATGGTGCTTAGAAAACGGCTGGACAGATTTATTTGTCGAAAGACGTGGTAACTACTGGGCGTTTCCTCCGGGGGGAGTTATGCCGGAACCAATACCCATGAATGCTTTAAGAGTAATTAAAGCAGAAAATGGTTTAACTAATCAAGAAATGTATTGGGCTTATGCGGCCATATCCACCACTATTTTAGCAGTGATTTACACCTTTTGGTTTAAATGTCCCATGCCCTTAGTTTTGTCTTTTGCGTTTAATGCTGTAACAGTGGCACAATTTGAACCAGAGGATGTTTAGTGTCATAACGACAATTTTTAACGCCCACCTACTTATGTTGTAAGTTATATGATTAAAATATCATTGACAATAAAAATGGAATTCGCTGAATATGGATAACTTTTCTTTGTATAATCAAGACTTCTATGCTTGGACACAAAAACAAGCAAAAGCTTTAGAACAAAAGCTAGTTTTAGAATTAGACTGGCAACATTTGCAAGAGGAAGTTCAATCTTTGGGAAGACATGAATATCGAGAATTAATAAGTCGTTTGGGTGTGTTAATTGGTCATTTATTAAAGTGGGAATATCAACCTGAACAACGTTCTCGCAGTTGGTTTTTAACAATTAGAGAACAACGTCGTGCTATTGTGAGACATCTCAGACAAAACCCTAGTTTAAAATCTCGGATAACAGAAGCTATGTTAGATGCTTTTGAAACAGGAGTTGATTTAGCTTTACGAGAAACTAATTTACCATTAAGAACTTTTCCTGAAAATTGTCCTTATTTATTTGATGATATAATTTCTGATAATTTTTTGTGTGATACTCTTCAAGATTGGGAAGGATAATTTTCGTGCAAGTCAGAAGTTATCAGATTTGAGATTGTGAGTTTTTAATTGATTTTGTTTGATTCCTATTATTGAAGTCCTTCTCTCAACCCCATTGCTATTTTACTGTGTTTTTCAATTTGTCCCATTACCTGTTTTGCCCGTTGAATTACCACCGACGGTAACCCGGCTAATCTTCCGGCTTCTATACCATAGGATTTATCAGCGCCACCGGGTTGAACTTGATGTAAAAAGATAATTTGGTCAGGTAATTCTTTCACCGTCACTTGATAATTAGCGACATTAGGAACAATAGTAGCCAATTCATTTAACTCATGATAATGAGTAGCAAAAATAGTCCGAGATTTAATATCAACAGCTAAATATTCAGCCACAGCCCAAGCAATTGATAAACCGTCAAAAGTTGCAGTTCCGCGACCAATTTCATCCAACAAAACCAAAGACTTCAAAGTTGCATGATTAAGAATATTTGCAGTTTCATTCATCTCCACCATAAACGTAGATTGACCAGTTGCTAAATCATCCACAGCGCCAACACGAGTAAAAATGCGATCGCACACAGCCAACCTAGCAGACCTAGCAGGGACAAAACTCCCAACTTGTGCCATCAACTGAATTAAACCCACCTGTCGCAAATAACAACTCTTCCCACTCGCATTGGGACCCGTCAAAATCACCAAATCAGGAGAAAACGAATTCTTCTTCCCTTCTTCCTTCGTGTCCTTCGCTCCTTCGTGGTTCGTTTCTCCTAAACCAGTAGAATTAGGAACAAAAAACCCAGCAGGTAAAGACTGTTCAACCACGGGATGACGACCATCAACAACGTCAATCTCCCTTCCTGTCAGCATTTCCGGACGACAGTAACCTTGATGTACAGCCAATTCCGCCAAACCACATAATACATCGGCAGCAGCTACCGCACGGGCAATATTACGAATTATATCAGCTTGAGAACCCACTTCATCTCGTAATGCGTCAAAAATCTCATATTCCAACTGATTTAAATCATCACGCGCTGTGAGAATTCGCGCTTCTCGTTCTTTCAAATCTGGAGTAATGTAACGTTCCTCATTTGTCAGAGTTTGTTTGCGAATGTAATTATCGGGAACTTGGTCAGATTTACTGCGCGAAATACTGATGTAATAACCAAAGGTTTTATTAAATCCTACCTTTAAAGTGGGGATTCCGGTTCTTGCTCTTTCGTCAACTTCTAAGTTTGCAATCCATTGTTGATCACTTTCTACAGTAGCCTTTCTTTCATCCAAAAGCGAATTTATCCCTGCCCGAATTAAACCCCCTTCTTTTAAATGAATAGGTGGTGATTCTATTATGTGCGCGTGTAACTTTTCTGCTAATTCTTCTAGGATCGGGGGGACTTTTTGCAAGGCTTTCAAGAAGGGGGAACGCGCATCTTCAACTAAGCGAGAAATTTGAGGTAATCGGGAGAAAGAATCAGCTAAAGCGACCAAATCCCGTGCATTTGCTCTACCAGAAGCGGCTCTGACTGTTAACCGTTCTAAATCGTAAATTTGTTTTAATAAGTGCCGTAAATCTTGACGGAGAGGCGTATTTTCTAATAATTCTTGAATGGTATCTTGACGGGATTTAATACCTTTAATTTCTATTAATGGTTGTAACAACCATCTTCTTAAAGCTCTGCTGCCCATTGCGGTGCTAGTTCTGTCTAAAGCCCATAGTAGAGAGCCGTGAAATGTACCATCGCGGACGGTTTGGGTAATTTCTAGGTTACGGCGAGTTTGATGATCTACGATTAAATAATCTGTGAGGGTATAGGTGCGTAATAATTGTAGAGAGACGGGATTGGCTTTTTGTGTATCTTCAATATATTCTAAAAGACCACCTGCGGCGCGAACTGCGAGGGGAAGATGTTCGCAACCCAAACCTTCGAGCGATCGCACTTTGAATTTCTGCAATAATTTACTTCTAGCTTCAGCTTGGGAAAAGGGGACTTGCGATCGCAAACTATAACAAAATGATGGTGGTAAACATTGGGGAAGTGATGGAGAGGTTTCCCCTGGACGCAGTAAACTACCTAAATCGGGGGCGTTTGTAGGAAACAGGACTTCGGAAGGTTGCAGTCGCATTAACTCTTGGGTTAGGTGTTCTAAATCACTACCCTGAGATGTGAGAAATTCCCCTGTTGATATATCTGCGTAGGCTAATCCCCAATGATTGACGGCAATTACCACAGCCGCTATGTAGTTATTACGACTAGCTTTGAGCATTCCCTCTTCTAGCAATGTCCCTGGGGTGAGAATACGCGTTACTTCTCGCTTTACCAAACCAATCGCATCAGCCGAGTCTTCTACTTGGTCACAAATTACCACTGCATAACCTTTTTCTACCAACAGAGTTGTATAGCGTTCCCAAGCGTGATGAGGTACACCTGTCATGGCTATACGACCGACTTCGCCACCGTGTTTACTGGTTAAAACTAATTCTAATTCTCTGGATACCGTTACAGCGTCTTGGAAAAAGGTTTCAAAAAAATCTCCGACTCTATACAGTAGCAACGCATGAGGATGTTTATCTTTTACTTCTACATAATGCTGGTACATCTTACTCAGCTTACTGCGATCTTCTACCAGATTCGTATCGGTAAGTGATGTGTTTGGTTGATTGGGTTCTGGTGTCGTCATTGTAGATGCTGAGATTCTAGGCACTCTATTTGATGATAGCTTGATTTGTCAGGGGCGATCGCTTAAAGTCTATTTATTTTTATTTATAGTTGGTTGATATACAGCTAGTTTTGAATTGGTGGATTGATTATTGCTGCTATGGTATTAAAAAGGCGATGCCTACGGCGAGCGAAGCTATCGCAATAAGGGGAAGCTTGACGAACTTTATCTACATTTAGCAATTCTAACAGTTTATAGGCGTGGTTAATTTTGTGATATTCTAGCTTAGTAGTACCACCAGTAGCTGTTTTCAGAATACGTTCTAAATTATTATTTTCACCTTTGGGAATGGTTTCCACATTAGTAGTTTTGGGAATACCATTTTCTTTAAAACCTTGTCCATAAAATTTTTTTAGAGTTGCAATATCAGCAATAAACCAAGCTTCCATTGTTTGCACCATTAGATGGCAATTATCATCATTCGTTCCTGCTGGTTTATCCCAATTATCTCTAAATTTCAAATGTTCCCAAGGAGAATCTTTTTTCACAGGTGCTTCTGCATCAACCAACAATACATTAAAAGCATCGGGATGAGATTTTAAAGCAGTTCTGAAATCACGAAAAGCATTATTCCGAGTACCACAAATAGTAATATTCCATTTAATATTTTTACTTTTCGCTTCATCAGCTATAGAGGTTAAAAAATTGCCAAATCCTTGCTTAATTAATTTTTTTTGACCTTTAGAATCACCACCACCTTCTATATAAATTCTAATCTCTTTTACCATCTGTCACCTCCAATTTCACCCATTAACCAAAGATCGCCTAAAGTATAATTTTCTAACCAGTCTTTTAGTTTATCAGGTTCAAGACGATGGAGGTGAGTTCCTGTATTATCTCGTTCACAAACTATCACTGCTTCAGGATACGCACTTAACGCAGAAACCAAAGAATCAGAGTGAGTTGTGATAATTAATTGAGTTCTCTGAGATGCTTCAATTAACATTTCAGCAATCGTTGGTAAAATATCTGGATGTAAACCTATTTCTGGTTCTTCAATACAAATTAGTGGTGGTGGAGTTGGATCTAAAAGTAACGCCATTAAAAACAAATATCGCAATGTTCCATTAGATAACCTAGTTGCAGGAATTGGTTTAATTAAACCTTCTTCACGAATGATTATCTGTACTGTACCACCATATATTTTTACATCTAATTCTTCCGCTGGTTCATAGAATTTTTTTAGCTTTTCAATAATTTTTCTACTACCTATTTTAGATTTTAAATCATTTAAAAATAGATCTAAATTACTTCCATCCTCTTCTAAAGGATGTGGAAGTAAGTCAGTAGGTTGAGATTTGCGGGGTTCTGAATATCGCCCAATTTGCCAATCACGATATAAACCTATTTTATAAAATTCTGTACTCAGATAATATAATTCAGGATATAATTCTGGATCTCTTCTTTGCGATAAAATTGACTGATCTTTTACGAGATTATCTGGATTAATTTCATAGTGGGACTTTTTTCATCAGCAGCATCAATCATAATTCGGGCAAATTTTTCTGATGTTTTTCTTTTATTTTCTGAATTTGTGGTTTTAGCTTGTGCAATATGATTTCCTGTTTCTATAACTGTGGCTAAAGGAAGTACCAAAGTTGTTCCTTTTTTAATTTCTGTGAGAATTTTCTCATTGACAAGTTCAAAATCCCATTTATTATTACCCGCAGTTTCTTTACCGGGAACTTTTAACCAGACGCACAATAAAGAGGTATCTATTAATAAAACTTTTCTCATTTTTTTTATTACTCCCCATGAGAAAGGCTGCGTTCAATTGCGCCTTTAGTTGTCATTTCACCAACGGAATATGATGCAAACAATTTGGGGAAGTTATCAATATCTTCTAAAAGAGTAAGTTTACTTTCTCCGGTTTCCGAATCTCGATGTGCAACAACTACAAAGGGAACAATTTCGGGACCAAAAGCATCCAATAAAGCTGGGTTATGGGTAGTGAGTAAAATATCAATATTGCGTTTACTGCCAATTTCTTTTAATATTTTCACCAGTAAAGCTGCACGGGAAGGATGTAAACCATTGTCTATTTCTTCTATGACAATTTGACTACCTTCTGGACGAGTGAGTAATGCTGTAAGAATTCCTAAAAAGCGTAATGTTCCATCTGACATAGTTCTAGCGTCAATTTCTGTAATTTCTCCTGGTTTCCATTCTTCTTCACAATAAAGCATAGCATCTGTTTTAAGTCTACCAACTGGTTCTGCAAATACTTTTTTGATATCACCTTCTGGTAAATCTTTGATATATTTAGATAGGTTATTTTCAACTTCTGCTTTTTTGTCATCAGATAATGCTGCTAATACACCTGCGATATTTGAAGCATCACTTTCTATGTTGTCAGAAAGTCGTGAAAAATCACGCATTTCTGATGGGATTGGATTTAAAACTAAAATATTTTCTAACTTGGAACTTACACAAAACTTAGCTTCATCTCTAGGAGATTCATAAATCTCTTCTTCTGTAAGATTGTAATTATCATTGATATTATGATTGAGGTGATTATTGATAAAATCTTCAAAATCCAAATTGGAATTAGAAAATTTTATGGCACTTTTTATTTTAAAATCATTATCTCTAAGATAAAATATTGAATTGTCATTATTATCAACAATCCATTCACATTGAATATATTCTTCAAGAGATTTAATTTCAGGAATTGTTTGTATTTTTATAACATATAAATAATCTGTGTTATCACCCTTACTTGAAACCAATGCCTTTAATCTAAATTCATTTCCCGGTTTTCGTGCAGCCCACTCAAAACCACCACGAATAGAAGGAAGTGTTTTATCTCCTGCTAAAGCTGCTTCAAAATTTTCACCACTAACTATTCTTTGCAAAAATTCCAAAGCTTCAACCACATTCGACTTACCACTTGCATTAGTTCCAATCAGCACAGTTAAAGGATCAAGTGGAAGTTCGGCATAACGGAAACTTTTCCAGTTTTCGAGAATGAGTTTTTTCAACATAATTCAGTTCCCAATTTTACTAAATCAATAACTTACTTAATAACACAAAACAGTGATCATATCTAATGGTAGCTTGATAAAGTATAATTGAAAATTTATTCATTTTTTCATGATTTTGACAGAATCACTATCTTTTTTGGTCAAAACAGCATTATGATCAATAGCAAGTAATTTGTGTAAACTGGAGATAAAAACCACAATAATGCAAAAAATCGCTCAATCCATAGCTTTTATGTCACAAGCAAAATTTTCTGCTGTGAGACTATTTCATTGGGGATTATATTTTTCCTTGGTAATGGGACTTTATGCTTGTGGTAAAGAGAGAAATTCTGGTATCAGTCTGAAAAATTTCCATATTGGTGCTAATGTCACACCGATTCAAAAAATTACCAAAAAAAATCAGGATACTAGAGTTTACATTCAAGGTAAAGTAGAAAAAACTGCTCCTTTAATTCAGAAAAAAGCATATCAAATTAATGACTCAACTGGAAAAATCTGGGTTATCACAAATCAAGGCAATTTCCAAGTTGGAGAAGAAGTAGTATTAAAGGGTAATGTGCAGTACAAAAGCATTCCTTTGGCTGGTAAAGAATACGGAGAAATTTATTTAGAGGAAAAGTAATTTATGAATAGTCAATTAGTTAGTGTAGCCGTTGCTATTCTCTATCGAGAAAATAAATTTTTGATGCAATTACGGGATAATATTCCTAATATTATTGCTCCTGGTTGTTGGGCTTTGTTTGGTGGACATATCGAACCGGGAGAAACTCCAGAAATAGCAGTTCAGCGAGAAGTTATGGAAGAAATTGGTTATGAGTTAACTGATTTTACTCAATTTGGCATTTATAGCGATGAAAAAGCTGTGCGTTATGTCTTTCAAGCACCATTGTTAGTACCAATAAACCAACTCGTACTATCTGAAGGTTGGGATTTAGATTTGTTAACAGCAGCAGATATCAAAAAAGGCGAATGTTATTCCGCAAAAGCAGGAGAAATAAGACCTTTAGCAACTTTACCTCAAAAAATCATGCTGGATTTTATCAAAACCCTCTAGTAGTCTGTCAAGAACTAATTGACGGGTTCATTCGTTGCCATTTTGATTCTTCCTTCTTCCTTCTTCCTTCTTCCTTCTTCCTTCGTGTCCTTCGTGCCTTCGTGGTTCGTTTCTTATCCGTCAAAATTTATTTGACA
>JANMEE010000293.1:0-9055 GCA_031376645.1 Dolichospermum sp. OTE_75_concoct_329_sub | reverse complement strand
TATTTATCTATGTTCCAATTTTATGTAAAAGTGGAATATTTACAAGCTTTTATAGATGAACTAATAATTGATTATTCCATTATTAACAATTAATTCATCATGGTAGAAAAAACAATAGCTCAGGTATTTGGAACAGGTACAGTTAGATTAGCTAATGGCGCTGCTGCTCCTAGTGCTGGTTTATTTATCCCTGATTCGGCATTGGTGACAGCCGGACTCGCTACGCCGTCAACCGCTACAGCAGAAGGACATTTATCAGCAATTATTTTAAATGCTAAAACAACGTTGACTCAAGAAGCATTCAATGCTGATACTGACCAAAGTATTTATATAAGCAGTGGATTTAGCAGTTTCATCACAAGAGGAACTGCTGCTTATCGCGTTGATCAGATTACCTTAAATCTGGGGAAACTTGATACAGGTGCAACTTTAGATCCGGATGATTATTAATGGTTTGTAGACTTATAGCCATAGGTACGGTTACTGGTAACTGTGAAAGCTGGATCAATAATTTTGAAATTGACCTGGGAGGTATATCCGCAGATGCTAATATTCCTAGTCAGTCAGTAAGAAATAGCCCGTCCACTGGTTGCCCGCAAGGCTATCCGTTGAGCAATCAAGGTGTTCAAATGAATGCCTTGGCTAATTATGGAAATAATACCTATGAACAAGTTACCTGGCAGTCGCCACCATCGCTGATCAAGCGTGGAGATTGCTCCCCACCTGCTCAAAAATATGACTTTATCAACGGCACTTGCACGCTGGCTACTACTTATGATACCGAGGGCAAATATTCATCGTTGGCTGATTGCAATGCAAACGGATTGAGTGATGCTATGGGTTTAGCGCCTAATAACCCTTGTAATACTCCTACCCAGGTGGCTTGTCAATCTCCTAATGTTTGCATTGACCCTGCAAATTATTGTCCACCTGGAAAAGTTTGTATCAGTATTTCAGAATGGGCGCAAATAGAAAATTTAGCAAGTCAAAATAAAAATAGGAGTTGTAGCTAGTGTCAGCTTCCAGCGTAATAAATAATTTAACGCAGGCTAACAATTGCGCTGGAAAGTGCGATTGTTGTGATAAGCTCCAAGGTCAGATTAATACTCTAAAATCTCAAATAAGTGCGCTTGATGGCAAATATGTATTAAAGTCAGACCTTGCAAACTTCAAGAAATATATAGAAGATTCCTTTCAAGGTATCAGAGTAGGATTTGAATATATTTTTAAGAAGCTAGAAAGAGAAAAAGCAGATATTCAACGAGTAGGATTTGCAGAAGATAGAATCAATGAATTGCAGAATAGGATAAAAGACCTAGAGAGATTGCTTGCTGCTGGTATGTCTGTTCCCGGAGATCAGGCAGAAATAGCAAGATTAGGTAGAGAATTAGAGCTATTAAAACGCAACGCCCAAATAGAAAGAGAAAGGCAGGAGCTTAACAGAAAATTCTTAGAAGATAGACTAGCACAAAATGAAGCTGAAGACAGGAAGTATCATAAGCAAAACTACGAGGGCGATCTTGTTAAAAGGCTTGAAGCAGAATTAAGGCAAGAGGAAAGAGTTAGGGCCAGTAGAGATGCTGCTTTTGAGGCAGAACAGCAAACAGTAGAATATAGGATTAAAAAACTAGAAGCTGATAGCATAGGTACTAAAATTGCATTAGGTAGAGTAGAGCTAGAAATTAAAGCAGTAGCAGCAGCAACGGCAGTAAACACTAAAGCAATAGCTATCTTGACGGCAACAGTGGCGGGTATAGCGGCTGCAATTTTAGTGTTACAATCACAAATTGCATACCTTTATGGGCGTACTGGTATATTTGGCAAAGATTTTACAGCAGAAATAGAACAGGTTAGATCCATCGCGAATCAAGCAAATAGTAAGGCAGATAATGCTATCAATACCGCTGAAATAGCACGGATGGAAATCAGCCAACTTAGGCAGAATTTTAACTTTTCTATTGATAGGTTGAGAGCAGAAATTAAGGCAGATATAGACTTTGTAACCGCTAGAGCATTAGCTGCAATGCAACGGTTAGAAGCCTTGATAAGAGGTGAAATTGCATTTTTAACATCTAGCACTTTGTCAGCACTTTTGAGACTTCAACGCAGAATAGAACAGAATGAAAGTTTAATCGTTTCTATCCAAAAAACAGCTAATGATGCTATTGAAAAATCTAACCAAGCAATTAATAAAGCTAATGAAGCATTGGCAGCCTTAGCGCCTTTAAAAGCTAAATTAGATCAAGCAATTGGTAAAGCCAATGAAGCGATAAACAAGGCTAATACCGCAATAGAAACAGCAAACGCCAGTAGTGGAAAGTCGGATACCGCTTTATCAACTGCTCAAGATGCAAAAGCATTGGGGCAAAAAGCACTTGACTTAATTAATAGTTTCCCCGACAAACTAAACGCTCTCAAAGCAGAATTAACAGCTTTAATAAATGACCTTATTGATAAACTCAAAAAAGAGCAAAACGACGCACTTATCGCTAATGCTATATCTGCTGCTATAGCATCCGCTAGAAAAGATAATGCAGACCTAGAAAATAGGAATATTTATAGCATGGATAGACTAGCTAAAGAATTAGAAGCTAATTTCCAGGCATCAATTAAGGCTGGTAATGTAGCTCTATTTGGGCAAGTACGCGCGGATAATATAGCGCGATATAATGAGGCTCAGTCTAAATTATTCACATTACAAGCACAAGCCGCACAAGGTAACAAAAAAGCTGCTGAAGAAGTAAGCAAAATAAATGATCAAAAATTAGCAGACATAAGGGCTGGTATTTCTGAATTTGATAAAAGTATAGGTAAGATAAAGATAGAAATTGAAAATAAACCAGCCATACCACAACCAGAAATAACCGCAGCAGTAGCCAAGCAATTGCAACCGATGCAACAAAAACAAGGACAGTTCCAATTAGAATTAGATGGCGTAAAAACACGATTACAGGTGAGGGAATCAGTGGACAAAGAGGCAATAGGGAAACTCAATGAGATACTACCTAAACTTGATCAGATAATCCCGACAATAGCTGGTATACCTTTAATTGTTGGGCGTATTCCAGACATAACGGCTGGTAAAATAAATCCTAATATACCTACTCTCCCTGGTATCGGCACAACCGTAGACAAGATTTTATGCAATAACAAATGTCTGCCAGCATCAATGAATCAAGCCGCGAATAACGCAGCGCAGGGTATTAAGCAGGATTTAGGATCTAAGATTGCAGCCGGAAATAATGCAGCCAATACTGGGTTACTTTTAGAAATATTATCAAGACTAGGAACTAAAATTCCCGGTGGACTGTCAGGCAAATTAGTTGATGGGTTCAAGTGGCTTCAACTAGATAGAATCTTAAATATTTTGACGTTTGCGGCTACAGTTCATAATTCAGCAATGCTATCAAATGATATTCTCCAAACTTTAGTAGGCGCTTTAACTAATGTCTTGACTTTGATAGTTCCGAAGGATGAGGCTGGTAAATCCTTTGATGTTAGTTCAGTCATAAATAGTACGGTCGAGAATGCTGTAAAAGGAATTGTCGGCACTGAAAATTATACAAATTTAACAGTTGGATGGGCTAAGGCTAATAGAATTTATCAAGCAACAACTAATGTATTAAATAACTTTATGGGACTAACTCAAACTGTGCTGCAAGCTAGTGAAATGATAGCAGCATACACAGGTAAAATAGGTAATGCCTTAAAAAAAGGTGGTGTGGTCCTAGAGAATGCCTATGGTTGGATGAATCCACAGCCAAAATTTAACCGCGTTACCCAAACATTAGAATCATTACAAAATGGTGCTAGCACAATTCAGATGGTAACTCAGGTTCCATTAGATGTTGTTAACGCAACTACCGAATTTACGACAGCTTCAACTGAATTTGTAAAAGCCATCAAAGAAGATACCCCCGCTAACAAAGCAACTCTTATTCCTGAACCTGATGAATTAAAAGCAAAAGAGACTCAGGCTAAAACTGATTCTCAACCAAGCCCATTTGATTTCTCAGACTTGTTTGATGGGGAGGATTAATTGTGGCAGATTTACCCGAAGGTTTTGATAATATCGAGCATTTGCAAAAAACTTGGAATCAAGAACACAATCGCCGTGTTGATAGATATTTTAATGATGTTCAAGGTACTGGTGATTTATCTAGTCCACGCCCATCCTTGAAATTAGCCTGTCGAGCTTTGGACAATGACAATCAGTATTCATCCTGGATGCGTTCTGACCTTTTTTATAACATCATTGGCTATGGAAGGAAAAATCTAGCCATAGTCTATGGAGAGAAATTTCACACCGCACCACCTGTGGCAGGACATCCTCAATTATTTTTACATTTCTCTCAAGATGGTTCAGCCCAACCAACAGATGAGCCATTAATTGAACATGAAAAAAGTTGTAGATTAATGAATTTTTCCTGTTCATCAGATGGGACAAAACCAGCTATTACTAAAAGTGATATGACTGCAATTGCCAATGAAATAAAAAGTTTATTTCTGGATAACAAAAAAGGAATTACTTACACTTGCGGAAATAAAAGCGCGAGTTACACGGATGCTGATAACGGGTTCCCAAAGGGAAATTATTTACTTGTAAATTCTAAGTCTGACGCTACAAGTATTTATTCCAAGATGTGCAATGCAATTGATGTTGCGTACAAGGGCGATGCACACGTTATTGTTAATGACCCCGACAAGCCAAGTACAACTACTGCAACATCCGGAAAAACCACCATACTAGGGAAGCAAAGAAGTAACAGGCGATACCGCCCAGTGGCTGTACTTCGGTTTAGATATGCTTACATAAGTCTTGGTAATATAATTCCACCAATATTTTTGATAGACACCACATTTAGGAATCAATCCTTGATTCAGTGGTATTAGGCACAAGAAGCCTTGAGAACCACAGGAAACCTAATAGGTTTCGGGGAGAAAATATCTTAAGAAATCCTGCTTAGTATTGGTATTGAACTAATTATTATTTTCAAATAGACATGGCAAGACGCAAAAGCGCGGCTGAATTAACTGAATTGGCCAACAAGAAAAAAATCCAGGAAGCGGCAAGAAAAGCCGCAAGGGAGGCTAGTCCTGCACCATACAAAGCTCGACCAGAAATTGACTTCGAGTACGGGTTTTATATAGATCCACTGGACAACGACGCTGCTTGTCGTTTCCGCATTCCAAAGGACTCCCTAACGCTCTATGGGGGATTAGCAAAGGCTGGCTTGGTTGCGACATTACCCGCTGGCAAAGCTCAAATAAACATTGGAAAGGGAAATAAGCGGGTAGTTTTCCGTGTGCGGTGGTATTTCGGGAACGCCACGCCAGAGGTAGTACCAGAAACTGCGGCTCATGGGCGCTGGATTCGTTTTGCGGACAAGACAGCAGGAAAGTATACCCACACGTTGCCTTTTGGTGCAAGTGCTGGAGATGGTGTAGATCCCACCCCCTCTGTTGACTCTTTAATCGTGCGGTTTGATCAACTCTTCAACACTACGGAAGAAAAGAGCCGGTTGCTAGGGGCGAAGGGCGTAGTATTGCTTGAGCAGGGCTATGGCAGTAAGTATATTACTTTGGCTAAGGTCGCAGCATAGTGTTTGATGATGCTTCAAAGTGGAATCTAATTATGGATTCCACCAAAACGGCTGTAATGTCCGGTGGCTTAATTGCTCAAAGCATTGGAGCTTTCGAGCCATCCCACACCTTTTTTTCCGACACTGTTGGAGTTCTCGTAACCATAAACGCTAATTCTTCTTTGAATTGGATCAAGGCTGGATACCTTACTCAGTATTTTGATGCTCCGCTGGGATTAACTGGTTTAGCCCAGGGAGAATCAAAGTTTGTCCGACTGTTTACCCCTTCCATTATTAAAATGAGGGATTTCCCGTCTGGATACAAGATATCCTTCGATGTTCCCAAATATTTTCAAGACTGTACTTTTAAGATGTGGGAATTCACTGCCTAAGCTTGCTTATTTTGCGCCTACTTAATTTTTGAGGACAAAAAAACGATCCCTGATAAAAAAATATGAGCACAGAAAAACCATTGACTAGCAGTGACAGAGTGCCGATGCTGATCACAGTTCTAACCATTACTGCTCAAGCCGGACTATATTTATTGAGTGGTGGGTTCACTGCGGGTAGCAAGCTCTCTGAGATGAACTCTGAGATTAAACTACTTAGGCAGGAGGTAGCAGGGACCAACCAGATTCAGGATTACAGGCTAGATAAACTAGAAACTGCTAGGAAATAATTACTGGGGATTCTCACTAATTGATTGTTCTTTACCTAAGACTGTCTCTAAAAATTCTTTAGGTTTACTTTGAGCAAATTTCCATTCTAAATCATTAAATTGACGTTGGGCTATTTTTTCAATTAATGATTTATCTTGTATTAAAATAATTTCTATTTCTGGAACAGCTAGAGAAACTTGAAAGGGTATACCCGCAGATGCTAGACGCAATAAATAATTAATTAAATCTTGCTTTTCAAATATTTGAGATTCATTATCTGTATCTGCATCTAGGATTAATATAACCGGAGTATTTCTAGTAGCAAGTAGTGAACTTGCTAATGATCTGACTTGATACTGTCCGTTTCCAATAACGAATTTAACATCTTGCAAAAGATGTTTAGGAAGTAATTTCTGTAAGATTTCTTGATATTTATTACCTTCTAGCACTATATAAGCTAAAGTCATAATACAGCCTCAGTTTTAATGTTGTAATTAGCTAGTCCTTGTTCAACACAAATACGATATTTTTTGATTAATGCTCTACGTATACACTCATTTTCTAAAGAATATTTAATTTCTTCTCCTCCCCACAATAGAATAGTTTGAGGTGCAACAAATGTTTAAATGCTCGTTAAACGAGATATTCTAAGGCTTTACCTGCATCCCAATTTGGTGTATTACCTGATTCAATTTCTGACCATAATCTGATTAAATCATCCCAGTTATAGCTGGTAATTCTTGCTTTATATTCTGCTTCTGTGGTCATGATTCTATCTGATGTGTCGTATGCTGTAACCTATTATCATTAATTCTACGTTACGCTGTTATTGATTATTGTTGGGTTTCCTTGCGTTAACCAAACCTACTACTAACTTACTACTAACTTACTCAGAAAGCATTTTCAATAACTCTTCTGGTAACATTGCCGGCACTAAAGAAGCTACAAAATCAGCTTTATTTCGGGTGACAATCATTTCTAAACCTGCGGACATTGCTGCTGCACTTGTCACCGCATCTTCAAAATCTTTAATTGGACATTGCAATGCTTGGTGAATTACTTGATTTGTAACGCTGGCAATTTGAATATGTTGCAATAAGTTTTCTATTAATTTACGTGCTGCTTCACTGCCAATTTGACGGCGTAAAATATAGAAAATATTAGTAACAGCGTGTCCAGAAACAAAGCCTTGCACCTGTTTTTTCATGACTGTATTTAATGCTTGCGCTGAGGCAATAACAAACGGTTGACGCTGTGCTAATATATCCAGCAAAACATCGCTGTCAAATAATACCTGTTTCAACTATATTTCTCCTCTAAGTAATTAACATAACTTTCCTCTGGATTTTCTGATTCTAAGCGAATTACACCTATTAAGCTTTGTGTCCAGGGGTCAAGTTCAGATAAGGTTTCTAGGGTGCTAATTGGTGGTCTAACGCTATATAAAGTATCTACTCGTATCCCACGAACCTGTGAACCACTAGGATCAGGTTCAGATAAGGTTTCTAGGGTAGGTTGAGGAGGAATAGAAGATAGTGTTTCCTGTTGAATTGATGCTAGTACGGTTTGTACAAGAGTCCAGCGTTCTTTGATTGGTAATTCTAATACCTGTTCTTGCAATTCTTGTAATTTAATCATTAGTTTGCGGTTAACTTGATTATTCACTATCTTAATAAATAACAAAAAACGATGTTGGGTTTTCTTGCGTCAACCCAACCCAGCCCTCTAAATATTGACAAATAGCAAACTATGTGTATTTTCTAAGAAGGTAAGATGAAAACCACAATTCAAAGTCCCTTATTTGATGCTTTTGTAGAAGCCAGTCCAGTCAGTGTCATGATGCGAGTGCTGATGGAAAATATTTTTAATCCCTCACGAATGGATCAGCTGTTTAAGACACACAGCGAACAGCAATACGAACAAGAGTTACTGTTTTCCACCCAGGTGGATTTGATGAGTCTAGTCGTATGTGGAATGTATCCATTAGTTCAGTCCGCCTATCAGAAGAAAGCAGTAGAGGTAAGTGTCAGTGCCACAGCACTATACAATAAACTGCAACGGATTGAATTACCAGTGAGTCGAGCATTAGTACATGAGACGGCATCAGATCTCCAGCAGTTGCTATAAAGCTTGAATGTAGACCGTGACTTCAACCATATAATATGTTATTTGTCAATATTTAGAGGGCTGCTGGCATGAACCCAACCTACTTAACTTTTTTAAGTTGCAATGAGTTACGCAATAACAACAATACTCGTGTTACTTAGTGTCGGCATACCAGTAAGAGTCGCTATTTGAATTGCTACTGATCCAGTACCGTTACCATCTGCATCAAAGAATAAACCACCATTACTGGAATTGTAGAAGAAACGATTAGCGGAAGTCGTCGCAGATGAACCAAGAGTAAACTGATTACTAGGTAATATACCAGATACTAAACCACCGCCAAAGTCGGAACGACTAACTAGAATCTTGTCATCAGTGACGGAAAAATCGGTAATAAGATCAATTCCTTCTAATGGTGAATTAAAGCGGAAAAAGTCATTACCTGTACCACCTATCAAAGTATCATTACCTTTACCACCTATCAGAGTATCATTACTGGCATCACCACTAAGGCTATTATTGCCACTGTTACCCGTAATCACGTTATTTAAGCTATTACCTGTACCATTGATATTACTTGCACCTGTTAAAGTGAGGTTTTCTAAGTTCTCACCTAAAATATAGGTGATGGTTGAAAAGACGGTATCTGTACCACCATTCAAGGCTTCAATAACTTGATCGCCTGAATTATCTACATAGTAGATATCC
>JANMEE010000291.1:0-10231 GCA_031376645.1 Dolichospermum sp. OTE_75_concoct_329_sub | reverse complement strand
AAGGGGGGATTCACAGCCTCTCCACGCTTCGGGGAGAGGTTTGGAGAGGGGTTAATTTATACATGGAAAACTTTTAAAACATCCTCTAAAATGATATAAAGTTATTAGTTAAGATTCAGGAGAGTTTTTACCGACAACTTGGGATTTGAGGGTAGTAATTTCGCCAGATAACTCCTGTCTGCTGGAAGCTTTGAGTAAATAGCGATAGACAAACCACACAGAATAACCAATCCCAATTAGTTCAAAGGTAGGTGCTACCAAAGGAACATCATTAAGAGCATCTAATACAGCTAATAGTACCTTAACTGTGACTACTGCTGTCACTACTAAACCAATACTAACGATAGGCTGCTGATATTGACCAAATATTTTACCTACATAGTCTGGTAATGTACCCAAAAAACCAGAAATTTGTTGTCCATATTTCAGCCATTGTTCTTGAGACTGCATAGGGGGCTGAAGTTTGGTCATATTCCCGATTTGGGTGTTAATTTCGGGGATAGTTGTTTCTTTTGCGGGGGTTTCTTTGAATTCTGGTTCTTGCATTTTCGCTTCCATAATTTTGAAAGTTGATTTTCTTACTTAGATATTTACAACCCAAAGGCTGTTAAATGACACATCTACCACTAATGAAAGTGAGAGATTAGAGATTATTGGTTTATCTTACAACTAGACTTCTTCACAAGGATGATAAAACTTTACGCGAAATCCAGTAACATGAAGTTGCTATAAGACTCCTATTTGATTTTGGAAATATCTGTAAGGTGGGCATTGCCCACCCTACGTACAGTCCAGAAATCATTGAGGATTTTTATAGTTAGGGAACAGGCAAGGATAAAACTAAATAATCTAACATTTTATCAAATTTCCGCAAAGTTTAGGAATTTAAGTAAATTTTTATTGTTTTTGCCCCATTATGCTGCTTTCGTTTTATTCTTTGTACTGAGTTTGACGCTGACATTGTAACCCTATAACAAATTGTCCTTTTTATCATTTTTATAGTTTATGACCACAAATATTGATTTCCTGAGTCACCTTAACCCTAGTCAGCGTCAAGCCGTAGAACATTACTGTGGACCTTTGTTAGTTGTGGCTGGTGCTGGTTCCGGGAAAACCCGGGCGCTGACTTACCGCATTGCCAACTTGATTCTTAAACATCGTGTTAATCCTGAAAATATCCTCGCGGTGACATTTACCAATAAAGCTGCAAGGGAAATGAAGGAAAGAATTCAAAAGATATTTGCAGAACAATTAGCAATATCGCAATATGGTAAAAAGTTTGATTTATTAACAGAATATGAAAAAAGCTTACTAAAATCACAGGTTTACCGCAATACTATCAAAGATATGTGGTGTGGAACTTTTCACAGTTTATTCTCTCGGATTCTTCGCTATGATATCGAAAAATATCAAGATGAAAAAGGCAGAAAATGGAATAAAAACTTTTCTATTTTTGATGAATCTGATGTGCAAACTGTAATCAAAGAAATAGTTACCAAAGATTTGAATTTAGATAGTAAAAAATTTGAACCTAAATCTGTGCGTTACGCTATTAGTAATGCCAAAAATCAAGGCTTATCACCCCAACAATTTGAAAGCGAACAACCCAATTATCGCGGTAGGGTGATTGCAGATGTCTACAATCGCTATCAAGATAAACTTTCCCAAAATAACGCTTTAGATTTTGATGATTTAATTTTAATTCCTACGAGATTATTTCAACAAAATGAGCAGGTTTTAAGTTATTGGCATCGGAAATTCTGTCATGTTCTGGTTGATGAATATCAAGATACCAACCGGACTCAATATGATTTAATTCAGCTTTTGGTGACGAATGACGAAAAGCGTAAAAGTGAATGGCAATGGCAAAATCGGTCTGTGTTTGTTGTTGGTGATGCTGACCAGTCAATTTACAGTTTTAGAATGGCAGATTTTACCATTTTACTAGAATTTCAAGAAAATTTTGGTGATGGTTTAGCAGATGATGATACTCGTTCTATGGTGAAATTAGAAGAGAATTATCGCTCTTGTGAAAACATTCTGCAAGCTGCTAATGAATTAATTGAAAATAACACTCAACGCATTGATAAAGTTCTTAAAGCTACCAGAGAACCAGGAGAAGAAATTTATTGTCATCAAGCTGATGAAGAAATGGCAGAAGCGGCTTTTGTCATTAATCAAATTCGCACTTTAGAACATCAAAACCCGGAGTTAAATTGGGGTAACTTTGCGATCTTATATCGAACCAATGCCCAATCTCGACCTTTTGAAGAATTATTAGTTAAATATCAAATTCCTTATACGGTTGTGGGAGGAATGAAGTTTTATGATCGTAAAGAAATTAAAGATGCTGTTGCCTATTTAAGAGCAATTAATAACTCAGCCGATACTGTGAGTTTATTACGAGTTATCAACACACCTCGTCGCGGTATCGGTAAGGCTACTATTGATGCTTTGGTAAATGCTTCCCAGCAATTAGGAACAACTTTATGGGAAATATTAAGTGATGAAACATCTGTAAATACCTTAGCAGGACGTTCGGCAAAAGCTGTAAATAATTTTGCAGCGATGATTCACAATCGTCAAGAACAAATTAAAGTAATTCCTGGTTCGGAAATCTTACAAGGCATTTTAGAAGATTCTGGTTATATTAAGGAATTGCAAGATCAAGCTACAGATGAAGCTGATAATAGAATCAGTAACGTCAATGAATTGCATAACGCTATGTTGCAATTTCAAGAAGAAAATGCCGGGGAAGATATTTCTTTACAGGCATTTTTGCAAAGTGCGGCTTTGAGTTCTGATTTAGATAATTTAAAAGAGGGACAAACAACAGTTTCGCTAATGACTTTGCACGCTTCTAAGGGTTTGGAATTTCCTGTCGTCTTTTTGGTGGGATTAGAACAGGGATTATTTCCGGGATATCGTTCTTTACAAGATCCTTCATTATTGGAAGAAGAACGGCGTTTATGTTATGTTGGCATTACTCGCGCTCAAGAAAGATTGTTTTTATCTCATGCCAGGGAACGGCGTTTATATGGGTCTAGAGAACGGGCAATGCGATCGCAATTTCTGGATGAATTACCAGCAGAGTTATTAAGTAGCCAAAATAAAGTTACCCGTAGCTTTACTAAAACCACCTCTGCAACCACTAGCAACCAAAGCACTCCTGGAACTTGGCTAGTAGGTGATAGAGTATTACATAAGTCTTTTGGACTTGGGGAAATTACTCACGTTTTTGGAGAAGGAAATAAGGTTTCTGTAGCGATTAAATTCCCGAGTTTAGGACAAAAAATTGTTGATCCTAGAGTAGCGCAATTACAAAAAGTTGGTTAAAAAATGTAGGTTGGGTGGCGATTAGAAACCGCATCTACAAAACAAATAGTTTTTCTTAGGCCACGGAGGTGGACTTTGTTTGTGTAGCTGCGACTTCTAGTCGCTAGTATCTGTTACAATCTTTACCAAATATGTCTATTTCCTAATCATTTAGATAGATATTTAAACAAGCGATTATAAAACTGCCGCCATACAGATATGATAGTCACCGTGGTGATAATTCCCATCTCCCACGTTATATAATCTTTTCAATGCCTCGAAAGCGTCGGCCAAACACAAAAAAACAAAGATTGAACTGGTTATTACAGACTGTTTTTGGCAATCCAAAAAAACAAAAAGTAGCAACCGCAGGTTTCGTGTTACCCACAGTCGCAATGGTATCAGTGGTAGTAGTTTTACTGACTACTACTATTATGCTACGTTCCTTTGATAGAGCCAAAACTGCCAGTAATGTCCGCATTAATGAAGCTGTTCTTAGTGCTGCTATTCCCGCAATAGACCGCAGTAGAGCGAAAATCAATAAACTATTTCAGGATATATCATTACCAAAAGTCACACCGACAGATAGAGAATTATCTAAAGTTCTTGATGATATAAACAATATAGACAACATCAACAAATATACTTTTGGTGATGAAACTAAACTGCAAATAAGTTTTGATCTTAGTGGTAATGGTGCAATTGAAAAACCAACGATAAATACATCATTATATGATCAAGAAACTGTGAATACAGCCTGGAGATTCCCTGTTGATACTGACAACAATGGGAAATTTGATAGTTATACCCTCTATGACATTTTATTGAGAACTCCTAGGAATAGTAGTGGTAAATATGCCCGAGCTAGAACCCCTTTAGAAACCAGAACATCACCAATGGCAAAAGGGATTTTGGATACTAATTGCACCACAGATACTAATCCGATACTAGTAGGTAACACAGGTTGGATTAAACAAAATAATGAGCTAAATAAATCTTTTTTTGTTCATACAGCCACAGTACCAATCACAGCCGTACTTAATGACAGTACCAACTATGAAAAATATCAAGGTAGTAAAGGTTTTGCGGCCTTAGAATATCAACAAGACCGCATCCAAAGACCATTCAGCAACGTTGTTGTTTATAACGATGATCTAGAAATCAATCCCGATACAGCCCTAAATCTTAACGGGGGAATTTTTACTAATAGTAATTTTTTAACCGGGGGTTCTGGTCAAGTTCAATTATATCAAATTAGTAGCAAAAAATCCTGTTACTACAAATCTCAAAATTCTAAAATTATTGTGGGAGGAAATTTAGGATCTGGTGGTTTTAAAGGTGCAGGGACGACAACAACTAAAGTTGATTTATTCAAAGGTAAAAATACTAATCCTACTGCTGCGACGTGGGACACATCAGTTACTGAAAGTTCCAGTAACCTCATGTACAATAACCTCGCTTATGTAAATCGGATTAATAAACTGATTGCAACTCAATTTGTTAATGATATCAACAGTGATCCATCAGAAGTTAAAACAGGTATTGAACAGAAAAAACAAGATTTAGGTTTATCCAGTTTCACAACAGCGGAATTTGATGCCATTCGTCACCAACAATTACAGCTTTATTTCCAGAAACGGACTCGTCGTGTCCCCTATCAAGAAGTTAATTTTGGTGTGACAGAGACATTTCCTAGCCTAGTAATCCAAGGTAGTGATGAGACATTACGTCCCATTGATAAATGGATGTATGCTACAGATCCAAGTGATGGCAAAACAGGAACAGGTTACAGTGCATTAACTCTGAATATTAGTGGTACATCCTTACAACCACAAGCCACAGAACCACAAGCACTCAAAAATACTAGTGGTGTAGAAGCTATGTTAGGTGACAGAGTATTAGTTAGTCACAATTTATCGGAAATATGGTGGGATACAACGCCAGCAGCATCTTCAGAAAATAATGTTCCCGAACTATGGTGGAATAGCAGTAACCAGCCAAAGGGATTTTTAGGTAATGAAATTACTGATACACAAGAAATTAGCGGCATTAAGTGGAATGCAGGAGACACAAGCAAAACTCGGACAAGACAATCGCTAGTGCAAACAGCAATATTAGCGAACTTAGGAGATACAACCAGAGATGGAGCATGGGAACTAGACGCGGCCAAAATTCCCCAAGATATTACAGAAGCGGTTGGTGGCTTGCGAGTTGTTACAGGTGCAGGAGTTTATCTGAGTGCAAGTGATACCACAACTACCGTCAACAGCACAGTTAAAGAAATATGGCCAGATACTATGCCATTTCCTGGTACTGCACCCACGACAAAAACAGTTACACCATATTCTCTGTATGATCCCTCAATCATATACCAATGGCGGGAAATTGCTAATCCTAATACACCATATTTGAAAATGCGGGCTACAGCAGTTTATCACTACAAATCTACTAACTACACCGCCCAAAAACCTACTCCTATAGCCTGTGTGAGTAGTTTTTATATTCCTACCAACAGCACTACTGCCAAAAATATCAGTGGACTGCCCTGGAATGCTGTCACCAGCGGTCTGTCTAATGATGGCATAGTCTACCCCGCACCTACATCCGCTAAAGGTGAGAGTTATTATGCCACAGTTTTAAATTATCTATCTCAATTAACCTATGCCAACGGACGATTAATAGATGATGGATTATTAGCCAAAGCATTAGCAAAAACAGCCAACCGAACCATTTCTGAACAGTCGGCAATTGATGCTCAAATCTGCGCTCTACAGATTCTTGATAGTAGTATTAGTCCCAGTAATTCCGTGATTCCTCATGGTGCGATTTACGAAACATCATTATTGGACTCCAGAGAGATTGTTCGCAATAGTTCATCTAACAACACCACATACAATTATCCGATTATAGACAGACAACCCCTAGAAATTCGGGTTACTGTTTTAGATCTGAACCAACTACGGACAAAAACTATCGGTACTTCCTCTCCATCTCAAGAATATTTATTACCTAATAACGGAATTGTTTACGCAACTCGTGATGATGCTTTACCAGATGCCAGTGCGGGTACTTTAGGCGTACAAACAGAGGCACAAAAATTAGTTAGTCCTGTTGACTACATCCTGGATTTTACTCGTCGTCCTAATGCGATTATGCTCATTAATGGCAGTAAGTTAGGAAGGGGAACAACAAACGCTTACCGAGAAGAAGAAAAAGGTTTAATTTTAGCCAGTAATTTACCTGTATATGTTAGAGGTGACTTTAATCTCCACACTCAAGAGGAATTTACTAACCTTGCTGGCACAGCCTTCTATAATCGAACTACTACCAATGCTAACTTCGGCTGTCGGCATGGTGATCCTAGTGGATCTTGTCCCACAGGGGATGAATGGCGACCTGCGACAGTGTTGGGTGATGCTGTCACCTTGCTTTCTGGTAACTTTCGAGAGGGTTTCCGTGATGAAGGGGACTATGACTGGAATAATAGCTTAGTTGGTACGCCACCATCAGGGTTTTCAGCAGTTAATTTCTTGGGTGCAAATGGTACATGGGTTGATACGAGTATAACTAATGCTGGGTTTCCTAAAGATTTTGATCCAGTACTCGCGGGATACCAGGGTAGTTCCTACGTGAATAACTTTGTTACCCCACTGGTGAGAATGATACCAGCTAGAGAATATGCTTATGAAATTTGTACTTCTACAATTAAAGATGATTGCTTTTGTAGGGGAATAGATACTGCTGCTCAATGCGCTGTCAAGACTAAGCTTTGGTCAATAACTAATGTAGCTCTCAATGGATACAAATTTAATGGCCAGAATAGTTGGCGAGAAGATGGTATCGGTTCAGCAACTAATTCTATTAAAACAGGATTCATAGGTACAAACCCTGACAATGGTTGGGAGGCATTACCATTTAAGAGATTGGCTTTTAAACGGGATGTAAATACGACTTTGCTGATTACTCCCCTGACTCTTTACGGCAAAGGTAGTAGTAACAAACTAGAGGAATTTCCCATAGGTGGAGCAACTTTAGCCAACAAAGTCACCCCTACATTACTCATACCTTGGTTACTACCTAATATTAGTGGTGTATTTGAACCTGTTTTACAAATCCAAAAACCCTTTGCCACGGAGACTGACCCCAATAACACCACAGTCATCAGTAATACAAATAATACTAAAAATTGGTTGCAACCAGTATTAGCAGACACAACTTTTAACTTAATTGTCGCCGCTGGGGATAGTCCAGCCCGACCAGCAGAAGATAATGGTGGTTTACAAAACTTGACCCGATTTATGGAAAATTGGGCATCCTCCATTGGTCAAAAGACATCAAAGATTTTTGGCTCTTTTATCCAGTTGAAAAAGAGTGCTTATGCGACAGGAACATATAACGTGAATGTCGGAGCTAGTAGTATTACCTATCCTATTGACAATGATAGTGGTGGAGCTACTGGTTATCTTCCTCCTACCAGGAACTGGGGTTATGATGTCGCACTATTATCACAATCTCCTGATAGATTCGCTAGTAAGTTGGTACTCACATCACCCGATTTACCAGATGAGTATTTTCGGGAAGTTGGCAAAGATGACAAATGGTTACAGACTTTGTTATGCGCTAAAACTACCGATACTGTTACTACCTATGCCATAGACGATAAAACTCAACGTCCTTCTACCTGTCAATAATGAAACCCAAACCACAAGTAAAAACACCATCTTTCAGTAGTTCTGGTTTTACGATTATTGAGTCACTCATGGCCATAGTTGTAGTTGCCATTCTCTTAGCGTCTATAACCCCCATTTTAGTCATGTCAACATTAATTCGTGTTCAATCTCGGCGCATAGAAAAAGCAACTCAGGCTGCTAATACTTTTATTGATGGTGTCAAAACTGGTTCAATTGTCACTGGTTCAAGTGCAACACCCAGTAAAAAAATTTCTTTAGACTCAGCAACACTGAGAACGTTGGCAGACTATTTAATTAGTATTACAGAAATGCCAGTTCCTACCAGTAAAACTGATGCAGATGTGAATTTGTATATCTTGAAAAAAGATGGAAATATTTGTATAGCTAGTGATTCAGCTTGTCAAACAGACTCCACAAATCCATTTGACGAGTTTTATATTCAAGCTATGCCCATCATAGTTGACGGTATTCACACAAAAACTAGTGGTTATCGTCTAGCAGTGCGGGTATATCGGTCAGATGTTAATTTTAGTAAAACTCTCTTAGCTAGTACAAGTAATATTAAAAAAGTAGCTTCTCCTATTGTTGCCAGCATAGGTAATCGGCAAGCACCGTTAATAGAAAGAACCGTTGATATTGGCCACAATAGCACTACATTTCAGGCGTTATGTTACCGTTTAGGCATGGCAAAAGATCAGGATGGTAATAACCAAGTTTGTTAATAAATTGCTTTGTCGGTTAAGAGGATGTTTGAAAAGAAGTTTTGGGCGACTAGAAGTCGCCAGGTGAGTTATAAATTAGACTAAAATTTGTAAAATTAAAAAGTAAATTATCTGATGATGAAGATACTTGAATTTATCCTCAAAAGTCAAATAAAAATCTCTAAATTTATTGATAATTCTGGCGGTTTTACTCTTATTGAATTATTGGTGGCTTTAGTGATTTCATTTTTAATTATCACCCCATTATTCACCTTGATGACAAGTGTGATGACTACAGATAGAGATGAACAAGCTAAAGCAAATTCTGAAGCAGAAATTCAACTTGCACTTAATTATATTTCCCGTGATTTACAACAAGCTGTTTATATCTATGATGCAACTGGTATTCAGGCTATAAAATCTCAATTGGCTCACCCCAGTGATAATACTAAAACTCCGTTGCTGGTTTTTTGGAAACGAGAATTAGTTGCTGCTATAGTTCCCACAGCATCAGGAAATGATGATACTTTTGTCTATTCCTTAGTTGTCTACTATTTAATCAAAGATAGTAATACAACTTGGTCAAAAGCTGCTCGTATTGCCAGATGGCAAATTAAAGATGGTGTAGAACTTAGAAGTGGTGTAACCTGTGGAGGAACTAAAAAGTATGTAAATGTTGATAATTGTCCCAGTCCAGGTTTTGTTCCATTTCATAATTATTTTGAAGACTCTGATAGTTTAGATGTAGGGATGAAAAAATGGCGGAAATCTGGAATTTATACTGCTGATGCTATAGTGCTGATTGATTATGTAGATCACACTACAGATTCACTAGTAGCAGCTACTTGTCCTGCTGATATCGCAGCGACAACTACAACATCGGAAATCACTTGGTCAATAATTAAACCAACAAGTATGACGGGTTTTCATGTCTGTGTAGATAGAGCTAATACAACAGCACAGGTATTTATTCGAGGTAATGCCCTAGCTCGTATTCATAATAATGCAAATGCAATCAAATATACAGCCAGTAAAAAAACTTTTTTTCCTACAACCAGTGTGAGAGTCCAAGGAAGAGGCTTCTTATCTAAATAATTTAATCAGTATCCATTTCAAATTCTTTTGTGGTGCAGGCATCTTGCCTGCTAATAATATGCTATCGGCAAGCTCAATGACCACACGAGTGGTTAAAACTGCCGTAGGCTTATTAATCTGTACTCACTCTAAGTTTTGCAAAAAACCACCCACAGATAGATAATAATATGGAGAAAATCTGATAGATTGCCGCAATAGACATCTGGTAAAAAAGAATGTAGAGACGTTCCATGGAACGTCTCTACAAGGGTTACGGGTCACGCATATTTAATTTTCACTAGATGTCTACTAGTAGTCTGTCAAGAACTAATTGACGGGTTCATTCGTTGCCATTTTGATTCTTCCTTCTTCCTTCTTCCTTCTTCCTTCTTCCTTCGTGTCCTTCGTGCCTTCGTGGTTCGTTTCTTATCCGTCAAAATTTATTTGACA
>JANMEE010000287.1:0-3711 GCA_031376645.1 Dolichospermum sp. OTE_75_concoct_329_sub | reverse complement strand
ATCAACATTCTTTTTTTGTCATGGTAATATTTAATTTTAAATTTATAAATTGCCATAAAATTATGAATTTTACTCGGGAAAAGCTACCGAAGGTTTAGTTCAACAGGGGTTTGGCAAAATGGGGGCGGACGGAAGTTATCTTCGGCTTTTTGTAATTCTATTCTGCTTCATATCCGGCTGGACATTATCTATTTAGCTTTTTATTGTTATCTTCAACTTCAGTTTTTCAATCATCATCGGTTCCGGGCTGATGGAATACTAATTCCCGTACTTCGGCAAGCCCTGTCCGTTAGCAGAAACCCTACCACCGACCGTGCGACATTCAACGGACAATCTCTGAACAATAATTTTTTACATCAAATATTTGTAAGACATTTACATGTTTTGATATAATTATTTCCATATTCCGATTTTTACAACTAATATTGCACTCTACTTACATAATGACAAACAAAAATGATAGTAAACTTTAGTGTTCAAAATTTTGGCTCAATTAAGGACAAGCAAACACTATCCTTTGAAGCAGATAAATCAACCCATTTAGAAGACTATTATATAATTAGTGCTGCTGGAGGATTGAGGCTACTAAAGTTAGCATTAATATATGGTGCTAACGCTTCTGGTAAAACAACAATTTTAAAAGCGATGGACTTTTTAAGAGAACTTGTTTTAGAACCTGCTGAAAAAAAAACAGATAGTCTCGATTTTAGTCCGTTTTTATTCGACAATGAAACACCAAAACAAAACTCAATTATTTATATTGACTTTGTTCAAAACGACATTAGATATAATTATGAAGTAGAGTTAAATAAAAATGCTGTTTCAAAAGAGGAACTTAATTTTTTTAATCCTAATAAAGCTAATGTATTTAAGCGAACTACTGACATCGAAAAACAATTTACTGAAATTACATTTGGAAGTAAAATAAAAAAAGACAAAACTTTTGAAAAAACATTAGAATCAAATACTCTTTGGAACAATACCGTATTAGGTGGATTTCTTAAAACAAATATTGAATTAAAAGAGCTAAAAGAGGCAACAGATTGGTTTAAGGAATATTTAAAACCATTAATATATACTCGTACAGAACTTGAAGGTTATGTAACATCCCGAATTAATAAAACGGAAATAGAAAAGGATATAGTAGTTAATATTTTAAAGAAAGCTGACTTTAATATTTCAGACATATTAATTCAAACAGAAGATAAAGAAATTCCCGAAGGATTTTTTGAGTTTCTTGAAAAACAAGTAAAATCACAAGAAGAAAGAATAAAGGAGTTAAAGAATAAAGGTAAATTCACTATTGATAAATTAGAATTTGAGCATACTGTAAAAAATAATAAATACAGCCTTCCATTTGAGCTGGAGTCGCAAGGAACAAGAAGATATTATGGTTTTGCTGGACTTTTAAGTTTGCTAATTAAAAATTCCATAGCTTTTCCAATAGATGAATTAGAAGCATCATTGCATCCCGAATTGTATGTCCATTTTCTATTATCCTTTTTAATCAATTCTAAAGAATCTCAAATTATTGCAACCACTCATAACCGAGAAATATTAACCAATAAGGACATTTTCCGAAATGATGTCATTTGGTTCACAGACAAATCAGAAACTTGTGCAACCGAATTATATTCTTTGTCTGATTTTGATAGTTCGGTTGTCAGAGACACGAGTAACATTTTTAACGCATATAAAACTGGCAAATTAGGTGGCACACCTAATTTGGGGGATTACTATATTGACATTAGCAATGAGAAAAAATAGAGCCGTTCCTTTAAGAAGTAAACCAACCTTTGCAGTTGTGGTAGATGGCGATTGTGAAGTTTGGTATTTACAAATGCTAAAAAGAAATGAAAGGTCAATCGTTGTAAATATTGAGCCTAAAATCCCACAAAGGAAAAGACTATCTGAACAATATGAAAATGTAATTAAACTTTCAGAGGAAAACACAAAGGTGTTTTGGATAATTGATTTTGATGTAATATCAAGTGAATCTAAAAGTGCAAAAGCTGGCAGTAAGACTGCAATTCAATTTTACTTAGAGTATAAAAAGACTATTGCCGAAAAATACAAAAACATTGTTGTAATTGTAAATAACCCTTGCCTTGAATTTTGGCTATTGCTTCATTTTGAACCAACTTCTAAATATTTTGATACTTGTGAAGGTGCTGAGAAGCAATTAAAAAAACATCTATACTTTAAACAGGGTAAAAACACACATTTTATTTGAGTAAAAAAGTGAGCAACTTTGATGCGACAAAACAATCAAAAAAATGCTCACTTTACAAATCAACAAAGCTGAAATTGCAGCACTAAGGTACGAAATGTATCAATATCCTGACCCAATAGTGCAAAGAAGATTTCATGCTTTATATGTAAAAGCAATAAATCCAAAAAATAGTTGTTCAGCAATCGGTGAATTAGTAGGTCTTGAACGTCAAAGTGTATCAAAATTCATTAAAATGTTTAATGAAAGTGGAATTGAAATCTTAAAATTTAATAATTATGGTACAAATCGTTCCGAATTGCAAAAGCATCAAGAAACGATAATATCAAACTTGGAAAGCAAACCAGTTCATCAAATTAGTCAAGCCAAAGCCAGAATTGAGGCATTAACAGGCATTACTCGTTCTTTAAGTTCTGTTCAAGTTTTTTTAAAACGTAATGGTTTTACTTGTAAAAAAATAGGTCATATTCCAGCTAAAGCCGATACAGAAAAACAGGAAAAATATTTACAAGAAACGCTCAATCCTGCCATAGAAAGAGCAAATAGTGGGGAAATTTACCTATTATTTCTTGATGCAGCCCATTTTGTTTTGGCGGCGTTCTTATGCCAAGTTTGGTCTAAAGTTCGTCTTTTTATACAATCTCCAGCTGGAAGACAAAGACTTAATGTAATTGGTGCTATTGATGCCATTTCAAAAAAAATATATACCCAATCTAACACCACTTATGTAAACGCACAAGTAATGGAAGGGTTTTTAAAATATTTGAGGGTCCAAATGCCTAATTTACCTATTTTTATAGTTCTTGATAATGCTCGTTATCAGCATTGTGATTTTATCAAAGAAATTGCTTTAAAACTTAATATCACATTGCTATTTTTACCCGCCTATTCTCCTAATCTGAACTTAATTGAAAGATTGTGGAAATTTGTCAAAAAGAAAACATTACATGGTAAATTCTATGATAAATTTGATAAATTCCAATGTGCCATTCATACTTGCTTGGACGATGCCAACAAAGAATACAAACAGGAAATAAAATCACTAATGAATCTCAAATTTCAGACTTTTAAAAATGTTAATATTTACCCTGTTTAAAGTATATAATAGATAAAGTAAGCCCTTAGTTATACCTATATTGAAAGTGAACTTTGTCAAGGAAAACACAAAGAAATTCCTCCTTCAATAGCAATATTGAATTAATTATAAGGTTAACTTTTTGGGAAGTAAACTTAGCTTGGTTTTTGCGAGGCTCAAACTTCAGTCGTAAATCATATCGCAAAACAAAATACTTTTTGTTTATCAAAAAATACCTGTTAGCAGGTATTTTTTTGATTTTTTGTTTAAAAATTTTACCTGTAAACTAGAATCTATACTTTAAACAGGGTAAATATTAACATTTTTAAAAGTCTGAAATTTGAGATTCATTAGTGATTTTATTTCCTGTTTGTATTCTTTGTTGGCATCGTCCAAGCAAGTATGA
>JANMEE010000279.1:0-34635 GCA_031376645.1 Dolichospermum sp. OTE_75_concoct_329_sub | reverse complement strand
CTCTCCCCGAAGCGGAGAGAGGCTTTGAAACCCCCCTTCCCAGCCTTCGGCACGCTGCGCTAACGTAGGGAAGGGGGGCAGGGGGGTTAGGTTTTTGGAGATTATTGGTTTTATTTAATACTTTATGGCTAACGCCACGCTTCGCTATCAAACACCCTCTAACTAAATCCTGCCATTATTTCTCTCATAACTCCTCCTCAACTTCCACATTTACCGCTTCCAACTCTGCTTCCAACTGTTCAATAGTCGGTAAACTCTCCTGCAACCTTTCTGGTAAACCCTCCCGTAATTGATAACTAGAAACACCAATCGGCTTATTCATATCTCGCAAAGAATATTCAACAATCTTCTGCTTTTTATACTTACATAAAATAATCCCAATAGTCGGCATATCATCCCGGTGTTTTAGCAACTCATCCACAGCCGAAACATAAAAACTCATCTTCCCTGAAAACTCCGGTTTAAAAGCTTCCACCTTTAAATCAATCACCACAAAACACCGCAACCGTAAATGATAAAATAATAAATCTAAATAAAAATCTTCCCCTTCCACCTCCAAATGATACTGACTACCCACAAACGCGAAACCTACCCCTAATTCCAATAAAAAATCGCGGATACGTTCTATTAAAGCCCTCTCTAAATCTCGTTCCTGTGCCTCCTTTCCTAAATTAATAAAATCAAAATTATAAGGGTCTTTAAATAACTGTTGTGCTAGTTCAGATTGGGGATTTGGCAACGTGCGAGAAAAATTAGTATCAGCCTTACCTTGCCTTTTATATAGTCCACTTTCTATCTGATGGACTAATACATTGCGACTCCATCCTTGCTCAATAGTTTGGCGAATATACCACTCGCGTTCAGTGGCATTTTTCACAGTATCTAAAATACGGATATTATGCCCCCAAGGAATTTGTGCAACAACCTGCTGCACAAATTCAAAATCCTGGTAAGCTTCCGCAAAACTCCGCATATATTTAAGATTACGAGATGAAAAACCTTTCATTTCCGGAAACGCTTTTCGCAAATCAGCGGCTAAATTATCTATAACTTTAGCACCCCATCCTTGCTGCTGTTGCCGATTTAAAATATCCGCTCCAATTTGCCAATAAAGTAATATTAATTCGCGGTTAATAGCCAGTGCAGCCCGGACTTGTGCATTGCGGATGCGTTCTTTAAGTTCCTCAAAAAAATGATGATAATCTTCGGGAATTGATAAATTATTCACCATATATTTAATTGAATTAGAGGTTGCATTTTTTAATATTCCCCCACCTGGATAATTTGATTTTAACACTATACTGTTGTTGGGTTGCGCTGTCGCTTAACCCAACCTACATTTATTAATCTTATTCTGGTAAATTAGAGTTAACAAGTTGTGCAAATTCTTCTAAAGAACTAACGTTAATTGTTGATACAAGAAGTTGCTTTAAAATATTTATATCCTCAATTTTTTCGATATTTTCTGTCAGATTTTCGGGTAAATTACCAAAACGACTAACCAGTAAATCAGAAATATCTTGTTTCCGAGTTTGTTTCGTGGTTTTTTCTATAGCGCGTCTTTCAATGTTAGTTACAAGTGGCATTTTTCGTTCCTCCTGATAGTTAGCAAATTTTTGATCAAAACTTAATTGCAAGTCTTCAGATAAAGCCATCATTAAATCAATGACCTTATACAAATCAATACTGTTGTTGGGTTGCGCTGTCGCTTAACCCAACCTACATTTATTAATCTTATTCTGGTAAATTAGAATTAACAAGCTGTGCAAATTCTTCTAAAGAATTAACGCTAATTGTTGATACAATAAGTTGCTCTAAAAAAGATGTATCATCAATTTGATTAATGCTGGCAATCAAAGTTTCAGGAATATCATCAAACCGCACCTGTAAAAGTTTGATAATATCTTGTTTCCGAGTTTGTTTTATAGCGCGTCTTTCAATGTTGGTTACAAGTGGCATTTTTTGTTCCTCCTGATAGTTAGCAAATTTTTGATCAAAACTTAATTGCAGGTCTTCAGATAAAGCCATCATTAAATCAATGACCTTATACAAATCAACAATTTCTTTACGGTTATAACCTCTTTCATAAAGTAATCTAGCTAAGTTCCATTTCCACTGTTCCCTAGCTGACAAATTGCTGTTAGTGGCTTTAGTTTTTAAATGTGCCATTACCACTATAGCAAAAATATTATTACTTTGCTCTAACTCTTCCCATTGATAATCTAGAAGCTTGACGATAGAAAAATTAAAGATTAACTGACTACTTCCAAAACCATATTGGTAAGAATTAGGTCGCCAATTTTTCTTTTCATCTCCCAGTATCGCTAAACTAATCACAGGTTTTTGATATAAATCAAAAGCGCGATAGTTATAAATGAACATTCTTCGCTCAAATTTTTTATCATATTGACTTTGCACTTCTACATGAACTAATATCCAAATTTCTTGATTATCTAATAACCACACTTGAAATAATTTATCAGCGTGGCGTGTTTTGCTCTCCGCAGATGCGGTAATCTGTTCTAATTCCTTATCTAAAGAAATCGGTGTTTTACTCCAATCTACTTGTTGATAAACTTCTGGGTAAAAGAACAAAAGAAAAGAATCAAAATAATCTCCTATTGCTTCCTTCCAGGTTTCATCATAGTTAGCTGTAATTTCAGTCATTGTGATTAAATTAAATATACTTAAAATATTAACACATCTTCATCTGCGTTTATCTGCGTTTATCCGCGTTCAATTATAATATCCCAACCCCCGCAGATTTTCCCGAATCATCGTTTCCAGCTTCGCACTTTCTGTAAATTGTTGATCTAATTTTGCTGTCAAATCTAACATCTTCTCCTCAAAAGATTCACCATCATCTTCTACTTCCTCAGCCCCCACATATCGTCCAGGAGTTAATACATAACCATGCCCTTTGATTTCCTCAAAACTGGCACTTTTACAAAAACCTGGAATATCTACATATTCTTCCTTGCCACTACCGCGCCAATTATGCCCATAAATAGAAATATCCCCAATCTTGCCTTCATGTGCTTTGATAAACTTCTCAGATTGGACAAACATTCCCCCCGAACCACAACAAGGATCATAAACTCTGCCTTTGTAGGGTTCTATCATTTCTACTAATACCTTCACCACAGCCGGAGGAGTGTAAAACTGTCCTCCTTTCTTGCCTTCTGCATTAGCAAACTGCCCTAAAAAATACTCATAAACTCGTCCGAGAACATCATTTTCACGACTTTTCGCATCTCCTAACCCAATAGTCCCAATTAGGTCTATTAACTCTCCCAATAACCGTTTATCTAGGGCTGGTTTACCATATTCTTTAGGTAATACGCCTTTGAGAGAGGGATTTTCTTTTTCTATGGCATCCATCCCCAGATCAATTAATTCCCCAATCTTGATATTTTTAGCATTACTTTGGAGTATTAACCACCGTGCTGCTGGGGGAACATAAAAAATATTTTCTGCCTTGTATTCGTCCCTATCTTCAGGTTCGGCATATTCGTCTTCTGCTAATTTATCGTAGAGTTCATTAAAAGCATCAGAAATATATTTGAGGAAAATTAAACCCAGGACGATGTGTTTATATTCAGCAGCATCTAAGTGACCCCGCAACTTATCCGCAGCTTGCCATAATTTCTCTTCAAACCCCAGTTTAGTGCTACTACCGTTTGTTTTAGTCTGTTTCGTTGCCACTTAGTTGCTTACCCTTTACTGTCCAATTTATCAAGCTTCTGTTCCATCAGTAGCAATTGGTGAAAGCTGAAAGCGGCCACTTTGCTAACGGTTCATTATGAAATATTTTACACTCAGATGTGCAACAGTAGCTTTTTTCGCTCCGTTTCCATGACCTTAATGTTGGTGCATAATGCTATAAAAAAAATTAAAATAGAATAGTTCTATGATTCGGTTAAGCAGTTGACTTTTAATTCTTCGGTTATAAACAAGCCTATATTCATCCTTGTTGATGGACATTCTTTAGCTTTCCGTTCCTACTTCGCTTTTGCTAAAGGTAGAGATGGTGGACTTCGGACAAAAGCTGGTATTCCTACTAGTGTATGTTTTGGTTTTATTAAATGTTTGTTAGAGGTAATATCTACACAACAGCCGCAATCAGTAGCAGTAGCTTTTGATTTAGCTTCACCCACTTTCCGTCATGAGGCTGATGATACTTACAAAGCGGGACGTGCAGAAACACCAGAAGACTTTATTCCCGACATAGAAAATCTCTATGAATTATTGCAAAGCTTGAATTTGCCCATACTCACTGCACCTGGTTATGAAGCAGATGACGTATTGGGAACATTAGCACAAAAAGCCGCAGCATCTGGGTATCAAGTAAAGATTCTTTCCGGGGATAGAGACTTATTTCAACTAATTGATGCTGATAAAGAAATTACAGTTTTAAATTTTACTCCAGAAGCATTAAAACGTTCTACAAATAGCATTGTTGAATTTCAAGCAGAACAGGTAAAAGAAAAATTAGGAGTATTACCCACACAAATTGTTGATTTTAAAGCCCTTTGTGGTGACAAATCAGATAATATTCCCGGAGTCAAAGGAATTGGTGAAAAAACAGCAGCACAACTATTAAATACTTATAATTCTCTGGATGAAATTTATGCGGATTTAGATAATATTAAAGGTGCAACTCAGCAAAAACTAATTGTTGGTAAAGAAGACGCGGAAAAATCTCGCTATTTAGCTAAGATAGTTTGTGATGTTCCTCTAGAAATTGATTTAGAAGATTGTCAATTAAAAGGTTTTGATAATAGCCTGTTGATTCCAATTTTAGAGAAATTAGAATTTAAAAGATTCTTAGATAAAATTAACGAAATCCAGCAAAAATTTGGTGGAGAAGTTGTACCACCTCAAGTATCAGAAATCATCGAAGAAGCAAATGATGATTTGTGGTTTTTTAGTGCAGAAGACACAGCAAAAGAAATAAAACAAAATGCTTCACCGATTCGACCACGCATTATTAATACAGAAGCTAAATTAACGGAATTAGTGGAACTTTTGAGAAGATTCACAAATCCAGAAAATCCCGTTAGTTGGGATACAGAAACTACTGCATTAGAACCAAGAGATGCAGATTTAGTAGGAATTGGTTGCTGTTGGGGAACAGAACCAGATGAACTTGCTTATATTCCCATTGGTCATACAAACGGCGATAATTTAAATCGAGATTTAGTATTAGAAGCACTGCGGCCAATTTTGGAAAGTGCTGATTATCCTAAATGCTTACAAAATGCTAAATTTGATCGGTTAATTCTGCGGTGTCAAGGCATTAATTTAGCTGGAGTGGTATTTGATACCATGTTAGCCAGTTATTTGATTAATCCAGATAGTAGTCATAATTTAACTGATTTATCTTTGCGATATTTGGGATTAAGTGCGAAAAGTTATGGAGATTTAGTTCCCAAAGGTAAAACTATCGCTGATGTTAGTATTCCTGCTGTTGCTGATTATTGTGGAATGGATGTTTATGGCACATTTGCATTAGTAGCAAAACTAAAGGAAAAGTTAGCAGAAACGCCAACTTTATATAAACTATTGAATGAAGTAGAACAACCATTAGAAGAAGTTTTAGCAGAACTTGAATATACAGGAGTTCGGATTAATTCAGCTTATCTCAAAGAACTTTCACAGCAGTTAGAAACAGAATTAGCGAAGTTAGAAATAACAGCTACAGAAATTGCTGGGGAAAAATTTAATTTAGGTTCTCCTAAACAATTAAGTCAGATTCTCTTTGATAAATTAGGTTTAAGTACGAAATATTCTCGTAAAATTCAAACTGGTTATTCTACCGACGCAGCAACTTTAGAAAAACTTCAAGAAGTTGATAATACTGGATTTGTGGCAGCGATTATTGAAAATCGGACTTTATCAAAATTAAAGTCTACCTATGTGGATGCTTTACCAGCTTTAGTACATCCCAAAAGCCAAAGATTACATACTGATTTTAATCAAGCTGCAACTTCTACTGGTAGGTTGTCTTCTTCTCACCCAAATTTACAAAATATCCCCATTCGGACTGCTTTTAGCCGACAAATTAGAAAAGCATTTTTACCAGAATCAGGTTGGTTAATGGTAGCTGCTGATTACTCACAAATTGAGTTGAGGATTTTGGCTCATTTGAGTCAAGAACCAATTTTAATGAAAGCATACCAGCAAAATGAAGATATTCACACTGTTACAGCAAAATTAGTCTTTGAAAAAACAGAAGTAACGTCAGAAGAACGACGTTTTGCCAAGACGATTAACTTTGGTGTAATTTATGGAATGGGTTCTCTCAAGTTTGCACATTCAACAGGGATAGATAAAGCTAATGCTAATGAATTTATTAAGCGATTTAATGAACGATATCCCCAGTTGTTTAAATATTTGGAGGATGTGAAAAAACAAGCTATTTCTCAAGGTTATGTAGAAACAATTTTGGGTAGACGACGTTATTTTGAGTTTACGAGTAATAGTTTACGTCAGTTAAAAGATAGTAAATTAGAAGATATTAATTTGCAGAAATTAAAGAATTTAGGTGCTTATGATGCCGGGTTACTACGTTCTGCTGCTAATGCACCAATTCAAGGTTCTAGTGCAGATATCATTAAAATAGCAATGGTACAATTGCATGAAGTTTTAAAGAAATATCAAGCGCGGTTATTGTTGCAAGTGCATGATGAATTAGTATTTGAAATTCCTCCTCAAGAGTGGGAAGAATTGCAACCACAAATTAAATCTGTAATGGAAAATGCTGTTTCTTTATCTGTGCCTTTAGTTGTGGATATTCATGCGGGGGATAATTGGATGGAAACTAAGTAGACGCGCTTTAGCTGATTGTTGAATCTGAATTAGCAAGTTCAACAGTTATCATTCCGGATAGTTTCTATTTCTTCAAAAAATATCCTTTGGATAAAAATTATTACAATGAGAATTATTGCTCGGAGTACCCTAAGAGAGTATTGGCAAAAATATCCTGATACAGAACAGCCTTTAAAAGCTTGGTTTGATGATGCTTCCCGTGCGAATTGGCAAAGTCCATCAGATATTAAAGAAGTTTATGCTAACGCTAGTATTATTGCCAATAATCGTGTAGTTTTTAATATTAAAGGAAATAATTATCGTTTAATTATCCATATTCGTTATGAAATTGGTATTGTTTTTATTCGTTTTATTGGGACTCATCAAGAATATGACAAAATAGATGCTAAAATTGTTTAAGGAGGTTTGATTTTGTCAGTAACCCAGCCCTAAAGGGACTGAGCTTGCAAGAGAAATCAAGCAAGCTGTACTGACCAGACCACCCTGAGCATAGTCGAAGGGTAGCCGTTATTTGAGTCACGACACCCACCGAATGCGAAGCTAGTTCCCTGCTCTGTCGCTTGTGATTAAACAGTTCTAAGGTCACTGGAACAGTGTTGCAAGCCTAAAAAGCTCTTATAACTGGTCGTTCGCGCCAGCGTGCCGGAGGCATCTAGCTAACATTACCCCAGCGATGGGAGTTGGTTTTTCAGGTTTCCAATCAAAAAACCTGACTAAAATTTAAGATTCAATGCGGTTAAAATCGCCCGCGTCGCTTCCCTCTCAGATCTAAAGGGACTGGGTTTCCCGCATACCGCGAGGTCTTATGAATTTGAAACCAATCAAAACTGAAAGAGATTATCAACAGGCACTAAAAGAAATAGAACAAATTTTTGATGCCGAACCAAATACACTAGAATATGAAAAATTAGATGTTTTAACAACTTTAGTAGAAGTTTATGAACAAAAAAATTATCCTATTGATCCTCCATCCCCCATTGCAGCAATTTTATATTATTTAGAAAGTCGTAATCAAGGAATTTCTACTTTTATTGAAAATTTAAAACGTCATGGAGTCAGTGAAGAACTCATCAATACTGCTTTAAATGAAATGACTCAATGATTATAGCGGTTATCGTTCGGATGGAATACAATTGAGGGCGATTGAGAGGGCGGGGAAACCCCGCCCCTACCGAACATTTCTTACCAAAAAATCTGCTTGTCCACAACTTTTGCGAGAACGTTTCAAAATTTCTTCGCTACAAATACCAGCTTTCCCATCTTTAGTATAGCAAAAAAATACTTCTTTTAAGAATCTACCAGAATCAGAACAATAAGGTGCTATGCCATTAGCAGTAAATTCACTATTAGCACTGATAAATGTACTTTTTAAACCTTGAATTGTAGTCCGAAAAGGTTTGGGAGGACGATTATAAGCCATAGGAATAGCAACAGAATCTTTTAACTTTTTACTTAATGCTAAATATCCTTGAGGAGTTGTTCCCGCACAAGTTCCATGTTTTTTCCATTCATGATTATAAAGGTTCGCGCTGGGATACAAACCTGGAAATTTCTGCTTTACTGCTGGAGTTAATATCTCCGTTGAACAACTCGCGGGATAGCCTTTTTGATATTGTGGCCATAAACCATGCAAAACAAAACCCAGTTTTTTACCTGAATTACATTGCTGTTGGTCACGCTGACCATTTTTCGCGCAATAGTCAGGAGACCAGGAAAGGGTAAGGACGTAAAAATCAAATTTACCTGGAGTCCCGCGATTTTGAGCAGTTGCACTATTAGATATAATTAAGCTAGTTATTAATAAAGAAGATGCAATTGAAAGTATCTTGATCTGCATATTTAAGCCTGGCAAAAACATAAGTATAGAATTTTATCACTATTTTTGCATTAGTGCGTTTTGTTACAAAATTATTACTGTGGGGAATACCTCACCTATTTGAGTACATACACACCAAAAAATAATTTGCAAGTTTTATTAATAATCTGTTATATTTATTTACATAAGGTTACAAAAAGTAAAAAACGAGGTTCTCAAATGGCTATTTTAATTTCTCTATTAGTTGTTGGTTGGGTAGCAGTTTCCGTTATCGGTTCTCTAGCTTACTTTATGGGTGAACAAAGTAAGCCCATTCACGAACGCAATTGGGCTTCTGAGAACTTTGAAACTTTAGCTAAATCTATTACTGGTGTAGATATGGATTATACTCAACGCATACCCGCCTACGCTGTAGATGCTTACAACAGCCGTAATATATCCAGATAGTATTTAGTGGCAATTTGACAAGATGTGCATAAAAATAACCCCCAGAATTGTGACTGGGGGTTTTGCTTTTTAAGTGTAGAGACGTTCCATGGAACTTCTCTACAAGGGTTTTCGGTTATGGAACGTCTCTACAAGGGTTTTCGGTTCACGAATTTTCCTGAGATTATCAAAGCAATTAAAATGCTGGACGATAAACACGATAATTAATATTGGGGAAAATATTATCCATTGATTCGACTTTTTCCAACCAACCACTATCAACTTTACCAACTTTGACATCTTCATACAGCTTATTAAACCGCATTAAGTGGGATCTGGTTCTTCTCACCGCATAGGGAACCATTGTTCCTGTCCGCATAATAAACGCCCAGTCAGAAGATTGTGCTAATAACAATTCTCTCGCAGCTTGGTTGAGTGCTTTTTCCTGTAACTCATCTTCAGCTTCGATTTGAGAAATTTCAATCATTCGTTCCGCAGCTTTGTGTAAATGTGGGTAAACCCAAGCATTAGTATCATTCAACCAATATTCATGGAAACCCTTAAAGCCCCAACTCGATTGAGCCGGACGACATACTTGCTGATTAGGATTAGCGCGTAAATAATCGGCTAAATGGGTCATTTCATAAGTTTTTTGGTCATACCATGATTTACGGAACAGATAATCAATGAACCAAGGACCCTCGTACCACCAATGACCAAATAATTCTGCATCATAAGGGGAAACAATAATTGGTGGACGACCCATGATATTGTGTAAATGCCCAGCTTGCTGCTCCCGATTATACATGAAGTTAGCAGCGTGTTCTGCGGCTTTTTCCCTTGCCCAATAAGGATCATACAAGGCTTTATCAGCAAGACCTAAGCCCCGTCCAGTAATTTTATGATACTTAATACCTGTATTTTTTCGCTGCCCATTAGGCATAATATAGGGCTTAATATATTCATATTCAGCTTCCCAACCCAAATCTTTATAAAATTCCCGATATTCTGCTGCACCGGGATAACCTACCTCAGAAGACCATACTTGTTGGGAAGATTCATGGTCTCGACCAAAAGCCGCTACACCTGGTTCTGTAAAAATCGGGGCATAGCTACCGAAACGAGGACGGGGACGGGCGTATAAAATACCATGTCCATCGGTGAGGAAATAACGTAGTCCAGCATCCGCCAGCATTCGCTCTACACCTTCATAATAGGCACATTCTGGCAACCAAATTCCTCTGGGTGCTTGACCAAAAGTTTCTTCGTAATGTTCACAGGCTACCTGAATTTGCGCCCACACAGCTTGGGGATACATTTTCATTAATGGTAGGTAGCCGTGAGTAGCACCACAGGTAATAATTTCTAAGTTATTACTATCTTGGAATTGTTTAAATGCTGTAACTAAATCACCCTGATAACGTTCCCATAATTCCCGCGCTTCATTAAACTCAGTTGCATAATGTTCTGCTAAATAACGAACATGACCATTATGAACATTTCGCTCGGCTTCTAGTTCTATAAGCTCTTCCAGTTGTGATAAATGAGCATCATAGCGTTCTTGCAGCAGCGGGTCGCGGAGCATAGACACCAACGGCGGAGTCATACTCATTGTCAGTTTAAAATCAATGCCGTCTCGCTTTAAGCCTTCAAATACTTTTAATAAAGGGATGTAAGTTTCTGTAATTGCTTCATACAGCCATTCTTCTTCCAGCACATAGTCACTTCCAGGGTGACGAACGAAGGGTAGGTGTGCGTGAAGTACAAGCGCGACGTAGCCTAGAGCCATAATATTTTTTCTGTGTGGTGTTTGGAGGTTACAGACAAAAAAGTCTGTGTGGGGAAATTAAGAATATTTTAAGACTATATGGATCATTGGTCATGAATCCTCAGTTAATAGTTATTAGGTGACAGGTGACAGGTGACAGGTGACAGGTGACAGGTGACAGGAAGAAGGAAGAAGGAAGAAGGAAGAAATAATAGAAACAGAAACTTCTTCTTCATCTTCTTCACTGTTACCTGTCACCTGTCACCTGTTACCTTCTTCACCTTCTTCACCTTCCTCACTGTCTTGATATAAATTCTGTAAGTCCTGTAACTGGGTTTTCCGAGAAATTCGGCGATATTTTTTACTTTCTAGTTTTGGTTCGTATTGACTCTGACCTTTACCTTTAGATATTAATTTCATACTTGATTCGGGGTCAGCTTGTTGGTTAAGATGAGTTTGTTGAGCGATCGCATCAGCCAAAAATTCTAAATAATGCTGATATCGTTCCCAGTCACCACTAACAGCACAGTCTGGTTCATTTTTATGTATACAATCACCAAAGCGACAATGATCCGCAGCTAGACGTTCTCGTGCTTCTGGGAAATAGTGAATTAACTCTTCGGGACTACAATCCAAATCCGGTTGATTAAAACCGGGAGTATCTGCTAATAAACCACCTTCAGACATTTCAAATAATTCTACATGACGGGTGGTATGACGACCACGGGCTAATTTACCGGAAACTTCACCCACGCGCAGGTTAATATCGGGAATCAAACTATTAATCAAGCTTGATTTCCCCACACCAGAAGGACCAGCAATTACAGTAATTTTATCCTGCAAATATGTGGCTATTTGATCAATATTAATGCTATTCTGCACGCTAATAAATAAAGGTTGATAGCCCCAAGCCAGGAGGCGATCGCTTATTTGCTGTTTTTCGTCTGGAGAAACTAAATCACATTTATTCAAACATAACAGCACATCAACTCCTGTAGACTCAGCCTTAATTAAAAATCTACTCAATTGAATAGGCTCTAAAGGAGGGTCTGCAACGGCAAAAACTAGGAGAATCTGATTGACATTAGCGATCGCTGGGCGATTTAATTGACTATGACGCGGTAAAACTTCACTAACAGCCCCCCGTCCATCAGCCCAATCAGGTTCCTCGACGATTACGCGATCGCCTACCATCACCTGTTGACCAATCTTTTTTAGGCGTGTCCTTCGCGTACATAGCAGGATAGGTGACAGTGAAGAAGGTGACAGGTGACAGGTGACAGGTGACAGTGAAGAAGATGATGATGAAGAAGTTTCTATTATTTCTTCCGACTCCTGACTCCTGACTGGGCGCAGGCCCTGCGCCCCTACCTCCTGACTCCTTTCCCCTTCATCCATCTGGACTCGATAAAAATTCGCTTGTACAGCTAACACCGTACCCAATAATTGTTTAGTAGAGACACTTTTCCCTGTCATTGTGCAGTAACCGGACGGCGAATAACTAGGGAAAAGTAGCTAGAACAATCTGTAATTTGTTCAACTTGATAACCAGTCATGGTAAGACTATCTGGAACTTGTTCTATTGGTTCACCTGGATCTAACCAGACTTCCAACAAACCTCCAGGTGGCATTTTTTCCAAATATAATTTCGTCCGCACAAAATTAATGGGGCAAGGAGTACCACGTAAATCGAGTTGAGCATCAGGGGTTAACACAGAAGACCCACTCATGATTTAAAAAAGCCTCCTAAAAATCCTTCTAAACCACCTTTACCTGTCCTATCTCCCTTGATCTTAGCCAGTTTTTCTAGCAATTCTCGCTCCTCTGGGATGATTTTGGTAGGAATATCAATTAACACCGTCAACATATGATCACCACGACTCACCGGATTACCCAAACGAGGAACACCACGATTTTCCAATTTCATCACCGTATGCGGTTGAGTTCCTGAGGGAATAATTAACTCCACTGGACCATCTACCGTATTTGCTTCTAAACGGCAACCTAAAATGGCTTGCAGGTAGCTAATTTTAATTTCCGAATTAATATTAATGCCCTCTCGATGAAATTCTTCATCTTCATTAACAAACAAGTAGACATATAAATCGCCTGGAGGACCATTCCGTTGACCCGCATCTCCTTCTTGGGAAATCCGTAACCTGGTGCCATTGTCTACACCAGCAGGAACATTAATTTTCAGTTTCTTTGTCACCTGATTTGCGCCCCTACCATCACAAGCGTCACATTTATCTTCTACAACCGTTCCTGTGCCATCACAGGTGGGACAGGTAGAAACTTGGGTAAAGCTACCAAATGGAGTTCTTGTTACCCGTCTGACTTGACCTGAGCCGCTACAAGTGCTACAAGTTCGAGGACGAGTTCCTGATTTAGCACCAGAACCAGTACAAACTTCACAGGTTTCTAAATGGGAAATGCGAATTTCTTTTTCTCCACCAAATACCGCTTCCCGAAAATCTAATTTCAGGTCTAGCCGGAGATCATCGCCCCGCACTGGTCCACTTCGCCGTCTTTGTTGGGGTTGTCCACCTGGAGCACCCGCAAAGCCGCTGAAAATGCTTTCAAAGATATCGGCAAAACCACTCATGTCACCCATATCCTGGAAACCAGCACCAGCGCTCGCAGCCGCAGCCCCGGAAACACCAGCTTCACCAAAGCGGTCGTAACGAGCGCGAACCTCTGGCTCTGATAGCACTTCATAGGCGCGGTTAATTTCCTTAAATCGCTCCTCTGCCCCAGATTCTTTATTCACATCTGGGTGATACTTGCGGGCTAGGCGGCGATAAGCCTGTTTAATCTCTTCTTTGTCGGCGTCACGAGAGACACCCAGGGTTTCATAATAGTCTCGGGCCATATAGCAATGTTAAGAGTTAGAAGGAAGCAGAAGTACCGAAAATAGTAACTAATAGATTTAAGGTAACACTTTAACAAGAATACAGAAATTTAGGAATGCAAATAGCGTGAGGTCACGTTAGTCATGCTCTTTTTAAATTTTTGTTAATAATTAATTTTACCAATATTTTTTTGCTAGTGTTTGCTCTCACCGGTGATTAATCTTTTATTATTTTGCTATTCAGATGTGGAAAAACCCACATCTTGATTATAGGAACTAGCCGTACTATTAAGTGTGGAAAACCCTACCTGTACTTTTAGTTGTATCTGTGATATGTAAGCCTGTGTTCCCTGCTAGATGAAGGAAATATATCTTTGCTTCTCTAAATAAATAATTACTTGGGAAACACATTGCTCTACAGTAAATTTATCAGTAATACAAATAATATCTGGATTTAAAGGTTCTTCATAAGGATCAGATATACCCGTGAAATTCTGGATTTTTCCAGCCCTAGCTTTGGCGTAAAGTCCTTTTATATCACGGGATTCGCAAACCGCCAAGGGGGGCTTGAACGTAAACTTCTATAAAGTTGGTTGTTGTTTGTTTGAGATGATCTCAAATTTCTCGATAGGGACTAATTGCCGATGCTATCGCTATTATGCAATTGCGACTGAGTAAATCGGCAACAAAACCAATGCGGCGGACATTTATATCCCGATCTTCTTTGCTAAATCCCAACCCTTGAGATAAATGGGTGCGAACAACATCACCATCAAGTAATTCTACCCTACAACCGCGTTTTTGTAGTTCTTTGGCAACAGAGGAGGCGATCGCTGTTTTACCAGCGCCACTTAAACCTGTTAGCCAGATAATTATACCTTGATGGTTCATAACTCGTGATTTTTCGCGCAGAAATACGGTTCAAGGTGAAGCAAAATCCATCGCCCCACCAAGAACCTGAAAGGCTTGAAATCCTAGATATTGATGAAATCAGCAGCACTCAGCGTTGTGGTATTAATACCAGTCAGCGTTGCCAAAATTTCACTAGTGGAAGTCACCCGGATATTGCTACCAGAGAAACTCAGTTGACCGAAGCTTAAACCACCATAGAGTCCAATCTTATCATTACCCTTGTTGAAGTCAGTAATGGTATCAGTACCTTCCCCAGCAGCAAAGGCAAAAATATCGTTACCATTATCACCTGTGAGGAAATCACTGCCAAGACCACCATATAAGAGGTCATTACCGTTACCGCCGTGGAGGCAATCAATGCCAACACCACCGAAGAGAGTATCGTTACCATTATCGCCTTCAATGATGTCGTTGCCAGCTTCGCCATACAAGAGGTCGTTACCATTGTCGCCTTTGATAGTGTCGTTACCTGCGCCACCGTAGATGGTATCGTTACCATTATCGCCTTCGATGGTGTCGTCACCATTTGTACCAACTAAGTAATCTGCTTTGTTAGTACCTTCAATGTTCCTACCAACAGCCACAGTCACAGCAGCAGTACCAGTTAAACTACCATCGCTGAGGGTGTAGTTAAAGCTGGCATTACCACTAAATCCAGTAGTTGGGGTAAAGACAATATAATCATCTGCGGTATTGCTGACTGTGCCGTTATTTTTCAGGACAGCAGTACCGTTACTGAAACCGCTAACACCAGTGATGCTGCGGAAGGTGCTATCAACATCGGTATCATTAGCCAGAAGGGTACTAGTTTGGATAGTGACCGCAGTATTCAAGGCAGTGGTAGCACTGTCATTAACACCAACAGGGGCATCGTTAACTGGGGTGACAGAGAAGCTACGGGTTTGACCTGCTAAGGTAACAGTACCATCACTCACACCATAGGTTAGATTAACTGCACCATTAAAGTTGAGGGTTGGGGTGAAGGTATAAATCCCGTTATTGTTGTTGACTAATGCACCGTTAGTAGCAGTCAAATTCACAACAGAGAGGGTATTAGCAGCATCTACATCACTGAAACCTGCTAATAAGTTAGCTGCTGTAATGGTGATGGCTGTATCTTCAGCAGTGTTGCTTAAAGTGGCTGTGGGTGAACCTGTGGGGGCATCATTAACACCGTTAATGGTGACAACAATATTTTTACTAGTAGTACCGTCAACAGATTGAACAGTAAAGGTTTCAGTCTTGGTTTGACCTGCACCGAGATACTGAACGGCGCTGTTAGCAACGCTGTAGCTGTATGCACCATTTTGGGTGATACTCAAGCTACCAAGATTACCGGCAGAAGTAACGTTAGTGTTAAAGACGCTCTCATTTGTATCAACATCGTTGACAGTGAGAGAACCTGTAGCGGTGAGGATGGTAGCTACATCTTCGGTGACTGCTGCTGTGGCTGTACCTGTGATGGTAGCTATATCGTTAACCGCAGTCACAGAGAAACTACGAGTTTGTCCAGTTAAGGTATCTGTACCATCACTCACACCGTAAGAAAGATTAACTGCACCATTAAAGTTAGCAGTTGGGGTGAAGGTATAAGTCCCATTATTGTTGTTGACTAATGCACCGTTATTCGCAGTTAAACCGACTACGGATAAGGTATCACCATCTACATCACTGAAACCTGCTAACAAGTCAGCAGCATTAATAGTAATGGCTGTATCTTCAGCAGTGTTGCTTAAAGTAGCAGTGGGTGAACCAACAGGAGCATCATTAACCGCAGTGACAGAGAAAGTCTGAGTTTGTCCAGTTAAGGTATCTGTTCCATCAGTAACGCCGTAGTCAAGGGTGACAGTACCATTAAAGTCAGCAGTTGGAGTGAAGATATAAGTACCATCACCGTTATCAACTAAACCACCGTTATCAGCAGTTAAACCAGTTACGGATAAGGTATCACCATCTACATCACTGAAACCTGCTAACAAGTCAGCAGCATTAATGTTAATGGCTGTATCTTCAGCAGTGTTGCTTAAAGTAGCTGTGGGTGAACCAACAGGAGTATCATTAACGGGAGTCACATCAACCCTGAGAGTTTGTCCGCTTAATGTATCTGTACCATCACTCACACCGTAGGTAAGGGTGACAGTACCATTAAAGTCAGCAGTTGGGGTGAAGGTATAAGTTCCATCACCGTTATCAACTAAAGTGCCGTTATCAGTAGTTAAACCAGTTACGGATAAGGTATCACCTTCTACATCACTGAAATCAGCTAATAAATCAGCAGCATTGATGATAATGGCTGTATCTTCAGCAGTAGTAGCGGTGCGTTGATTCTCGAAGAACAGGGTATTGCCCTTAAATTCTCCCACAAAAGCATCCAAGTCCCCATCCCCATCTATATCGGCAAAGGTGGGGGTAGCTAGATACCCTACATTGGTCAGTCCGAAGGGGTTGGTAGCTTCTTGGGTAAAGGTAGGAGCAGAAGCAGTTCCAGTATTGCGGAAGAACAAGATCTCGCCATCTTCTTGGGTATTGACATCGCCATCGACTATGTTACCGACAAAAGCATCCAAGTCCCCATCATTATCAATATCGGCAAAGGTGGGTTTAGTGAAATAATACCCCACATCCGTCAGTCCGAAGTTAGTGGTTTCAGAGGTAAAGGTAGGAGCAGAAGCAGTTCCCGTGTTGCGGAAGAACAGGGTATTGCCAAAGGCATTACCGACAAAAGCATCCAAGTCCCCATCATTATCAATATCGGCAAAGGTGGGGGCAGAAAGATACCCCACAGTCGTCAATCCGAAGGGGTTGATAATTGGGGTGATAAAATTGGGAACTGTCTTTATTGGCGCATCATTAACAGCAGTCACCGAGAAAGTCTGAGTTTGTCCAGCTAAGGTATCTGTACCATCAGTCACACCGTAGGAAAGGGTGACAGTACCATTAAAGTCAGCCGTTGGGGTGAAGCTATAAGTTCCATCCAGGTTATCTACTAAAGTGCCGTTATCAGCAGTTAAGTTAGCAACAGACAGGGTATCACCAGCATCCACATCACTGAAACCTGCTAACAAGTCAGCAGCATTAATGATAATGGCTGTATCTTCAGCAGTGTTGCCTAAAGTTGCTGTGGGTGAACCTGTGGGAGCATTGTTAACTGGGGTAGTAGGACCATTCTCGAAGAACAGGGTATTGCCATATCTATTCCCCACAAAAGCATCCAAGTCCCCATCCCCATCAATATCGGCAAAGGTGGGTGCAGCAGACAACCCCACATCCGTTAGTCCAAAGGGGTTGGTGGCTTCCAGGGTAAAGGTGGGTGCAGCCGCAGTTCCCGTGTTGCGGTAGAATACGGTATTGCCATCTTTATTCCCCACAAAAGCATCCAAGTCCCCATCATTATCAATATCGGCTAAGGTGGCTTTTGCTAAACCCACCACATTCGTCAGTCCGAAGGGGTTGGTGGCTTCCAGGGTAAAGGTGGGTGCAGCCGCAGTTGCCGTGTTGCGGTAGAATACGGTATTGCCAGCTTGATTCCCCACAAAAGCATCCAAGTCCCCATCCCCATCAATATCGGCAAAGGTGGGGGCAGCATTAGACCCCACATCCGTCAGTCCGAAGGGGTTGGTAATTGGGGCGATAAAATTGGGATCATTGTTAAGTGTTGGTGGCATAATCAATTAATTCCTCTAATTTGACAAAGTTTTGGTGTTTTCAAGTTTTCAATGACAGATAGGACTAAGAACCCAATTGCTTAAAAGCAACACGAGAATCAGTCACTTCCATCAGATAGGGTTCTAAATGTCGATGAACAAATTTCAGCATTTGCGGATTTTCCTGTGCTACTGCAAACAAACAGTAAGGCACTGTACTGTCCACTTGACGCAGGATAGACTGGGATAATAGAGAAATACCCCGTCCTAACCGTTGAAACCGTTTATCCACAAACATCGTCGAATAACGAATCGCATCACTAGCGACTCGGTGAGTTATCATCCAACCCACTAATTGAGTCTCATAGCGCAATCCCAAGCTGTTCAAGGGTTCAGCCGGAGTATTGCCCAATGGACTCAAGGAGGCTGGATAATCCAACATTTCCATCTGTTTTTGGTCTGCATCTGTTAATTCACTCCAAGGAAAAACTGTAAATTTGTTCGGTAGGGGATATTTCTTTAACCAAGGTGCTTGAGATACCTTCTCAGTGCTGGTTTTCCCCAGTAAAAAGTTGACTTGTGGCGATCGCCATTTTTGCCCTTTCAGTAAAGGTTCTAAGGCTAAATTTGTAATGACAGTAGATTTATAAATCAGCTTTATTTGCCCACAACCGAAAGCAGTTAAACCCATTTCCAGGGTTTTGATTAAACCTGTGCCAATTCCCTGATGGCGATAATCTGGTAAAACAAACAGAGAAATCACTTCAACTGCTGGGGGTGTCTGGGGTGGGGTTGAAAATATCTCAGCTAACACTAATCCCACTTTTTCCCCTGCTACTTCGGCAAGTATCCCCACTAACTGTCCTTTGGGTTGTTGACGACTCCACCGGGTTTGAATTTTTGGAAAACTCAAATGGTTGTAAGACAAAGATTGTTCAACGGTTAAATTCTGGAGGGCATAATATTGAACAGTAGGTTGATCTGAAACCACCATCCCAGCCGTTGTATTAGGGCTTTGGATCTGCTTATTCCTCTGCCGGAACTCTCCGTTAATTTGAGGAGGTTGCCACTTTAGCTTTTGCAGTAAGGGTTCTAAAGCTGTATTAGTCAGTAAACTGGTGGAATAGGTCAAAACTAACTCTTGACAGCCTTGAGTCTTTAATTCCCTTTCTAAATAAGCCACTAACCTTGTGCCAATGCCTTGTTTTCGGTATTCGGGCAACACAAATAGAGAGATAATTTCGGCGGTTTCGGGGTTTAAAAGTTCGGCGATCGCAAATCCCACAATTGCCCCATCGAGGGAAGCAGAAAGCCCGATTAATTCACCCTTTGGGGGCGTTTTTTGCCAACGCTGCTGTAACCGAGGAAAGGTCAATTCATCGTAATCTAGGGCATTACGGTTAGTGAGGTGATACACCCGTTGATAACGGACGGTTTGACCTAACCCCCCCAGCCCCCCTTCCCTAATAGGGAAGGGGGGAGCAATAATATTACCCCCCTCTCCTGCAAGGAGAGGGGCTGGGGGAGAGGTTGGTAAACCTGCAATGGGAGGTTTTGCGCCCTTACTAGGGCGTTTTGCCGTAGGTTTGGTGGTGACAATGCCGCCACTATTGGGAAACGTCACCAAACGTTGAATTTCGTCCTCTTGTAACCCAATTACTTCGGGTTGACTGACTCCTGGCAAAACTACTACATCAAATAGTTCTTCAATGAAGTTCTGAAAATATAACCAGTGCAGGGTTTCACCTGTTTTTAAGTCAATCACCATTAACCCAGATTGGGGATGATTTCCCTCGGACATGAGGCGTTTTTCTAGGGTTAAGCCGGTGAAACTCTGGGAACGTAATTGAGATAGTCCCACAAAGGCGAAGTTTTGCCAAAAGGCTAACCCGCGCACAAATCCAGGACAGAATGTGATGGGATGGAATTGATGATCTTGGATATAGCCAAATTCCCCTGTGCCGGAATTGAGTACCCATAATTTCCCCTGATACCACCGGGGAGAATGGGGCATGGATAAGCCTGTGGCGATGATTTCGTTGTGGTTAACATCAATCACGACTCCCCCATCGTGGCGATGATTACGCCAGCCGGCAGCGATATCTGTGGTACTACAGGCGGTAACATAAGCGGGTTGTCCTTCTACCATTGCTAACCCATTCAGATGACAACGGTCTTCAGCGACAAGTTTGGAAATAAAGGGCGGTTGCCAAATAGGGACAAAACTGTAATCGGGGCTAATGGTGGCTAAACAACTAAAATCGGTGTTGACAAAAATTAGTTTTCCGGCATTGTCCAATGCTATTTCATGGGCGTTGACATCCCCGGTGGTGTAAGCGGTGTGGGGGACATAGAGGCAATCTGTTTCCTGGGATTTTTCCCCACTATCCAGAAGATTATGGAAATCCCAGATTTGGTAACGGGTGGTCATGTAGAGGCGATTTGCGGCTACACATAGTCCCATTGGTTTGTCGAATAGTCTTTCTTGTATCTTCAGCCTGCCGTTAGCTTGGCCATTGACGAAGAAAAGGCGGTTGGTTTGGTAGGTGGTAGCAGCAAGACTGAGGTTTTGCTGTTCTAACCAAGAGGCGAAATCCTGGGAAGCGGTAATTTGTAAGGAAGGGGTGGAATCTGCTGTGATTGTTGACATTGATTAGTATATGTTTTGTTTTTATTTGATAAGTATTAATGCTTATGGCAAAAATCCCAGGTTGGCGCGGTAATGCCTCTGAGGGGAAGTCAGCTACAACTTAAACTTAGTTGCTTGATTTAATATACTTACTTGATAATACTGCCGTAGTCCTAGCGATCGCATCGGACATTGATCTAGTCTTTGACTAGGATCATGATCCTATATAAGTGAAAATTATGAATTAAAATAAACGAATAAATTCGCCTACACCTTATTCCCCATGTCTATTGTCAGAATCAGGATATCCACCGATTAAAGGATGAACAGGATGAAAACAGAGATTTTATCACCAATTACCCATTACCAACCTCGAGTAGATAACTAGCAACTTGAGTTATTATTAAAAATGTATATTCCACAGTTAACGTCTTTTTCTGTAGCAATAGCGAGGTCATAATGACGGCTCAGGTTGTACTAGGAAATATTAATCCGAATGTATTAGAAAAATTACAGGTTTTAGCTCAAAGCCATAACCGTAGTTTAGAAGATGAAGTCAATATAATTTTAGAAAATTTTGTAGAGGCTGAATTAGTCAATCAAGAATTAGCTAAAGCACAGGCATGGGCGAAAATAGATACAGCACGTCAGCGTCATTTAGGTAAAACTTTTAGTGACAGTGTTGAACTTTTACGTGAGGATCGAAACCATTGAGTAAATTTGTAGTAGATGCGAATGTAGGAATTAAATGGGTACTACCAGAAATCCATTCAGAAGCAGCATTGCGTCTAAATAAACCAAATTATCAATTATTAGTTCCTGATTTCTTTTTCCCAGAAATTGGGAATATTTTCTGGAAGCGTGTACGCCGAGGAGGAATGAGTTTAGATGATGCTCAAAATGATTTAGAATCACTTTTAGGATTACCTTTACAAATTTGCTTATCTTCTCCTTTAATGCCAATGGCTTTGGAAATTGCTGTACGAGTTCAGCAAGCTGTTTATGATTGTGTATATCTAGCTTTAGCCGTGAACAATGACTGTCAAATGGTGACGGCTGATGAAAGATTTTATAATGCAGTTTCTAACGATAAACTATTTAGTCATTTATGTTGGATAGAAGATTTACCATAAAGATGATCCTATATAAGTAAAAATTATGAATAAAGAATGTAAGTAAAAAAGATGAAACGCCTCTAGTAAAGTAATATTACTTAATTATTGCTAGATATCAATCTTTTATAAAATTAATGACTCTTGTTCCCACCATTTTAGGTATAGTTGCTGGTATTTGTTTATATACCGGATTTTTACACTTGCTAATTACTTCAAGGGGATTAAAACCCGCGCTACACTTCTGCTTTGGATTAACCTGCTTGGTAATTTCTGGTTATATTTTGGCTCTCATAACTCAATATAAGACTCTAAATATAGATGATTATATAAGCGCAAAAAAATTAGTCACTTCTTTAGGGTATATTTCCGGTATTCTTATTGTCTGGTTTGTTGCTTTATATGCAAATATAAAACAGGTGCGTGTAATTTTGGTACTGAACAGCCTGTACTTGATTAGCCTGTTAGTCAACCAAATTTCCCCTACAGGAATTCTCTACTCCCATATTAGTAGTCTATCTAGTATTTCTTTACCTTGGGGGGAATCTATTACTCACCCACAAGGTATTATCAATCCTTTATTTATTGTCCAATTATTAACTTTAAACAGTAATATTAGCTACTGTTTTTTTGCCTGTTACCGTCAATATCGAAGTGGAGAGAAGCAAGCTAGTTTGACTCTAGGACTGAGCCTGATAATTTTAATAGCTACTGTTCTGTGCGATCGCCTAATAGACTTAGGGAAGCTCAAATTCATCTACATTGCCACTTTCGGATTTTTATCGTTTGTGATGATTATGAGTCTAAGTCTAACCAATGATTTGATGCAGGTTGTGAAACTACGCCAACAATTACTAGAAAGCGATCGCCTACGTAAAATTGCGGTAGAAGAGGAACGAAATCGTTTAGCGCGAGATTTACATGATTCCGTATCGCAGACATTGTTTTCTGTAGCCACAATTGCCGAAACTGTACCAAGAGTATGGCAACGTCATCCAGAAATAGCCCAAGAGAAATTAGAAGAACTTGCCCAACTGACACAGTGGGCATTAGCAGAAATGCGGAGTTTACTGGTAGAGTTGCGACCTAGCGGGTTGAGACAAAAATTATTAGGTGAATTACTACAACAGTTAACCAAAGCAGTTCAAGGACGGGCAAAAATTCAAATTATCACCACAGTAACGGGAGATCAATTTTTACCGGAAGAGGTAAAACTGGCTTTTTACCGTGTTACCCAAGAAGCACTAAATAATATTATTAAACACGCCCAATCTACCCAAGTATCTGTTATTCTTGAAGGTAATTCAGAGTATATAAAATTATGTATTTTTGATAATGGCTGTGGGTTTGATATTAAAGATATACCATCGGGTCATTTAGGCATAGCAATTATGAAAGAACGGGCTGAGTCTATTGGCGCTAATTTCCAGTTAGAAAGTTATCTAGGAAAGGGTACTAAAGTTGTATTAACTTGGTTAATAAATAGTGGGTAAATAAAAATTACAAAATAATAACAATATTATAAATACTGATAGTAAGATGATAGTTTATTATAAATAATATCAATTTTAGCCCTGGCGACTAGAAGTCGCGGCTACACAGGCAAAACCCACCTGCGTGGGTTGTTTGATGAAGTCCGCGACGGCGGACTTTGTTTGTGTAGGAGTGATTTATAATCGCCCTCTTATTTTGATTAAAAACATTTTTAATATTCAGGGTGTCAAAATGGCAAAAGATCAATTAATCAAACCTATTCGAGTCATAACTGTTGATGATCACGAAATCCTCAGAGGTGGGATTAAATTTTCTTTACTAGCCTTTGATGATATTGAATTAATAGGTGAAGCCCGTAATGGGAAAGAAGCAATAAATATTTGTGCAGAGTTACAGCCAGATGTGGTATTGATGGATTTGATGATGCCGGAAATGAATGGGGTGCAAACAACAAGATTTATTAAGGACAAATACCCAAAAATTCAGATTTTGGTGTTAACCAGCTTTGTCGAAACAGACTTATTACAGGAAGTAATGGAAGCTGGCGCGATTGGTTATTTGCTCAAAGGTGCGTCAATTGATGAATTAGCGGATGCTGTGCGATGCGCTGCTGCTGGTTTGTGTAAAGTAGCATCAGAGGCTCTTCTGGCATTATTTCAACAACCTCAATCTTTATCTCAACCCGTCTATAAATTGACTAAACGACAAGAGGAAGTATTAGCATTATTGAGTTTAGGATTGACTAATGAAGCGATCGCACAAAAGTTGAAAATCAGTCCTTCTACTATTAGACATCATGTGACACAGATCCTAAATAAATTAGGAGTAGAAAACCGCACTGAAGCCGCAACAACAGTGCGAGTTAGATGTTTTTAATCTATCGTCTCATAATCAGCTTGTGAGTTATTTTCTTCATCCAAGTCAATGTTAAATTGTGGTACTTGTGTGGCATTTACAGGATGATGATATTCTTCGGTAACATTTATGTCCGTTAAATCTTTCGGTTTTACATTGTCATCATTAGCCTGGTTGTAAATATCTGTACCAAGAGCAAAGATAGTTTGTTGGAAATCCTCTAAAAGTGTTTTAAACTTCGCTGGGGACATATTCGGATTGCTCATTGCTATTTGCAGTTGTTCAACTTTCTGATTAGCCAAGTCTGTCAAATGCTCACTAACTAAATTGGGATGATCCCGTAATGTCGAAGCATAGGTAAACAAAAGATTATTAGCTTGGTTTTTAAGTTCTACCAGTTCTTTACGTCTTTGATCTTCTTCGGAGAAGACCTCAGCTTGTTTTTGCATTTTCTCAATTTCGGTGTTGCTCAAACCACCTGTACTTGTAATCCGGACGCTTTGTTCTCTACCTGTACCTTTATCTTGAGCGGCAACTTTGAGAATGCCATTCACATCAATTTCAAAAGCCACTTCAATTTGGGGAACACCACGAGGTGCAGGAGGAAGACCACTTAGGAGAAACTTGCCCAGACTTTTGTTATCTTTGGACATAGCGCGTTCTCCTTGGAGGACATGAATTTCCACGGAGGTTTGACCATCAACGGCTGTAGAAAATATTTGAGCTTTGCTAGTGGGAATGGTAGTATTCCGGTCAATAATTTTGGTGAATACTTCTCCTAGTGTTTCAATCCCTAAAGATAAAGGTGTGACATCTAAAAGCAAGAGGGTATCTAGTTCTCCACCCAAAACCCCGGCTTGAATAGCTGCACCTAGGGCTACAGCTTCATCAGGATTGACGGAATGATCTGGGGTTTTGCCATTGAAAAATTTGATGAGGGCGTTTTGAACAGCCGGAATGCGGGTAGAACCACCTACTAGAATAATTCGATCTATATTTTGCGGTTTGATTTCTGCATCTTTGAGGGCTTGCATCATTGGGGCAATAGTCCCCTCGATTAAACTCCCTGTCAGTTCTTCAAATTGAGAACGGCTGAGTTCTATTTCCAAATGCTTTGGTCCGGTGGCATCAGCAGTGATAAATGGCAGGTTAATGGAGGTACTAACCATGCTGGATAGTTCAACTTTGGCTTTTTCGGCTGCTTCTCGCAGACGTTGCAGTGCCATTTTGTCTTGGGTAATATCTATTTTCTCTGCTGCCTGAAATCGCTCTACCATCCAGCTAACAATGGCATTATCAAAGTCGTCTCCGCCTAGATGATTATTCCCACAGGTGGCTTTAACTTCAAAGACTCCATCTCCGAGTTGAAGAATAGATACATCAAATGTGCCTCCACCCAAGTCAAATACTAAGATTAACTGCTCTTGGTCTTGTTTGTCTAAACCAAAAGCTAGGGCGGCGGCGGTGGGTTCGTTGATAATTCTTAATACTTCTAAGCCAGCAATAGTCCCCGCATCTTTTGTGGCTTGTCTTTGAGCATCGGTAAAATATGCTGGTACGGTAATTACGGCTTTTGTTACCGTATCACCTAAGAAATTTTCCGCGTCTTGCTTGAGCTTTTGCAAGACCATAGCAGATATTTCTTGGGGTGTGTAGTTCTGCCCACGAACTTGCACATCAACTGTATCATCTCTACCTTTGATGCAATCATAGGGGACGCGACCGCGCTCTAATTCTGTATCTTCCCACCGACGACCTATAAATCTTTTAATACTGTAGACTGTATTTTCGGCATTAGTTACACCTTGTCGCTTTGCCAGTTGTCCAATTAAGCGATCATTAGTTTTACCAAAGGCGACGATACTAGGAGTAGTGCGTCCACCTTCGGAGTTAGCAATTACTTTTGGTTGCCCAGCTTCCAAAACAGCTACACAACTATTTGTAGTACCTAAGTCGATCCCGATAACTTTTCCCATACTTAAAGTATTTTTAACAGTTGTGTTTTGGCTAGGGGCTATAAATATAAATTTATAGTAAAGTTTATGTGAAGTTTATCATAAGCGATTATACACAAAATTAGTGTCAAATCATCATTCATTGTTTCTGAATCCTAGCTGGATAATATGAGCGTAAGGCTATAAAACTTTAAAGTAGGTATAAAAAGGGAACAGGGAGTCACACAAAAAGGGGATTTAGACCCTAACTGAAACACTCTACTTATAGAAGCGGGGGTCTTTCACTCCCAGTTCACCCAACAGGAAACAGGAAAAACATTTCCCTGTTCCCTGTTCCCTGTAAATTAACTGTTATCTTGACTAGACAAATCTTCTGAATCCAAAGATATATCTTCTCTGGGAGCAGCTACTTTCACCATGGCATGGCGGAGTACACGCTCGCCAAAATAATAGCCGCGCACTAACTCTTCTAAAACTGTTCCTTCGGGATATTCATCTGTAGGTTCTCGCATGACTGCTTCATGTAAATTTGGGTCAAATTCTTGACCTTCAGGACGCATAGGTGCTACACCTAATCGTTTTAGACAATCTACCAATTGTTTATAAACCCCTTGATAACTCTTATGAATTGTCATTTCGCCTTCACCTTGGGGTTTGAGGTGCGCTCGCGCTCTTTCAAAATTATCAACTATGGGCAGCAATTCTGTAATTGTGTTTCGCTTTACCTGTAAGTCAAGTTCTTCTTTTTCCTTAGCAGTTCGTTTGCGGTAATTCTCAAAATCTGCGGCAATTCGCATATATTGAGTGCTGCGATCTTCTAATTGACTTTTGAGAGTTTCAATTTGTTGACTTAACTCTGATAAGACCGAGATATCTAGTTCTATGGGATTTGCTGTAGCGTTACCATTTTCTTCAGTGAGTATATTATCTCCCTGTTCATTTGTTTGGTTTGCTACTTGCTCATTTACCTCGTTGCTAGATTCGTTGGAGTTAATTTCGGACGGGGAGTCACTTTTCATAAGAATACTTGGTAAGTGGGAAACTCAGTCACTTAAGTGCTGAGAGGAATGGTTTGTTTGACTTAGAGTTCGGCGTGTTTAGTAACTTCAGCGACTGCTTACTATACCTCTATTCGTTCGCCTAATTGCTGGCTTATATAGTTTACCTGTTTATTTTCGTTTACTATTATCCACTCATCCCAGATGCTTTTAACAGCAGAAATTTAATTGCCGATATTTGGGCAGGAAGTGTTCCCACTGTGATTCTATTGTGACCAATGACGGAATAAGTATGGTAACAAATTAATGAAAAATCCCAGAAAATCCCAAACTGTTGCCTCGCTATAAAAATTTTTACATAGAAAGGTTGTTAACTTGAATTTAATACAGTATCAATGAGAATTATCTACCACAGTATGGGAATACTTAAAGAAGAGGTTTCCCTACCCTACCTAACTGCTTATGAATTACTCATCATCACAAGGACGCAGCACCGCGCTAACTACAAGAACTGAGTTTTCGCCTTTCGGTAATAAGTTAGTAACATCTGGTTATGTCAATAATGAACAGATGAGACGAGCTGTGATTGACAGCCGCAAATCTGGCAAACCACTGACAGAGGTATTAGAGTCAATTACTGGGCGACAATTATCACCTGAGTTGGTAACAGCATACAAAAAACAACATTTATTTGAACTCAAAATTTTATACGGTGTTGAGTATCTTGATCCTGAAATCAAGGAAATTGATACCACAGGTGTAGGGACGTTAATCAAACAGTTTATTCCTATTGAAATCTGTCGTCGGCATCAGTTATTACCATTGTCAACAGATAATAACCAAAACCCAACTTATGTTGTGGTGGCAATGGTTGATCCGGATAATCTAGACGCTTCTGATGATCTCAACCGGATTTTGCGTCCTAAAAACTTGGCTTTGCAGCGCAGGGTAATTACTCAAAAGGATTACCAGACTATCATTAATCAATACTTGAATGAAGAAGCTGCCCGCCAAAAGATATTAGACCAGCAAAAAAATTATGATGTTAAGGGAGATTTATACAATTTAGATAATCTGGACATAGAGGAAAGTAGTGATAATGATGTTGATTTAGATCAAGTCATGAAAGGTGCTGATGATGCACCAATCATTAAACTTGTTAACCGGATTTTGTTAAAGGCTTTAACTGAGGGTGTTTCGGATATTCATATTGAACCCCAGGAAGAGTATCTCCGGATTCGTTTCCGTAAAGATGGGGTATTACGTGAAGCATTTGAAAATATGCCGAAAAAAATTATCCCAGCGGTAACAGCCCGATTTAAAATTATTTCTAACCTGGACATTGCTGAGAGACGTTTACCTCAAGATGGCCGGATTCGCCGTTTATTCGCAGGACGCAAGGTAGATTTTCGGGTAAATACTCTACCTAGTCGCTATGGAGAAAAGGTGGTTCTGCGGATTTTAGATAACTCTTCTACTCAATTGGGTTTGGATAAGTTAATTACTGACCCAGAAACCTTGAATATTGTTAAGGATATGGTTAGTAAGCCATTCGGCTTAATTCTCGTGACAGGACCAACTGGTTCGGGGAAAACTACTTCCTTGTATTCGGCTCTATCAGAAAAGAATGATCCGGGGATTAATATCAGTACCGTAGAAGATCCGATTGAGTACAGTTTACCGGGGATTACTCAAGTACAGGTAATTCGGGAAAAGGGGTTAGATTTTTCAACGGCATTGCGAGCTTTTTTACGTCAAGATCCAGATGTGTTGTTGGTGGGGGAAACACGGGATAAAGAAACAGCTAAAACGGCGATTGAAGCGGCATTAACAGGTCACTTGGTATTAACTACCTTACACACTAATGATGCGCCTGGAGCGATCGCTCGCTTAGGAGAAATGGGTATTGAACCTTTCATGATTTCCAGTTCTTTAATTGGGGTTTTAGCACAACGTCTAGTCCGTCGTGTCTGTTCTGAATGTCGAATTGCCTATACTCCCACCATTGAAGAACTAGCTCGCTATGGTCTAATAGCTTCCCAAGAGGCTCAGGTGACTTTTTACAAAGCCAATATTATCCCACCGGAAGAAATAGCCACCCATAAAAATCCCTGTCAGAAATGTGGTGGTGTTGGCTATAAGGGGCGTTGTGGTGTTTATGAAGTGATGCGGATTACTGAAGATCTGCAAACCCTGATCAATAAGGAAGCTCCTACAGAAAGGATTAAAGAAGTAGCTGTTGAAGAGGGGATGAAAACCTTGCTGGCATACAGTTTAGACCTAGTTCGCCAAGGTGCAACTACTCTAGAGGAAGTAGAACGGGTAACATTTACAGACAACGGTTTAGAGGCTGAATTAAAAGCTAAACGAAAAAGTGGTCTGACTTGTCTGAGTTGCAGTGGGGAATTACAACCGGAATGGTTAGATTGTCCTTACTGTATGACACCTCGCTTTACAGATTAGCCGGAGATTTTGAGTTGAGATTTTTAAGTTTTTTTATTGTTAATTAATTGGAGCGAAAAGAGACTATGGAAATGATGATTGAAGACTTAATGGAGCAACTGATCAATATGGGGGGTTCGGATCTGCATCTATCCGCTGGGTTGCCTCCCTATTTCCGGATTAGTGGACATCTAACACCTATTGGTGAACACAAATTGAGTGCTGATGAGTGCCAAAGGCTAATTTTCAGTATGCTCAATAACACTCAACGCAAAACCTTGGAGCAAACATGGGAATTAGATTGTTCTTATGGTGTGAAAGGATTAGCTCGTTTCCGGGTGAATGTCTATAAAGAACGTGGTGCTTTTGCTGCTTGTTTACGAGCATTAAGTTCTAAAATTCCTAACTTTGAAAAATTAGGTTTGCCAGATATAGTCCGAGAAATGACGGAAAAACCTAGAGGATTAATTCTCGTCACGGGTCCGACTGGTTCTGGGAAAACTACTACCCTAGCGGCAATGATTGACTTAATTAACCGCACTAGGGCAGAACATATTTTAACGGTTGAAGATCCTGTTGAATTTGTTTATGAACCAATTAAAAGTTTAGTTCACCAACGCCAATTAGGGGAAGATACGAAGAGTTTTGCTAATGCTTTAAAAGCAGCTTTACGGGAAGATCCTGATATTATTTTGGTAGGGGAAATGCGGGATTTAGAAACAATTGCTTTGGCAATTTCTGCCGCAGAAACAGGTCACTTAGTATTTGGTACATTACATACAAGTTCTGCTGCACAAACCGTTGACCGGATTATTGACGTTTTTCCCTCAGAAAGACAAACTCAGGTGCGAGTGCAGTTATCTAACTCGTTAGTAGCGGTTTTTAGTCAAACTTTAGTATCTAAGAAAAACCCCAAACCAAATGAATATGGTCGGATAATGGCTCAAGAAATTATGATTATTACCCCCGCTATTTCTAACTTGATTCGAGAGGGGAAAACAGCACAAATTTACTCAGCTATTCAGACTGGTGGTAAATTGGGAATGCAAACTCTAGAAAAAGTTTTAGCTGATTTATATAAAGCTGGAACTATTTCTTTTGAAGCAGCAATATCTAAAACTTCTAAACCAGATGAAGTACAGCGTCTAATTGGAGCGACAGCCCCAGCAGGAGCTAAACTACGTTAAAGGAAATAAAGAACTGGTAAAAAGAAGGAATGTCCAGGAAATTTTTACCAATTACCAATTACCAATTACCAATTACCAATTACCAATTAATATTATGCCTACTTATGTTGCTAAAATTCGTGACTCTCAAGGAAAATCCAGAACAGAAAAATTTACCTCTGATTCCTTGACTGATGCTCGGACTAAACTCAGAGATCAAGGTTTTGCTATTCAAGAATTAAAAGAATCTCAAAGCTTGGCTTCTCGGTTTGATATACAGAAAATTCAAAATTCCTTTGTGAAGGTTTCTGTCAAGGATAAAGCAGTTTTTTCCCGTCAATTTGCTGCTTTAGTGAATGCAGGTGTAGCCATAGTCAGAGGCTTGGGTGTACTATCTGAACAGTGTAGTAATCCTAAACTTAAAGCAGCTTTGATAGAAATTTGTGCCGATGTTCAAACTGGAATTAACCTCTCGGATTCTATGCGAAAACATCCTGATTGTTTTGATGGTTTGTATGTAAGTATGGTGCAAGCTGGAGAAATTGGGGGTGTGCTAGATGAGGTCTTAAATCGTCTGGCTAAATTATTGGAAGATATGGCAAGATTACAAAACCAAATTAAATCAGCTATGTCGTATCCAGTAGTAGTAGGCTTTTTGGCAACTGCGATTTTTGTGGGGATGACAGTTTTTTTAATTCCGATTTTTGCCACCATTTTTAAAGATATAGGTATAGAATTACCTGCACTTACACAATTTTTAATGACCTGTAGTGAAATATTACGAAGTTATTGGTCTTTAGTGATTATTGGGGCTTTATTTGCATTGTCGTTTGCCTATAAGCAGTATTACAAAACTGCTGTTGGTAGGTTAAATATTGATAGTATTTCTCTAAAATTGCCTTTGTTTGGTGACTTGATTCAAAAATCTTCCATTGCTCGGTTTAGTCGAACTTTTGGTTCATTAACTCGCTCTGGAGTCCCGATTTTAACCTGTTTAGAAATTGTGCGAGACACATCAGGAAACCAAGTTATTGCTAACGCCATTGACGCGGCTCGTGAAGAGGTTCAACAGGGGGGGATGATTAGTGTTGCTTTGCTCAAAGAAGCGGTTTTTCCAAGTATGGCAATTCAGATGATGAGTATCGGTGAAGAAACGGGTCAACTAGATGGAATGTTGATGAAAGTTGCCGATTTCTATGAAGATGAAGTAGAACAAGCGGTTAAGTCACTCACTAGTGTTTTAGAACCTGTGATGATTGTGGTATTAGGAGGAATGGTGGGGACAATTTTGTTAGCTATGTATTTACCAATGTTCAAAGTATTTGAAAAACTGGGTTAAGCAAAGGTTGAAAGATGAATAATGAAGACGAACAAAACAAGTTCAATCCTTCATTCTTCATACTTTACACTTTTATATGTTACAAAATTATGACTGTACATAAATCTCTTTATGAAACTAGTTTAGCTGAGTATACCAATCATATATCAGCGATCGCTCTCCTCAAACAACATCGTCCCTATTTGGAGATGATTCCTAGTCTCCGTCGTTCTGGGGAAAGTGTCATTACTATCCCTCTCCCCATTGTCCGTATCCGTGATCTGGAAACTAAGACTTCACAGACGACAAGTTTACCTTGTGATGTTGCTATTATCTTATGTGACCCAGAATGGAAAATTAAAACCGATGTAGAGATTTTAATTTTCATTCATCGTCCCCATGAAGACTTTTCTGATTTATTGAAAAGATGGAGACAAAGCCAAGTTTGGTTAGATAAAGAATATGAATGGATTATGCACCCTCGTCACAGTCATATTTTAAGTGAAGGTGCTAATACTATTTATCCTCTGTTTATAGTTTTTAATCAAACATCAGAACGGATTCAAAGGGGTTTAATCGGTGCAGAATTACCTTTTGTGATCCAAACACCTGCAACTGTGGAAGCAGAAGAATATCAAGAATCTTATTCTTCCTGGGAATAGATGATAGGTGATAGATAAGAGTTATTCCTATTACCAATTACCTATCACCAATTACCTATTTGACAAATTTAGGCATGATTTCCGCAGCCGTAAATAAGCCGGAAATACCCCGTTGATGCAATTCCTGAGCGGCTTTGAGATAACCAAAGGCTGGTCCACACACATTAGCCGCCATGCTGGTTTCATCGCCTAATGTAAAGGTATGGGTGGAGATTTTCCCTTCAAAGGTGCGTCCGGTAATTTTCACATTTGTACTCAAGGGCTTTTTAGGATTGCGGGTATCAACTACACCACCTACTGTGACTCTATCCCGTGAACAAATGCCAGCAATTTCTAACATCACATCATCAGCGTGTTCCATGTTTTCTAAAGTTAATACGCCGTTGGTTTTATCTAGTAATGCTTCTACCTCTGCGTCAGTCATAACTCTAGCGGCTTCCACACTATAACCGGGGATATGTCCGATATCTTCCCGAACAGTAGCGCGATAAGCCTCCCAGTTAGCAATACCCACACCAAAGGTAATAACTACATTGTGAATTTCGGCGTAACTCTGCGCGGCTAATGCAGCGGCGGCGGTTAAAAGTCCAGGAGTAGCACCACAGCCTGTCATATAAGTAATTCCCGCTGCTTGCAGTTCGTCTTTCATCGCTAACAGTTGTTCAACTGCACTAGTGCGTTTTATAGCATCTACCAGGACACCTTTCCAACCAGCTTTGATGAATTCTTTGGCGACGGTGGGGATAAAATCGTTGGGGAGGTTGGGTAAAGCTAGGAAATAACCATCTACAACGTCGCCTGTGGCTTGAATTAAGTCTTTAATGCTGTTATTACTTAATGTACCAACTGGTTCTAAATAACCGACTGTACCCTGTTTTTGGTAGGTCGTAATACAAGCTTGGGTGTTTAAGCCTTCTGTAGAGTAAGCATAGCCTTTTTGGTCTGCGGCTGTAACGAGAATCATTTCTCGTTTGCTGGAGAGGAGTTTTGCTGCTGCTTGTCCGAGTCCACCAAAACCCAGAACTCCGACGCGGATAGGTTGGTTTGTTGGTTGTGTATTCATCATTTTTTACTGTGTTGGCTGATGGTTATAAAGGTTAATTATGCTCTATTGTTAATAATCTTGCACTTTTCTGCGTGTAAAACCCTGTAAACCTTTATCTATCAAAATATTTTCTATTTTTAATATTTATGTACATCCTGAAAATCCTCAAATCCTGGATATCCTGATTCTGACTAATATTAATGAGCAGTTTCTCTACATTTAGAAGTCGGTTTTTTAGGACGTGGTGCAACTGGTCAAATTCTCTCTAACCCAGCAATTGAAGATTTTTTATTAGATTACAAAACCGAAGCACTGGATAAAATTTATGATTTAACCTGTGGTCAACCTTATTTAGTCCAGTTAATAGGTTTTTATTTAGTCCGACTATATAATGATTTTGTCTTTGAACAAGGAAAAGACCGCGACCACATTTTCACAGGAGAAGAGGTTGTAAAGAAACCAGAATTTTTTACAAGAGGTGGTAATTATATCCTTTTAATTTATCAGAAGCAATTCCCGCTTTTTTCTTACCTCTACAAAAAGGTGATATGGAACCATTAGTAAATTTACCTTAACGGGTGACAAGGTGGTTAAACAGCTTGTTTCATAAGGGATAGAGCCTGAAAACCACGTTGAAAAAAGAGGCGTTTATGAGGCTTGAGATTGATTAAATTTAGAGCTAAATCAGCCCATAATTCCATGCCATAAATC